>JAYTMG010000285.1:0-1048 GCA_043728745.1 Verrucomicrobiaceae bacterium
GTCCTCCGCGACCGTCACGGAAATTGGCGCTGGCTCCGCTGAGCCCACGGCGAGCGGAATGTCGCGTGTGAGCCGCGGACGAATCACATCGTTGTTTGAATCGGCCACGGCCCAGCGAACGGCACCTCCGCGAGCCTCGCGGTTGACTTCCGCCTCGCCGATCTTCGCCTTGCCGATAATGCGAATCGGTCCGGCCCAACGCTCGGGCTTTTCCACACTCGTCAGCAGAAGAACGCCTTCGTTCGCTCCAGCAGCAAGTTTCATCGGCGCGCACGAAACGCCGGGCGGCAGACCTTCCGCACGCAGTTCGATTTCGCCCGCAAATCCGTCGCGGCGAAAAGCCATGACTTTGATTGCGGTCGTTCCATCTGCGCGGAGTAAGGAAGCGCGCGGCGCGGCGGTGCGGTCGTCTGCTTTTTCGAGCCGGGGCTCGGTAATTGCCGTGAGGCGGAAATCGGGCGATTCCTTACGGATGGCGAGGCGATAGACGTTGCGCGGGTCCTTGCGCGCACCACCGAAAAGGTCGCGCATCGAAATACGGTAAGTGCCGTCTTCCTTTGCTTCGAAGCGGACGGAAGGGTCGTTGCTCGCAGTGCTAAACCGCGCGCCGCCGATATTGGTATCCGCGCCGTAGGCTTCCTGCACATCTGCGGTGTCGCGCTTGATGACGAGAAACGGATTCGTCGGAAGGTCGAGCCGGTTGGAAGTGACTTCGATCCACCACACGTCGCCCTTCTTCGCATCGAACGTGAAAGTATCCACATCCGCTGCCGGGAAAAACTGTCCCGCAACCTCGCATGGCGGTGTGAGCTTTTGAGCGTGCCCTGCGTCGTTGTTCGGCTCCTGTTCCGAAACAACCGGCGAGCCGCTGAATCCGATGAATACCGCGCTCGATGTGTGCGGTGATTTGAGCCGGTAGGAAAACCCCGAAACCGCTGCAGCAGCAGGACTCGCGAGGCCATCCACGCGTGTGTCGGCAGTCGCGGGAATGTCGATTTCCACATCCAGCTTTTCGAGCGGCTTGCCGTCGAGGGCCGTTATATTTGCC
>JAYTMG010000286.1:0-2320 GCA_043728745.1 Verrucomicrobiaceae bacterium
ACGCGAAAAGACGCGAAAGGATTTCCCATTTCGCGCTTTTTTGCGTTTTTCGCGGGCCAATCTCGCGGTGCCTCAGCGCAAGTACCAAAGTAGAATTAAAAGTGGAATCGAGTCAGGGCGTTGGTCACGCGTGGAAATATCGATTGTTGATTGTTGAAGTGTCGGATGGTGACGCGGCTCGCGAGAGGCGGAAAATTTCAACAATCATCAATCGGAGCTCATCAATCAGCAATCCGCCGGATGAGTGTTACAATTCCACTTTTAACTCTACTTTGTTACTTGGGGAGTATTTCCACTATGAACCGACCGAGGACAGCGAGGGGAAACCATCACTCTATCATTTTGTGACCATTATTTTGTGAATTCTCGCGTTACATGGAAACAAAATGATGAGCACAGAATGATTGTCTATTTCTCCAGATATCGTTGCTGTCCAGAATCCAGAATGCACAGGCCATCCGGCTGAAACACCGTGCGACAAAAGGCGTAACAAAGTAGAATTAATCACCCCCTCAATTTCCGAGTCGAGCGGCACCTGAGCACGCCGAAGCGCGCTTCGCGAATGACGGGAACTTGGGCGCGGGCGGGCGGGATTTGCTACAGGACGTTTTCGGCCTCGGCTCCGAGGAACATGCGGAAGCGGGGCTTATCGATCGCTTTCATGTAGGCTTCCATCGGGGTGATGAGGCCCTGCTGCATGGCGGCCCACACGGCGTCGTCCATGAACTGCATGCCCTGCCCTTTTCCTCCGACGATGACGTCTTGTAGCTTTTGCGTGGCACCCTCGCGGATGATGGCGCTGGCTGCGGCGTTGACGACGAGGATTTCGTTCACGGCCATTCGTCCGCCGCCGGATTCTGCGGTCTTTTTGAGGAGGAGCTGGGCGACGACTCCGCGGAGGGAGTTGGCAAGCATGGTGCGGACCTGCGATTGCTGGTCGGCAGGGAAGACGTCGATCATACGATCGACGGTTTTGCGGGCGTTGTTGGTGTGGAGGGTGCCGAAGACGAGGAGTCCTGTCTCAGCGGCGGTGAGGGCGAGCTGGATGGTTTCCAGGTCGCGCATTTCTCCGACGAGAACGATGTCGGCGTCTTCGCGCAGCGCGGCCTTTAGTCCTTGTGCGAACGATGTGGCGTGCTCGGGAACTTCGCGCTGGGTGATGATGCTTTGCTTGTTGTTGTGAACGAATTCAATGGGCTCTTCGACGGTGATGATGTGCCGCTTGAAGTTGATATTGATGTAGTCGATGAGCGCCGCGAGCGTGGTCGATTTGCCGGAGCCGGTGGGGCCGGTGACGAGGACGAGCCCGCCGCGCATGTGGCCGAACTCTTTGACAATCTCGGGGATGCCGAGTTGCTCGAGCGTCATGATTTTCGTGGGGATGAGACGGAAGACGCAGCCGAAGCCGTGCGATTGCTTTAGGAAATTGCAGCGGAATCGCGAGTCGTCGTTCATCTCGTACGCGAAGTCGAGGTCGCCCTGTTCCAAGTAACGCTCCCAGCGCTCGGGGCCGGAGATCTCGCTCATCATGTAGGCCATCTCGTCGTGGGTGAGGATCTCCTCGCGAATCGGGATGATTCCGCCGTGACGTCGGATTTTTGGCGGCTGTCCTTCGCCGAGGTGAAGGTCGGAAGCTCCCGCGTTGATGAGAACCTCGAAGAATTGGTCAATGTAGGCCATGGGTATTTTTGAGAGTTTGAGAGTGGGTCTAGCCCATGAGCGCCTGGCGCATGATGCTTTTTTGTTCGCTGCGAACGTATGCTTCTTCGGCGGTAATAATGCCGTCGTTGTAGAGTTCCAGAAGAGAGTCGTCCATGAGGCGCATGCCGAGCTTTCCGCCTGTCTGCATGACGCCGGGGAGCATGTAGGTCTCGCCTTTTCGAATACAGGAAGCGACGGCCTCCGTGCGAAGGAGAATCTCCAGCGCGAGGACGCGGCCGTTCCCATCGGCCCGCGGGACGAGCTGCTGGGAGACGATTCCGCGGAGCGACTCGGAGACCATGACGCGAATCTGATCGCGTTGGTCGGTGGGGAAAACGTCGAGGACGCGGTCGAGCGTGCGGGCTGCGGTGCCGGTGTGAAGCGTGGCGAGCACCAAGTGACCGGTCTCGGATGCGGTGATGGCGAGCTGGATGGTCTCCAGGTCGCGCATTTCTCCGACCATGATAATGTCCGGATCTTCGCGGAGCGCGCCGCGGAGGGCGTTCGCAAAGCTCTTGGTGTGGGTGTGGACTTCACGCTGCGTGACGTGGCAGTTCTGCGAGCTGACGATGTATTCGATCGGGTCTTCGAGGGTGATGATGTGGTCGGTGCGCGTCTT
>JAYTMG010000287.1:0-7093 GCA_043728745.1 Verrucomicrobiaceae bacterium
AATAAACGGCTCTCGCTCGCGCTCGCCACGATTGCGTTCGCATTGCTCGCCGTGCCTCTCGGCATCACCGCCCAGCGAAAGGAAACGTCCGTCGGATTCGCAATCAGCCTTGGGATTGCGATGCTCTATTTCCTCCTCCTCGTCGCTGCGGACATGATGCGCGACCGTGCGAACTTTCACCCCTCGTTCCTCGTGTGGTTGCCGAACATTATTTTCATCGGCATCGGCGCATACCGCTTCGCGCAGCTCGCGAAGCGGTGATTCGAAACTCTACGCAGACGCTGGCGGCAAAAGACCGCGGACCTTTTTCAGCGCGGAGACATACTTAGCGGCGAGCTTGGTGATTTTTGAGAAGTCTCCGTTGTCGAGCAGGTCCTGGTTTACTAATGCCGAGCCTGCGCCGACTGCGACGCTGCCCGCCTTGATGTAGTCGCCGATGTTCTCGGGAGTCACGCCGCCTGTCGGGATGATCTGGAGGCCGGGGAGGGGAGCCAGCAGCGACTTCACGTAACCGGGGCCGAGCGTGTCCGCAGGGAAGAGCTTTATGAAATCCGCGCCCAATTCCTGCGCGGTGAATGCCTCCGTCGGCGTCATCGCCCCGATGATGACGGGCACGCCGTAGCGGTGCCCCAATTGGATCACGGACGGAAGGACGACCGGCGTGACGATATACTCAGCACCAGCGAGCAGCGCCGAACGCGCAGTCTCGGAATCGAGCACGCTCCCGACTCCCATGCACACGCTATCTCCCAGCGCGCGCTTCGTGTCGCGGATGATGTTGAGCGCGCCGGGCGTGGTCATCGTCACCTCCACGGCGGAGATTCCACCGGCGACGATCGCTTTCGCTGCTTCCAGCAGCTTCGCACCGCTCGGGGAGCGCAGGATTGCGATGATTCCAGATTCTATGATGCGACGGGTGACTGCGGATTTGTTCATTTTGAAAGTGTGTATTAGTGGTGCTCGGCGGTCTATTCTGCCGGACTTCTAGCCAATCTCATAGACCATTGTTTCTTGGATGAATCGCACAATCCCACGCGCTTGGATGCGTCCTCTTGGCTTTATTATTCGTTTCTGTGCATCCAACCTGCGCCCTGATACCGAATCCTTTATATGAAATGCCTGACTCTACTCGCTCTCACGATCGCCGCTCAAGCCGGTGAGCAAAAATCCGCCGTCGAACTCATTCGGCCTGAGCCGCGCAGATTCGTCCTGGAATCCGATGCGGCTTATGTCGGGAAGGCCGACTACGCAGAGAATGCAGGGAGCGGTTCGCTATGGAGCGCGCGCGTCCGGCTCAGCACCGTGCAGGCTCTGCCCGACAGTCGTCTATTGCCGGGTTCCGGCGGACACTGGCAGCTTCGTATGGGAGTGGACCACCAGCGCTACGAGTTCGACCACAACAACGGTTCGCTACTTCCCGACAGACTCCAGCGGATCGCTGGCGTCGTCGCGCTGGAATACCGCGTCGGCAAGCAAGTAGGCGTGCTCATCGAGGCCAAGCCGGGCGTATATTTTGAAAACGACATCAGCACAAAATCGTTCAATTGCCCGGTGCTTTTCGGCGTGGGAATTCCGATGTCGGATAATTTCACCCTCGCACTTTTCGCCAGGGTCGATCCGCTGAGCAGTTACCCGATCATCGGCGGTCCGGGGTTCATTTGGAGAATCACGGACAAAGTCACCCTCACCGCAATCCCGCCGGAGCCACGGCTGACTTGGGCGTTAAATGAGGACCTCAATGTCTGGCTGGGCGGCGAATGGGCGACAGGCTCCTACCACACCGACCAGCGCAAAGGATCGAATTTGAGTGGCGCCGCCGTCAGCTTTCAAGATCTCCGGGCCGGAGTCGGAGCCTCGTGGCGGCGCGGCGCGTGGATTGTCGAGGCCGGGGCCGGTCTGAGCGTCGATCGCGAGTGGGACTATGTGCAAAAGGACCGGGAGTTTTCCACGGATGAGACCGCCCCTTACGTGAAACTCTCCGCTCGCGCTGAGTGGTAGCCGTCGCATAGACAGGCGGCATGTCGAATCACTTTGTAGAAATCAACACCGTCTATGAAGGCGGCCTCCGCTGCGTCGCAATCCACGGCCCGAGCGGAACCACGCTCATCACCGACCCGCCCGTGGACAACCAAGGCAAAGGCGAAAGCTTCTCGCCGACGGACCTCGTCGCCACAGCACTCGGGTCCTGCATGGCGACGATCATGGGGATATTCGCCGAGCGTCATTCCATCGACCTACGAGGCATGGCGGTCCGGGTGCGAAAAGAAATGATCACCGCGCCTGTCCGGCGGATCGGAAAGCTTGCAGTCGAAATCCGAGTGCCACTCGCCAAGGATCATCCGCACCGTGAAGCGCTGGAGCGCGCCGCGCTAAGTTGCCCCGTCCACCAGAGCGTGCATCCCGACATCGCGATGCCCATTGAGTTTATTTGGGAGGGGTGAGAGGTCGCAGCACCTACAGCGAGTTGGGGTAGGGGAATGACGAACGCAAGCGAGGCCCCGTGCCTTCACGCCTGCGGCCTTGTCGTTCGTGACGCCATCGGACTACCGGGAATTGAACCTCCCTTTTGGTTTCCAAAATCGCGAGCCATCATTCATACTTACCTCATGTCAGACGCAGAGCAGCTCAATACACACCAGAAGGCCCTTCGCGTGAATCTCGACAAACGCTGGTACGGCAGCTTTGCCGAAATCGGTGCGGGACAGGAAGTCGTGCGTTGGTTCTTCCGCGTCGGCGGTGCGAGCGGCACGGTCGCGAAGAGCATGAGCGCCTACGACATGGCCGTGAGCGACGCCATCTACGGCACTGCCGAGCGTTACGTCTCGCGCCCGCGGTTGCAAGCGATGCTCGACCACGAGTATGCACTGAATATCGAGCGCCTCTCCGTCATGCGCGGCGACACCACGTCGTTCTTCGCGTTCGCAGATACTGTGGCCACTCGCAACTTTCAGGGGACGAATGAGTGCCACGGCTGGCTCGGGGTAAAGTTCCAGGCCCAGCCGCACGACAACGCCAGCCAGGTCCTCGTCCACATCCGCCTATTGGATACCGACGCTGCTGCCCAGCAGGAAGCTCTCGGCATCGTGGGCGTCAACCTTTGCCACGGCTGCTTCTTCAAGCATCACGAGCCCGAGAGCCTCGTCGAAAGCCTTCTCGACGGGCTCACGCTCGGGCGCATCGAAATCGACCTTATCGAGTTTAGCGGCATCGAATTTCGCAACGTCGATAACCGCCTCATGGCGCTGAAACTCGTGCAAGTCGGCCTCAGCGGCGCAGCCATGTTTGGCCCGGATGGTGCGGTGCTTCAGCCCAGCGAAGTCTTTTACAAGAAGGCCATTCTCGTCGAGCGCGGCAGCTTCCGCCCAGTCACTCACGTCAACATGGACATGATGCGGTGCGCCCTCGAAAAATTCGCGGCTGATCCCGCCGTGGCGGGCAAGGAAGTCCTTCAAGTCATGGAACTCACCATGACCAACCTCCTCCAGACCGGCGCAATGGACCGTCGCGATTTCCTCGCGCGCGCCGACGTTCTCGCGTCGTGCGGCACCGTCGTCATCATCACCGACTTCAGCGAATTCCACCGCCTCGGCGCATACCTCAGCCGCATGACGAAAGAGCGCATCGGCCTTGTTCTCGGGGTGCCCACGCTCATCGAGATCTTTCAGGAGAAATATTACACGAGCCTGCCCGGCGGCATTCTCGAAAGCTTCGGTCGCCTGTTCAAAAACGCCCTGCGGCTTTACGTCTATCCGCTGCAAGATCCCGTCAGCGGTTACCTATCGACGGTCGAGACGCTCAAAGTCGCTGGCGAACTGCAAAACCTCTACGAATACCTCCGCGAGCGCGGCAGCTTTGTCGGCCTCGACAACTATCGCCCCGAGTATCTCTCCATCCTCAGCCGCGAAGTTCTCGCATTGATCACCAAAGGCGACCCCGCGTGGGAAACCATGGTGCCAGAGGCCGTAGCGACCATCATCAAAGCGCGGAAATATTTCGGCTACCGCGCGAGATAGGTCCGGTGGGGGCGTTATAAATGGCGAATGGGGAATGACGAATGACGAATGACGAATGACGAATGACGAAACGCAAGCGAGTTGAGTCCACCGCACGCTTGCGACTTCGTCATTCGTCATCCCGCCCGTCATTCGTCATTCGTCATTCCCCATCTTCCGCCAAAACAAACACTACCCACCAAGATACGCCTCGCGCACTTTCGGGTTCTCACGGAGCGCCGCAGCCGTGTCCTGCAACAGAATCCGCCCGGTCTCCAGCACGTAGCCGTAGTGACTGATTTCCAGCGCAAGGTTCGCGTTTTGTTCGACGAGCAAAATGGTGAGTTTCAACTCCCGATTGATCGCCACGATTTGCTCGAAAATTGTCCGCGTCAGCAACGGCGCAATGCCGAGTGAGGGCTCGTCGAGAAGAAGGAGCTGCGGCTTGCTCATCAGCGCGCGGCCTATTGCGAGCATCTGCTGCTCTCCGCCGCTCAGCGTTCCTGCGAGCTGATTGCGCCTTTCTTTGAGCCTCGGAAAGATGCCGAAGATGAACTCGAAATCCTTCACTTGCTCCTTCGTGTCTTTGCGCAAATACGCGCCCATCCGCAGATTCTCGTTCACCGTGAGGTTGGCGAAAACGAGCCGTCCTTCCGGCGATTGCGCGAGCCCGAGCGCGACGATCTTGTGCGGCGGCATTCCGCCGATTTCGCCGCCTTTGTAGGTGATGCGGCCGGCGCTCGGTTTCACGAGTCCGCTGATGGCGCGGAGCGTGGTCGTCTTGCCCGCGCCGTTTGCGCCGACGAGCGTGACGATGGTTCCTTGCTCCACTTTGAGCGAGATGCCGTGCAGTGCGGTGATGCCGCCGTAGCTTACTTTGACATCGTTCAGCTCAAGCATTTTGTGCTAGCGGCCCCAGTGCTTCAGCAGCGTGTCGGCCATCGCGGAAGGCGTGGCGGCGACTGCGATACCCGCGTCCTTCAAAGCAGCAATCTTCGCGGCTGCCGTGCCTTTTCCGCCGGAGACGATCGCTCCTGCGTGGCCCATGCGGCGACCGGGAGGCGCGCTGGCTCCGGCGATGAATGCCGCGATTGGCTTCTTGCAATTTGCCTTGGCCCAAGCCGCGGCCTGCTCCTCGGCTTCGCCACCGATTTCGCCGATCATGATGATGGCCTCGGTCTCCGGGTCTTCGTTGAACATCTTCAGCACGTCCGTATGGTTGGTGCCGTTCACGGGGTCGCCGCCGATTCCCACGCAAGTGCTCTGGCCGTAGCCGCGCGAAGTGAGCTGCCAGACGGCTTCATACGTGAGCGTGCCGCTGCGCGAAACAACGCCGACATTTCCGCGCTTGTGAATATAGCCGGGCGCGATGCCGATGCGGCAGCCGCCGTGCGAATCCTTGCCGGTTCCGGGTGTCACGAGGCCGGGGCAATTCGGGCCGATGAGCCGCGTCTTTTTTCCGGCCATGCCGACCTTTACGCGAATCATGTCATTCACCGGGATGCCCTCGGTAATCGCAACAACGAGGTCCAGCCCCGCTTCCACGCCTTCGAAAATCGCATCTGCGGCAAACGGCGGCGGGACAAAAATCACGCTCACCGTCGCACCGGTCTGCCGGGCCGCTTCGGCGACAGTATCATACACCGGCACCTTGTGCGCGCCGTGTTCGAAAGTCTGGCCGCCTTTGCCCGGCGTGACGCCCGCTACGAGCGCCGTGCCGTAGTCGAGCGAGAGTCTTGCATGCCGTGAACCGAAGTCACCGGTGATGCCTTGAACGAGGATGCGAGTATTAGAGTCAACGAGGATTGCCATGTGCGACGTGTGGGATGGTGGAAGTGAGTTGAGTGGTCAAGGCGTTTCCGTCACTTCTGCATGGTTTGCCGCCGAAGTTGCCCGCACGCCGCCGCGATGTCGTGGCCCTTCTCCCGGCGGATCGTCGCGATGCAATTCGAACGCTCCAGCACCGACATAAAAGCATCCTGCCGCGCCACGTCGGGCCGCTCCCAGTTCAGACCCTCCACCGAATTATAAGGGATGCAATTCACCTTGGCCCCGACCTGCTTCACCAGCCGCGCGAGGTCTGCGGCGTGGGTCAGTTCGTCATTCACACCCTTGATGAGGATGTATTCAAACGTGATGCGCTGCTTCTTTTTCGTCGTGTAGTACTCACACGCATCCAGCAGCGCAGCCAGCGGGTATTTCTTATTCACCGGCATGATCTGCTCGCGCACGGCATCCGTCGCGCCATGCAGGGAAATCGCCAGTCGGATTTGCTTCGGCTGCTCCGCAAGCTGCCGAATCTGCGGCGCGAGCCCGCTCGTGGAGATCGTGATGTGCCGCGCGCCAAGCCCGACGCCCCACTCGGAATTTAGGATCGTGATTGCCTTCATCAAATTCGGGAAATTCGCCAGCGGTTCGCCCATTCCCATGAACACGATATTGTTGATCTTCTCCCCGGAGATCCGCTCGACTTCGATAAACTGCCCCGCGATTTCCGCCGCCGAGAGATTGCGCGCAAACCCATCCAGCCCGCTCGCGCAAAACTTGCAGCCATACGCGCAGCCCACCTGCGTGCTCATGCAAATCGTCCGCCGGTCGCTCGGGTCGCCATACAGCGCGGGCGAAGCCGGGATCAGCACACTCTCGATGAGCGCCCCATCCGGCAGGCGAAAGAGGAACTTCTGCGTCGTATCTTTCGAGCCGAGCACCCGCACATTCTCCAGCCGGACAAACGGAAACTCCGCCACAAACAGAGCCCGCAGCGCAGCAGGAAGATCGCTCATTTTTTCGTAAGATTCCGCGCGCTTTTCGTAGAGCCAGCGCATCACCTGGCCCGCCCGATACTTCGGCTCTCCCAGTGCAATGAGGCGTTCTTCCAATTCAGGAAGCGTAAGATTTTGAAGCGCGATAGTTGGTGTAGTCACAGAAGCGCGAGACCCTACGGCAACGGCACGCCCTTGGGAATGACGAATGACGCCCGCACTTCGCGAGGGGTGTGATTTATTCTACTTTGTTACTTGCGCTGAGGCACCGCGAGATTGGCCCGCGAAAAACGCAAAAAAGCGCGAAATGGGAAATCCTTTCGCGTCTTTTCGCGTCTT
>JAYTMG010000288.1:0-2626 GCA_043728745.1 Verrucomicrobiaceae bacterium
ATCGCTTCCGAACTCATCCGGATGCCGCGCGGAATGGTGCTCGTCACCGGCCCCACCGGCTCGGGAAAAACGACGACGCTTGCAGCGATGCTGAACTCCATCAACGCGCACCTCGGCGACCACATTGTGACCATCGAGGACCCCGTGGAGTATGTCCACGAGCATCAGTCCGGAATGATTCATCAGCGCGAAGTTGGCGTCGATGTCCCGAGTTTCCCCGAAGGTTTGCGTCGCGCGCTCCGCCAAGATCCCGATGTGATTCTCGTCGGTGAAATGCGCGACTTGGAGACGATGGAAACTGCAATCCGTGCGGCTGAGACCGGGCATCTTGTTTTCTCCACGCTTCATACGACTGGCGCGGGCCGCACGGTGGACCGCATTGTCGATTCTTTCCCGGCGCATCAGCAGGAGCAAATTCGCGTGCAGCTTTCCACGAATCTGAAGGCCGTGATTTCCCAGCTCCTCGTGCCGCGAATCGACAAGCCGGGACGCATCGCCGTGTTTGAAATCATGGTGAATACGCACGCTGTAGCCGCGTTGATTCGCGACAATAAGACATTCCGAATCGCCACGGAGATCCAGACCGGCTCGAAAGTCGGGATGGTCACGATCGAGCAATCGCTCGTCGATCTTTACCTCGCCGGGATCATCGCCCGAGATGAAGTTTTCTCGAAGGCGCAAGACCCCGAGCTCGCAGCGCAGTTGCTCGCCGGACGGGAAGCGCGGCGCTGAGAAATTTGTGCGCAGGCAGCGCTTGCATCCGGCTGATGGTTCGCGCATTCACGATGCGATGAAACCTCTGCTGCTCGTGACTCTATTATCCGCCGCTTCTTTCGCCGCCGAACTTCCTGCTCCATCCGAACTACCGGAGAACCCTGCGTATCCCGATGTGCTCGTGATGCGCGACGGGACGAAAATCGCCACGCTGGAAGATTGGAAGACGAAGCGCGCCCCGGAACTTCGCGCGCTTTTTCAGCACTACATGTATGGGGCAAATCCCGCCACACGCCCGGTGAGCGGGAAGCTGCTGCGCGAGGACAAATCGGCGCTCGGGGGGAAGGCTACGCTGCGCGAGTTCGATGTGGACTGTGGGTTGGCTTCGCCGGTGCACTTGCTTGTCGTTTTTCCAAATAAACGCGAGAAACCGGCGGCGTGTTTTCTCGGGATGAATTTTCACGGGAACTACCAACTGCTCGAAGATCCGGCGATTGCGCTGCCTCGCGGCTGGGTCGGTGATAAATTCCCAGATATGCCGCCAAACCGCGCGTCGAACGCGGGACGCGGGAAGGAAAAAGAAGTTTGGGCGCTGGAGCAAAGCATCGATCGCGGATACGCCGTCGCGACGTTTTTCAGCGGCGATGTGGTGCCGGATGACAAGGCGCTGGGCGAAGTTGCCCTCGCTCGCATTCGCGGAAACGATGCTCCGCGCGGTGCGACCGACACGGCGACGATTGCGGCGTGGGCGTGGGGATTTTCGCGGATGCTCGATTATGTGAGCACCGTGCCGGAGATTGATGCAAAGCGCGCCGCGACGGTCGGCCATTCTCGCAACGGAAAAACCGCGTTGCTTGCGGCTGCGATGGACGAGCGATTCGCGATGGCGATTCCGAGTCAGGCCGGGAGCGGCGGCACCGGGCCGAGTCGCGTCGCTGCGCTGCTTGCGGCTCCGCACGCGAATGGACGACCGACGGCGGAAACCATCGCGGTGATCAATAAATCGTTCCCGCATTGGTTCTGCGAGAATTTCAAAGGGTTCGTAGAAAAACCCGCGAAGCTGCCATTTGATCAGCACAGCCTCATTGCGATTTGTGCGCCGCGGCCTGTGTTGCTGAGCAATGCCGAGGGCGACGCGTGGGCGAATCCGGAGGGTCAGTTTTCGCTGATTGCAGCCGCGGCCCCGGCTTACGCGCTCTTTGGCGAAGCGCCAAAATTTCCTGCGACGCGGCCCGCTATCAACGAACTGCTGAACGAGCGCATCGGATATTATATTCGCCCCGGCAAGCATTCCATGACCACGGCGGATTGGGCCGTGTGGCTGGACTATGCTGACCGCTGGCTGAAATAGATCCATTTCCTTGCAGCCGCACAGTGCGGCGGCTAAACGAACGACCGCAATTCCTATGAGCAAAATCTACAACAACATCATCGAGACCGTCGGCCGCACGCCGTTGGTGAAACTGAACCGCATCCCTGCCGACGAAGGTGTGGATGCGAGCACGACTATCGCGCTGAAGTGCGAATTCTTCAATCCGCTGGGCTCCGTGAAGGACCGTATCGGCGCAGCGATGATCGAAGATGCGGAGAAAAGTGGCATCTTGAAAAAGGACACGACCATTATCGAGCCGACGAGTGGGAATACGGGCATTGCGCTCGCATTCGTCGCGGCAGCGAAGGGCTACAAGCTCATCCTGACGATGCCCGAGACGATGTCGCTGGAGCGCCGCACTCTGCTCGCGATGCTTGGTGCAAAGCTGGTTCTCACGCCCGGCACCGAGGGGATGAAAGGCGCAATCGCCAAGGCGGAAGCCCTCGCGAAAGAAACTCCGAATTCGTGGATTCCGCAGCAGTTTAACAACCCGGCAAATCCTGCGATTCACATGAAGACGACCGCCGAGGAAATCTGGGA
>JAYTMG010000289.1:0-11001 GCA_043728745.1 Verrucomicrobiaceae bacterium
CGAGGGCAACGAGATGGTCGCCATCTGCGATGTGGACGCCACCACGCTCGCCAAGGCGCAGTTGAAATACCCGAACGCGAAAGCCTTCACGGACTTCCGCAAGATGCTCGACGAGATGAAGAGCATCGAAGCCGTCACCATCAGCACGCCCGACCACGCGCACTACCCCGCCGCGATGCACGCGCTCCAGCACGGCAAGCACCTCTTCATCCAAAAGCCGCTCACCAACACGCTTTGGGAAAACCGCGAACTGCACCTCGCTGCGCGCAAAAAGAAAGTCATCACCCAGATGGGCAACCAAGGCCACACCTACGAGGGCAACCGCGTCACCACCGAGTGGGTGAAGGCCGGCGCGATCGGCAAAGTGAAAGAAATCCACGTCTGGACGAACCGCCCGATCTGGCCGCAGGGCAAATCGGCCGTTTTGAACCGCTCCGGCAAAGTGCCTACGACGCTCGATTGGGAAAAGTGGCTCGCCCAGTCGCCGGACGACGTTTACTCGGACAACGTCCACACCTTCAAATGGCGCGGCTTCCTCGAATACGGAGCGGGTGCGTTTGGCGACATGGGCTGCCATCTCATGGATGCGCCGTTCGTCGCGTGCGGGCTGAAAGTGCCGAGCTTCGTCACCGCCACGCAGGTGGATGATCTCACCGACATCGCCTGGCCGACCGGCTCCGTCGTGAAGCTCGAATTCACCAACGTCGCAGGACACGGCGACGTTCCATTCACATGGTATGAAGGCAAAAAGCCGGACGGCTCGCCGTATCTCCCCGAGTTCCCGTCGTCCATCGACATGGCCGAGGCATTCGGCGGAAAAATCAGCGCCGGCGGCTGGATGATCATCGGCACCGAGGGCGTCATTTTGAACAAGAACGACCAAGCCAAAGACATGCAGCTCTGGCCCAAAAGCCGCCGCGACGCATTCCCTGCGGACAAAATCCCCAAGACCGAAACCCGCAGCGTGCGCCAAGGAAATCCGCAGCAGGAATGGGCCGAAGCGATCCGCAACGGCAAGGAATTCGAGACGATGGGCCACTTCGACTACTCGGTGCCGCTCACCGAAACGACGCTCGTCGGCGGCCTCGCCATGCGCTTCCCCGGCAAGCGCCTCGCATGGGATAGCGCCGCGCTCAAAGTCACGAACAACGAAGACGCGAACAAGTTCATCAAGCGAGCGAAATACCGCGCCGGCTGGGAATACAGCGCCGCGAAGGTCTAACCGACCCGCATAAGAAACTCACAAAATCCGGGGGCCAAAAGCTCCCGGCTTTTTTGTGGGCTGGTTTGCAGGCCCGGCTTTGGATTCAGTCGTCTTTTGTCGCCTGACCGAAATTGCAGACAGCCAGCGGCGGCAACCGAAGTGATCAAACATCAATGAAACAAACTCACGATTCCATCTACGCAGCCGCTGACGCGTCGGTGAAACCCGATCGTGGCATCTGCCGACATAGCCGTCGCGCTACTGGGAGTTGCGGAGCGCGGAGAGATAATATGAGGCGGAGTTCGGTGGGGGGAAGTGAGGAACAGACCACCTGACGGTCACCAGTGAATGGACATCAGTCTGAAATTGTCAAAAAAACACTGGACACGCTCGGTGAACGCGCTAATAACGAATCTGCTGTGGCAGTAATTGTTCACGGCGAATGAAAAAAACAACCTTAAGCTTGGCACGGTCCGAGCTTAAAACTTCCGTACTAATGCCATCGCTCGTAGCTAATCCTGAAGGACTTGTCCGCACAGGCCGAATTGACCCAAGTCATTTCGGCCCTGTCGAGATGTTTAATGTCCCAAACCCTCCATCTGAAGTGATTTCGGTCGAAGATAACGACCACAATGCCCAACTAGAGGTTCATCTAAAACGTTCACGCGAGCAGCTCAAAATGCTTCCAGAAAGCACGTTAGGGATACTTCGCAGACTCCACAAGATCGAATTGTAACCGAGCATGGGTTTACTTTCCTCCCGTGACGGGGAAAAAGGAGATGACGAAGATTTCTCCTTAGCATTCCGAATCGCTGCAAAAATTCAAAATTGGTGGAACGAAAACCAAGCCGCAAATTTTGGTTTTAACGTTGTTCTGTATCGCGAAAGTCTGTCGGACTCATGTAAAATTGGAGCTAAATTGTTTGGCGGTCCTTATTTTGCCAAGCCACCCGGACCGTTCAAGCGCGCTGCGGCATTCACCGTCATAGGTCGATTATACCCATTTTTCCAGTTCGAGGGTGTCTCCATGACAAATAGGGAAAGAAATGCGTGGCTTGCGAGGCTGATGGTTTTGGGTATCCCCTTACTGCTTGGCTCTACGTCAGCAACATTGAACGGTGAAAAGCGGCGTCTTGAGAATTGGCAAGGATTCCCGTCTGCGCACTACAAGCTCGAGTTTTTGGCTTGGTTACGCTGGCTCGATGGTTGTGAAAACATTCAATCTTTCTTACCTCCGAGTGAATGGGAACGTTTGAAGGAACAACGAAGCGCGCGGATGGTTATGGCAACGGCCTTGATGCTTGAGGCTTGCTACTACTCCGGAACTGGCGGGGGGGCCTCATCCGACCCGAGTGCTAATCCATCTGCTGGATTCGAAATTAAGGGCCAGATACAGGCGTGTATGGAGAATCTTTCTGACGAACTCGTTTACGATTTGATTTACGACTACAGCGAATAGTGACCGACTCCCCGTGTGCCGGAATGTGACAGGGCCTACGCATTACCCCTTGAGAATTGCCGCCAGATCGGAGTCAGTGCACATCAGTCTTTCAAATAATCCATCGCACGCGGCCCTCCGCGTGATTATCCTGCTCGCGAAGAGCTGTTCCAAAGAGCGTGCTACCAAAAAAATGGCCTCCGCGTGAGGGAGAGCACGCGGAGGGCCGCGTGCGCTACGACGCAAGCGAGTTCACTTCGTCATCCCCCGCTTTTCAACACACCCGGCTGCGCCTGCCTCCCAAAGTCTGTCTTGCCGCAGTTTAACGCGGCGGCTATGGTCGGAACATGAGATCGCTGCTTGAGAGTTCTGATATTCAGAAACAAATCTATCGCATCGCTGTGGAGGACTACCAAGCGTTTGGGGCCGCCGGATTTTTGAATGAGGATGTCGAGTTACTTCAAGGAGTGATTGTTCGCAAAATGCCAAAATCGCCACTCCATGAATACCTTTCTCAAGTCCTCCGGGATTTGTTAATCAGCCATGTTCCGCCGGGCTTTGTCGTCCGGCAGGAATCACCGCTGACCTTCAGCGATTCGGAGCCGGAGCCGGATATTTCCGTAGTTGCCGGGAAGCCTGCGGATTGGCTCGCGGAGCATCCGCATACGGCCGCGCTCGTCGCCGAAATCGCGATTACGTCGATTGCCGTCGATGAGAAAAAAGCCGGCATTTACGCGGAGGCTGGCATCCCAGAATACTGGGTCATCCGGCCCGAAGCGCGCGAGTGGGATGTCTATCGCGACCCCGGCGCGGAAGGCTACCGCACACGAGTAACGCTGCGCGATGGGGATACACTGCGCGCCGTCGCATTACCGGGGATCGAGTTTGCGGTGAGCGACGTTTTTCCACCTCGGGCTTAGCAGTAGGATTACGATCGGGTGCGGGCGAAATGTTCTGATTGGAAATGCAGCGGGAGCGGACAATATCCGCGCTATGTCGAACATCGCTCGCTTCACCGCACTGGCTCTCCTTTTTACTACATCCGCTTTCGCCGAGGACTCGAAGTGGGTCCCGCTTTTTAATGGGAAGGATCTGACGGGCTGGACGATCAAGATCGCGAAGCGTCCGCTGGGGGAGAATTTCGCGAACACCTTTCGCATTGAGGATGGAATCCTGAAGGTGAGCTACGACGGCTACGAGAAGTTCGACCAGCAATTCGGCCACCTTTTTACGAACGTGGCCTATTCCCATTACATCCTGCGCATGGAGTATCGCTTCGCGGGGAAAATGATGGCCGATGCGCCGAGCTACGTGAACCTCAATAGCGGCGTGATGCTCCACGCGCAGCCGCCGCAGAGCATGAGATTCGATCAGGGTTTCCCCGCCAGCTTGGAGATGCAGTTTCTCGCCGATGAGGGGAAAGGGCAGCGCCAAACGGCCAACCTCTGCACGCCCGGCACGAACGTGGAGATCGACGGGAAGCTGGTGACGCAGCACATCGTGAAATCGAGCGCCCCGACTTTCCCCGCCGAGGAGTGGGTGAAGGCGGAGGTGGAGGTGCGTGGCAACGAGGCGATCATCCACCGCATCAACGGCGTGGAAGTCCTGCGCTACCAGCGCCCACAGCTCGACCCGAAGAACGACAACGCCCCCGCTACCGACCTCCTCGATGTCGGCGGGAATCTCATGCTCCACTACGGCCACATCGCGCTCCAGGCCGAGGGACAGCCCGTGTGGTTCCGGAAGATCGAGCTCAAGTCGCTCGAAAAGAAGTAGGTGCCGATGGTATTCCTCTTTTTCGTCACACCCGGATGAAGCGACTCCACATGCTCAAACTCGCGCGCAACTCCCGTGGCACCCGCCGATGTGGCCACCGAGCGCAGCAACTCGCCAAAGCCGATGATCATGGGCATGCCGAATCCGCGCAGGGCATCAAGTGGCAGGAGACGCTTCGGGCGGTCGAGCATCGCGCACATTTACCCAGCGCGGCGGGTCGCTGCAATCACGGGGATGTGGAGCGCGAGTGGGATTAAAAGTGGGGGCGCAAAGTAAGACAGGTTTCCAACCTGTCCCCAGCGCACATTCCCGGAAGTGCTCCCTCTTCCTTGCGAGCCTGACAGGTTGGAAACCTGTCCTACTTTTGCTGCTCTGTTCGCGCGTGCTCCACTTTTAATGGCACCCGCGGATCGCATGTCAATATGCGGCTTCGCCGGACGGGGCGTCCGGGGCACGATCACGAACGAGGGCGTTCGTGCCACGCTGCGTCGGTGAACTACGGCTTCACCGCGCGGACGCGGATATACCGGGCGGCTGCTGACTGCGGCACGGTGTCGCGGTAGGTCACTTGCTCGATTCCGTTGCCGAGATCGGTCGTCGTGCCGACTTGTTCGGTCGTGGGAATCCATGTGCCGCCGAGCGTGTCGGTCGTCTCGATGGTGTATGCGAGATCGAGCGGTTGATGGCGGCGGGTGAATGTGACGGTTAGATAGTTGTCCGGGCCGACTGTGATGGTGCCGGGTGTCGCGAGCGCGTAGTTGTCGTTCGCGCGGGCGTTGCGTCCGAATGCGTATTCGCCAAGGTTGTTCAGGCCGTCGGCATCGGCATCGGCGGCGGGGCCGACGAGTGCGAGGTTCGATGTGCGCGTCGGGTTTGGCGGCGATGGGAGATAGATTTCCGCTTCGCTAAATTGATCCCAGCGCCAGCCGTCGAAGTGATTTGCAAAATCTGCATCGGCGCTGCCGGGCGAGCCGTTCACGCTGCCGCTGATCGCCCAATGCGTCGCCGCATCGTAGGTCGCGAAATTTGGCAATGCGTTGCGGACGACGAGCGTGCGGCCCGCGCCATCGGTCGGCGGGAACCAGCTATTTTCATAGCGGAAATCGAGGATGACTTCGCCGTTTGGATCGACGATTTCGATCTCCTCGCCGGAGTTATCGAGATTGCCGATGAATGTTCCCGCGATGGTCGCGCCCGCTCCGTGGCGCTGGAGAAATGCGGGCTGATTCGCGACAAGGATCACGCGTGCTCCAGCGGCAATCGTGTAGCCTGCGGGGAATGTGAACGTGACGCCTTTGGTGAACGTCGCGCCGCCGACTGCGAGCGCGCTTGCGCCGGTATTCTGAATCTCGATCCACTCGAAATCGCTCACGCCGACGCCGGGCAGCGCGGTGAGTTCTCCCGCAGTGGGCGCGGTGGGATTAAAGTTCAGCTCGGTGATGCGGAGTTGCTGCTGTCCAGCCGTCGGGGCGGCAGGCGTGGTCGCGCTGGTGACGAGGATGGCTGCGGGATCGCGCAGTTCGAGGATTTCGCCGCGTGCGGAAATCTGCCCGCTGTATGGACCGACGACAAATCTCCCTTCGCCACCGCGCGGCGTCGTGGTGCGTGCGCGGAAACTCTGCTGGCGCGGCGAGACATAAATCGACGTGCCCGCTGCGACGACGGTGCCGCTCTTGAAAGTGAACGTGACGCCGCCCGTGAGTTGCCAGCCGGAGATGTCGGCATCGAACGCATTTGGGTTCGTGATTTGAATCCACTCAGCGTTCTGTTTACCCGCATCGGTCGGGTTGTAGTCGTAAGCGGTAATCGTCATCGGAAAGCTCGCGGCTTGCGGCGTAGCCGGGATTCCAGCGCTGTTTGCGTTCGCGATGCCTACGTTCGTGGTCGAGGTGTGCGTATTAAAATAGTGCGTGCGGCGAGGGGCGATGAAGCCGTTCTTCATGTCGCTCACCGCCGTGGAAAAGGCGACGTTGCCGAGGCCGTAAGGTCCGCCGTTTGCAGGCCAGCCCCATTGCGCCCGGTCGAGCACGGCTTCCGGCGTGATGCGGGCGATGTGTGCGTCGATGGTTGCTTCAAAGAGCGGGTTCACGGTGCCGGGCGCTTGCAAATAATTGTCCATCAGCGTGCGGATGCGCCGTTTCAACATCGCACGAGTGCGCGGCACGGAGATGATGGCGTCGTAGAACCGATTGTAGCGCAGGCCCGCGTAGTTGAGCGTGTAGCACGATACGTTGCCGTAAAGCGGGTGGCTCTTGTCCGTGTCGTCGGTGGCGAGCATCGCGGTGTGCGTCGCGGTGTAGTCGGCGTAGTAAAGTTGGCCCCACGAAAGGTTCAGATCGTAAGGAATGACGCGCCATTCGCCCGTGCCGTCGCTGTCGCGATAGATGACCATGTTTGCCCACACGTCGTCGCCTTCCTGCATCATGCGCGATGCGGCGATGTAGTTGATCGTCGAGGGAACATCGATCTGATCAAAGACGTTGTTTTCCCTCGTGGTGAGATTCGCATTCGTGATCGCAGTAACGAAACTCGCCATGTCCGTCGTCCCTTCCGTGATGCGCGTTTGCTTCTCGCCAGCAACGCCGCCCATCTGCCCGACGCTTGCGTACATCGCGCCATTCGGGTCGAGCCCCATGTTTTCCAGCAGCTCAAAGTCCTGCGTTTCCGTATGAAAAGCGAGCTGCCAAAAGACTCCGTTGATCTGGCAGCGCACCGGGAAATGATTCGCCGCGCCCGTGCCTGTGAGCCGGTGAAACCACATACTCATAAACTGCCGCGAAAACGTCGGGTCCACGTACTCCGCGTTGAGGTTTAGCTCGCGCAGTCGCTTCTGGTCAACGGCCCAGCGGAGCTGATGCTCGCTGTTGAAATCGACGCGATGTGCGCGCTTGTTCAGCGTCCGCGTGGTGTCGCCTTTGATGCGGATATACACGTTGTCGTACAGCTCGCCGTCGTAGAAAAACGATGCGCGTCCGCCGACGTTATTCGTGTCAATCGCGTGCGCATTATTAAACGTGTAAGTGCCCGGCACAAAGACGTGATAAATCGGGAGCTGCGTGGTGACTCCATCGAGCGAAACCGTGCCGTAGTATTGGTCCGAATCCGTCGCGCTGAGGAAAGACGGTGCGGTGCTTTGGATGGCCGTATTATCCGAAGCAATCACGCGCCAACGCAGCATTTGCCCCGCTGTGAGCTGTGTCGTGGGCACCGTCGCCGTGTAGATTCCGCCGGCACCGGGCGTCATGTTGACCACCGTTTCCGTGCCATACATGGTGCGATACGCGAGTTGCACGGGATTCGTCGTCGCGAGTGGACGCAGGCTCGCCGCGACCTTAGCCGACACGACGATAGCCGCACTGCCCGCACCGCCGACAGGACGCGCAACGAGGTTTCCGGGCTCGCCAGTTACGTTCGAAATAAACGGCCCGATGTTCGTGCGGATGCCGCTATTTGTCGCAGCCGGAGTCATGGAAACGAGATAGTTTCCTGTCGGATCGAGCGACACGCCGTCGAGCGTATTGAGCGCGAGGAAATTCGCGTCGCTCGTCGAGTTGTTCATCGCGTGAATCGTGAGGTAATTGGTCCCCGTCGCGAGCAGACCGCCCGTCACCGCGACATCGGTTACTTTCGCCTTCGTCGCAAGAGCCGTCGTCGTCGCCACCGAGTTATAAACAGGCGAACCCGGCGCATTCAGCGAATCGATTTGCGTGCCGTTGATGTAAGCGACAAAGCCGTCGTTCACTCGCGAAGTGAGCCGCAGCGAGGAGAAAATCGCGGGGTTCGCAATCGTGAATGGCACACGCACAAACGCGCCGGAATTTCCCGACACACTCACCGCGAGCCCCACATCGGAGGCCGCCACATCTTCATCCGCGCCATTATAAATAGACGCAACCTGCGCCGCAGAGAGGCCGGTGTTATAAAAACGCACCTCGTCGAGCAGCCCGGTGTAGCGCTGCCAGTAGCCATCGTGTGATCTGCCCAGCTCGATTTGCTGTGCAGCGGGCCAGTTCCACGCCGTGCCGTGAGTCACGGCACCACGCGCGACGCCATCGACGTAAAACGTATCCGTGCCGCCCGCAGCTTGGTTATAAACAAACGCGACATGATGCCACTGATTGTCATCCACCCGCACCGTCGAATAAAGCGATGTGCCCCCGCCATTTGGCTGGAAAAACAACTTGCCCGCGTTTCCGACGTTGAACGTCGGATTTTGCAATGCGATAACCCCGCCGACCCCGCCGATACGCCGGTCCCAAATCATCGCCGACTCGCTTCCCGTGCCGGTGACATTTCCGGCTTTCATCCAAAACATCACCACTCCATTCGTCGCCGTAAAATCCGCGTGCGCCGCAATCGTCACCTGCGAATTGAGCGCTTGGTCAAACTGCATCGCCCCGCGCCGCAGCACTGAAGAAGCCTGAGTGTCCACCGCGCTCGGCATGTGGACTACCGTGTTGCCCACGTTCGTTCCAGGATGCAAGGGCACCGCGCCCGAAGTATCTGTGACTAAATTGGCCGCATCGTTTGCATTCAGCCGGAGCTTTAAATTCGCAGCCGCCACGACCGTCGCCGTGCCCGCCGTGCCCACGCCCGGAATGCCACTCGTCCAAGTCGAATCATCAAACGGCTCCGCACCACCGCGCCACGTCGCAGCCAGCGCACTGCCGCCATTTCCCACCGTCGGCACCAGCGCCTTCGCAGGCGAAGTCGTGGAGACCAGCGCCGCCGTGGTGATCGAGAGCCCGTAAGAAATATCCGTCACCTGCTTCGGGTAATTCACATACGACGAGATGACCGAAATCGCCCCGCCCGCTTGATCCTGCGAAATCGCGAGATAGCCGTTTGGCGTGGTCGTGCTGCTTGTCGTCAGCTTGAAATTTGTCGCAAGTCGCGGCGAAGCAGCCGAACCCGTGTTGTCCTGTCCCGCAGTCGTCTGCGCCGGCGTCCTGTTTCGGTTCGATGCGAAAACGACGAGTCGGTTTCCGGCATTGAGCGTCCACGCAGGCATCGGCCATTTGCGCAAATTCGCGGCTTCGTCCGTGAGATACCAGCCGCTGAGATTCACTGTGCCGGTGCTCGTATTTTGAATCTCCAGCCAGTCCTCCTCGTTGCCGAGTTCGTCTTGAAGACCGTTGGAATTACTCGCGAGAAACTCCGTGATGGAGAGTTGGGCGTGCGATGATGCAACGGCGAAGAAAAACAGAGAAAGGATGTAACGGAGCATAATGGGTGTTTGGTGAAGGGTGAGCTTGGTGGCCCTACAATGCCCAAAGTGGGGACTTGTGCCACCTGAATGTCACGTTGGAAGGACCATTGGCGTGTTATTAAAAGTGGAATGCGGGCAAACGGAGCAGCGAAAGTAGGACAGGTTTCCAACCTGTCTGGCTCGCAAGCACGGGCGAGGTGTTCGTGACAAACCCGCTGGGGACAGGTTGGAAACCTGTCTTACTTCGGAAAGTATGACGGGTTTCCAACCCGTCCTCACCGCGCCTACTCGAAAAATGAACGTCTTCTCGGCTGGCCTCGCAGGTGACAGGTTGGAAACCTGTCTTACTTTGCGCATCCACTTTTAGTCACGGCACCGCCACCTTCGCTCTGCTGGCGGATGCTTGACCTGGAACGCTTCGGATGCTTGAAGAACTGCCGAAACGGCAATGGATTTCTGCCGCCCGGCGCTTCGCCGGGGAACCGCCGCAGTTTAAGTGCGGCTGATGATTCCTACTCACCAAAGTAGTATCATGTTCACATCACAGCCACGGAGTTTCCTTTCGATGAAACGCGCGATTTTTATACGGGAGGAACGCCCGTGATTGCGGTTCGGCGTCGGATTGCAGCGGGGTTCGCAGTTGGGCTGGCAGCGCTCAAATGGCTGGCCCTTATTATCCCGATGGCCGTTGCGGTGGGCTCGGCAGTTGCGTTCTTTTTGTGGAGTCTCGATGCGGTCACAGCCGTGCGCTTCGACCATCCGTGGTTGCTCTACTTTCTACCTCTCGCGGGCGTCTTGGTGGGGCTGCTGTATCACTACATCGGGCGCTCTGCGGAGGGCGGGAACAATTTGATTATCGATCAAATCCACCAGCCCGGCGGCGGTGTTCCGCGGCGGATGGCACCATTGATTTTGTTTGGGACGCTCGTCACTCATCTCTTCGGCGGATCGGCAGGGCGCGAAGGAACTGCGGTGCAGATGGGCGGAAGTATCGCCAGCGGGTTTTGCCGGATGCTCCGGCTCGATACCGCAACCATGCGGATCATGCTCATGGGTGGTATCGCCGCAGGATTCGGTGCGGTATTCGGAACGCCGATCGCGGGCGCGGTCTTTGCACTGGAGGTTTTGATGATGGGGCGCATTCAATACGAAGCGCTGATTCCGTGCTTCATCGCGGCGGTCGTCGGCGACTGGACGTGCCACGCGTGGGGAATCGGTCACACGCATTACGCCATTTCGTATCTCGCAAATGCCCGGCCTGCTGCTGCGTTTTTTCATTTGGAGCCCTGGCTTCTTTTCAAGGTGGTGCTTGCCTCGGCTGCGTTCGGTGTCGCCAGCACATTCTTTGCAGAGCTATCGCACCGGACGGGCGCA
>JAYTMG010000290.1:0-13845 GCA_043728745.1 Verrucomicrobiaceae bacterium
GAGCAGCGTGTTGTTGGGCGAGTTGGTTTTGAAGCAATCCGCGAAGCTATCGAGGAATTGGAGCTTGCGGTTAGCGCAGCCCTTGAGAAGGCCGCCGTCATTTTTTTTCTGACCGCCTTATGACGGCCACTGGTTGTTGGTTGTTTATGAATCCGCCGCTCACTCAGTGTGGGCGGCGTGAAGGTTTCAGAATTATATCGGCTCTGTTGGAATGCCCAGATAGGTTACTAACAAAGTAGAATTAATCACACCCTGATCGGGTCACTCGTCCGAATCGAGGAAGACTTGGCGCGGGTTTTCCCGGAGATGTTTGACGACGGCGTCGGCAAACTGCGCGCCGAATTGCTCTAGCTTTTTTTCGCCGAATCCGCTGATGCGCCGCAGCTCGAGTTCGTTCGTCGGGTAGTCGCGCGCCATTTGTCGCAGCGTCACGTCGCCGAGGACGATGTAGGCTGGAACGCTGAGCCCGTCTGCGATTTCGCGGCGGAGTCGGCGTAGTGTTTCGAAGAGTTGTTCGTCGCAGACGATGTCGCCGGTGCGCTTCACCTTCGGGCGTTGCTGCGGCTCGCTTTGCTTGCTGCGGACGGGGAGTTTCGTAAGGAAAATGCTGGCGCGGGACTTCAGCACTTCGATTCCATTTGCGGTGAGTTCCGCGCCGGGGAACTCCCCATCGGTCATTCGCAGATAGCCCAGCCGCACCAACTCACGCCCGATGAGCGGCCAGTCGTTTCGGTGATGTTCTTTGCCGATGCCGTAGGTGGAGAGCTGGTTGTGGTTCCACTTTCGGATGCGGTCCGAATCAGCGCCAGTGAGGATCTCCGCGTGGTGGGCCATGCCGAAGGTCGCGTCTTTCCGGTAGCTGGCTTCTCGGGCACGCCAGACGCAGCTCAGGAATTTTTGTGCGGCGAGCGTGCCGTCCCACGTTTCGCGCGGTTCCAAACAATTGTCGCATCCGCCGCAGTTCGGCGTGGCATAAGTTTCGCCGAAATAATTGAGCAGTTCCCGCCGACGGCATCCCGCGCTCTCGGAGTAGCCGATCATCGTCTGGAGCTGGTCGCGCGCAATTTTACGCTGCGCAGGGTCGCCGATTTCGTCGATGAAATGCCGCTGTTTCGCCACGTCGCCTGCGGAGAAAAGGAGCACGCATTCGCCCGGCAATCCGTCGCGTCCGGCGCGTCCGGTTTCCTGGTAGTAGCCCTCGATATTTTTCGGGAGATCGTAGTGGATGACGAAGCGGACGTTCGGCTTGTTGATGCCCATACCGAACGCAATCGTAGCGCAAATCACCTTCACTTCGTCGCGCAAGAATAGCTCCTGGTTTTCCGCGCGCTCCTTGTCGGCAAGGCCCGCGTGGTAAGGCTTTGCGGCGATTCCCTGTTCGGCAAGGCGCTCGGCGAGGCTCTCGCAGGACTTCCGGCTTTGGCAGTAAACGATGCCGCATTCCCGCCGCCGGTTCTTCAAAAAGCGAACGACTTGTTGCGTGGGCGTCTCTTTGTGCAGGACGCGGTAGGTGAGGTTTGCGCGGTTGAAGCTGCCGACGAATGTATGCGTGTCGCTGAGGCGCAGTTGCTTCACGATATCTTCGCGCACGCGGCCTGTCGCGGTCGCGGTGAGCGCCATGAACGGGACGCCGGGAAGTTCTTTGCGGAGCTGCGAAATCTGGCGGTATTCCGGGCGGAAATCGTGCCCCCATTCCGAGATGCAATGCGCTTCGTCGATCGCCACGAGTTGCACATTCCATTGCCGCAATTTTTCCAGGAACGTAGGCACCATCAGGCGTTCCGGCGCGACGTAGAGCAGGCGATACTCGCCATT
Organism: Verrucomicrobiaceae bacterium; assembly: GCA_043728745.1. Lineage (GTDB taxonomy): Bacteria > Verrucomicrobiota > Verrucomicrobiia > Chthoniobacterales > Chthoniobacteraceae > SXWH01. The sequence continues at coordinate 1,816 of JAYTMG010000290.1, forward strand.
AAAAAGCCCGCTGAGCCGCTCGCGTGAAAGCTTCTCGCCGAGCGTGGAGTTCAAAAATGTCGCCTGCACACCCGCTGCAACCAGCGCATCGACCTGGTCTTTCATCAGCGCGATGAGCGGTGAAACCACGACCGTCAGGCCATCGCGAACGATCGCCGGGAGCTGAAAGCAAAGCGACTTTCCTCCGCCAGTCGGCAGCAAGGCAAAGACATCCTCGCCGGCCATCGCGGCGGAGATGATTTCCTCCTGCAACGGACGGAAGGTGTCGTAGCCGAAGACGCGCTTAAGCGCGTCGAGCAGAGATTTGCGATCAGGCACAGGTTTCACCATTTCCGCGCTCCGCCTCGCGCCGCAATTGTGGAGGCGAAAGTCGTTCCATTTTTCTTAGCGGGTCTCCGAGTAATCTGTCGCTGTCATCACGACGGATTTTACGCCATCGGGAATCGTGAGGGAGCCGCCCGCCGCCTTTTCCGAAGCTTCTTTCGCCGCGACCCAATCGGGGTTTGCGCGGAACGCTTTGAACGATTCCGCCATCGCCGCTGCATCTTTGTGCGCGAGGAGATAAACGAGCGTGTTGTCGGTGCCGGGCTGGCCTGCCTGCACGTTCCAGTAGAAGAGATTGGTCATCCCATGCTTTGCAAAAAGAGCCGTCGTGTGGTCGCGGAACCGGGCGTTTATGCGGGGCAGATTCCCCGGAGTGGTGGTGTATGTGCGAAGCTCAAAAACGCGCGGCGCTGCCGACGAAGCCTTGATCTCCGGCGAGTAGTCCGTGGCCTGCATGAACGTGCTCTCCGCTTTCGCGACGAGCTTCCCATTTACCTCGCTGGCCTTGTAAGCTGCCTTCCAATCGGGGTCGGCCATGAATGCTTTCCATGATGCTTCGCGCGCTTCGCGGCTCGGATACGCGAGGACATAGACGAGCTTCGAGTCGGTGTTTTCCACCGGTGTCCAGTAGCCGAGATTGGTCATGCCGTGTTTCTTAAACAGCGCCGTCGTGTGGTCTCGGAAACGCTTGTGCAGCTCATCGAGCTTCCCCGGAGCCGCGTAATAAACGCGCATCTCAAAACAGCGGGTGTCTTTTTCAGCGGCAAAGACGGGCATGGCGGCAACGATGGACATGGCAAGAAAAGTTCGGCGATTCATACGGCGGTCATGCAGCCATGAATTCCCGCATCCGCCAACTGGATAAATCCAAATCGCCGTTTTCTTCCAGCGTCCCCACGGTGCGGACCGTGGATGCTGGCGGTTCGTTCGCGGGTTTACGCAGGACTTACCAATTTGAGGCGCGACTTTTGGGAAGCGGCGAGGTTCACTCTTTCTCTGTGCAAACTCATTCCACTTCCAGTCCGTACCTCGCCGGCATTTTCGTCCTCGCGGCTCTCTGTCTCGCGCCCGCTCCGAAGGCTGAGGCGGCGATTGAGAACGTTATCGCCATCAGCGTGGATGGTCTGAGGGGTGATTATTTACAGACCATTATTGAGACGACGCCAGCGAGTTTCCCGAACCTCATCCGGCTGCGCAACAGCTCTGCGTTCACTTATAAAGCACGTTGCGATTTCGACTATTCGGAGACGATTCCGAATCACCTTTCCATGATTACTGGTAAGCCTGTGAACTTCGTCACGGGACTCACAACGAGCCAGTACACGGGATTCACGAGCAATCTCACCAGCGGGGATACTGCATCCACCACGGTGCATACTTACACCGCCGCGTTCGGCACGAACTCCGGCCCTTACAAGGCGAGCATTTTCGACATGGTGCATGACCGTGGGATGACCACCGCCGTTCTGCTCGGAAAAGCGAGGCTGATAATCGTGGACCGCAGCTACGATGCAACAAACGGCGCACCTGATGTAACTGGCGTGAACAATACGAACGACAAGATCGATTTTGCGCAAATTCAGAACGGCATTACCAGTTCGCTCGTGACCACCCTCACGACTCAAATCGCGGGCACGAGCCTATGGCGCTACACGTTCCTCCATGTCACGGACCCAGATACTGCGGGGCACGCCAGCGGTTGGTCCACCACAGTCAGTGGAGCCTACTGGAATTCCATCGCAGCCTTGGACGGATACCTCGGCTCCATCTTTGCCGCACTCGATGCCAAGCCCGCCCTTGCCGGAAAATACGCCATCATCCTCACCGCAGATCACGGCGGCGGCGGTGGCAGCCTGACTGCCCATACGAACGCAACCCTCGTGGAAAACTACACCATCCCGTTTTTCCTACTTGCCCCCGGCGTTCCTGCAAATAGCGACCTCTACGCCATGTTTGATAACCGCTTTACCCCCGGCACAACTCGCCCGACCATGCTTTCCACCGCTCCGCCCATCCGCAACGCCGACATCGCGAACCTCTCCGCCGAACTCGTCGGCGTGCCGCCCGTCACCAATTCCGTCTATCTCCCTTCGCTAAAAAAGCCCGTCACCGTCGCCACCGATGGCTCCGGAAATCCCACGGTGAACTGGCCCATTTACCTCACCGGCTGGACGCTCGAAAGCTGCGACGACCTCGCCGTTGCAACGCCCGTCTGGACTACCGTGACCACCGGCATCACCGAAAGCGCCACGCAAAAAACGCACACCGTTTCCCCGTCCCCGGCAGCGCGTTTCTTCCGCTTGAAAGGTCCGCAGTAACTGCTCGGTCGAAGACTGCGCCATCCAGAGATTAGCGGCGTTTGGGATGTTGCCTGTTTTACGAGCGGGTGACTGAAGATGGGCGATTTTCTGAAGTGACGTCCGCCTTCCTCGAAACTGATGGCTTGCGGGAATTCGCGGGCTGACGGCATGGTGGGCGTGTGCCGTCTCGCCGTCTGCAAGTCCTGTTTTTCTTCGCATCGTTCATCACCTTCGCTTGGTTTCATCAAGGCGGGGGGTGGAATCAGAATGCCCGCTTTGCCGAAGTGCGGGCGCTTGTTGAGAAGGGGACATTTGCGGTGGATGATTACCTCGTTTACCTGCGCGACCCGAAGAGGCCGACCGTGCTTGTTCGTCCGCAAATCGTGCGCGGGGAGTTTGTTTTTGCGGGGAAGAAGCATGAGCTGACTTGGGGGGACTGGCGAAATGTGGGGACGCTTCAGAATCCGGAGTGGGCGCAGCTCACGGTGAACGACACGGTGCCGGATCCGGATGCGGTTTTGGTGAAGGTGGGCGAGGGGACTTGCACGGGCGATGTGGGATATGCGCCGGATGGTCACTTTCACCCGAATAAGCCGCCGGGCGCTGCGCTGCTGGCGGTGCCGGTGTATTTTATGGCGCATCACATCGAGAAGCTTTTCGGGATGAATCCGGACCATTGGTGGATGCTGACGCTGAACTCCTGGCTGGTGTCGGCGTTCACGGTGGGGCTCATCTCGGCGCTGGGTGTGGTGGTGTTCATCCGGCTTGCGGGGACGATGTTTCCGGGGCGTCAAGTCGCAGTGCTGCTCTCGGCGACGGTGTTCGCATTGGGGACGACGTTCTTCCCGTTTGCGACGCTATTTTTTGATCATAATCTGACCGCCGTTCTTTTGCTCGCGGCGTTCTCGGCGGCGCGAGGTGACCGCCCGGGGTTGTGCGGTTTGTGGAGCGGCGTGGCGGCGGTGACGAACTATCTGGCGGCGATCCCCGGTGCGATGTTTGCGCTTTATTTACTGCTGAAAGAGGAGCGTCCGAATCGGCGCGCGGCGGTGCTTTACGTGACGGGCGTGGTGCCGTCGCTCGCGGCGTTGCTCACGTATAATGCGGTGGCGCTGGGCTCGCCGTTCACGTTGAACACGAGCTTTCAGAATCCCGCGTTTAAGGAAATCGCGCCTGCATTTCTCGGGATGTTTACCGCGCCGTCGTGGTTTGCGGCGACGGTGATCACGGTGACGCCGTGGCGCGGGCTGTTCTGGCTCTCGCCGGTGCTTCTGCTGTCGCTGGCGGTGATGTTCATGTGGTGGCGGACGAAAGTGCTGCGCGCAGAGCGGTGGATCATTGGCGGGATTGTGCTGTTCTTTTTTGGTGTGAACTCGTGCTTCAACGGCTTTCACGGTGGTTTCGCTGCGGGGCCGCGCTACCTCATTCCGGCGATCCCGTTTTTGTGCATCCCGCTCGTCCCGGCGTTCGTGAACTGGCGGATTTTGGCGATGATTTTGGCCGTGGTGAGCGTCGTGCAAAACGCGCTGCTGACTTTCACCGACGCGCTGAATCCGCTGGGCGTGGGCGACCACGTGTGGGTGAACCGGCCCGGCGAATACAAGGACAAGCTCTACGGCGGCTACAACCTCGTGACGGATTATGCGCTGCCGCTTTTCGTGTATGGACGCGCGTGGCCGATCGTAGATCGGAAATTCGAGCAACACATAAAAGGCGTCGCGGAAAATCTCGAAAAGGAAATCGCCGACCCGAAAGAGCGCGCGGCGAGGTTGCTCGAAATCCGCCGCGAGACGTGGGCAAAAGTGGAGCGCGGAGAGCCGCTCCCGCTGTGGAGCGCGGCGATGACCGGCCCGGTTTCGGTGAATGTGCAGGGCACCTGCGAAGGCTCGTATTTCCAGATCTTCGCCGCGCATTCGCCACAGACACAGTGGGCTGCTTTCAACGTCGGAGAATTTTGGTTTCCAAAGAATCAGCTCAGCGTCCTTCCGCTATTTGGCGTTTGGTGCGCGGTGTTTATGCTCTGTCGTCTGTGGGTGCGGGAAGAGAACATGAGCGAATACGCGGTGAGCGGATATGTGAACCGGTGAGTGGGGGCGTGATTTCTCGTAATGTCGGAGAACGACCGTAATGGAGCTGGCGCCTCGCCAGCGTTAGTCTCCCCCGGCGCCCCGCCGGAAGTCCCAAAGGGACCAGTTCGGGTTCACTCGCTCGCAGGGCAGGATATCTGAGCCTGCGTCGTCGATCTTGCCGGGGCGGTTCTGCACGAAGAATACGCGCAGCTTATTGCTTCGGCAGGTATTTCGCCTTGAGCGCGGGCGAGACGGACTGGGAGTTATAGACGAAATTGAGCGCGGCGTTTGGGTCGCGGCGGTTCCAGTTGCGGATGACGCGATCGAGGCTGTTTTCTCGCTGGTCGGCGTTGCTGATCGTCACGGCCCATGCGGCTGCGCCTTCGGGATCTTTGTCGGTCACTTGCCGCGTGAATTCGCCCACGGCGGCGTCGCGCGCATTTCCGGCGGAAAGTTTACTGAGCCATTTCGTAGCGCTCACCACATCGCGACCGCCGACGATTTCGATGTAATTGCGAGCCGCCCTCGTCTTCGCATCGCCCTCGGGCATCCGCGCAGTCCAATCGCCGGCGGCTGCGGGGTCGCGGTTGCTCCAGTGGGCGATGAGGCTGCCTGCGGCGTCGTCTTGTGAGTCGAGCGGGAGCGAGCCGATGAGGTCCGCCGCTTTTTTCGGATCGGTGTCTGCCATCGAGCCTATGACGTTTGAAATTGCGCGGTCTTTGATCTTCCCGTCGCCGAGCCCGCGCGCCCAATTGAGCGCTTCCTTCGGCTCGCTGTAGGCCCAGTTGCGAAGGACGCTGCTGAGCATCACGCCATCTTCGGACATGAGGTCCTTTTTTGCGTAGTAATCGAGCGCGGCCTTTGGGTCCTGCTGCCCCCAGATTTGCGCGATGCCGCCGAAGGCGCTGCGCATTTCCTCGGGGCCGAGCTTTTCTGCCCATGCGATTGCGGCGTTCAAATCCTGCCGCGCCATCATGCTGGTGACGGTGCGCGCGAGGCCCTGACGGTTTTCGTCGGCAGGAAGTGTGAGCATGAATTCCGCCGCCGCATTCGGGTCGGAATACGAAAGTGTCTCGACGATCGAGCGGGTCGCGCGCGTTCGCTGTTCGCCCTCGGGCAGTTCTGCGAGCAGGCCCTTTGCGCCTTCGAGGTCGCGGGCTGCGAGGTTCTCGATGAGTGTGCGGATTCCGCCGTTGCGGATGTCGCCTTCCGGCAATGCGAGCACCGCCGAGCGCGCGCCTGCGGGGTCGGTGGATACCCAATTTCCCAGCACGTTTTGCATCGCTTCGCGCCGGAGATTTGCCTGCTCCATGTCTTTTGCGAATGCGAATGCGTCGGACGGATTGGACTGCGCCCAGCGGGAAATCGCCGCGCGCACGGCAGAGTCGCGATTTCCGCCCTTGGGCAATTCGAGCGCCATTTGCGCAGCGCCGAGGCCGTTGGTGAGCGCCATTTGGGAAAAAACGGTGTCATACGCATTGTCCACGCGGGTGCCGGGCGGCAGCGTTTTGATGAATGCGAGCGCGTCTTCCGGCGAACGCTTCGCCAGCGCGGAAATGTAGCCCTGAATTGCGTTGGTGCGATGATACCCGATCGGCAGCGCGAGCATCCATTGCTTTGCGGAAGCCGGATCTTTATCCACCCACGCCGCGATGACATAGCGCATCGCGCGGTCGCGGCCGTTGCGGTCTTGCAGTGTGATGAGATAGTCGCCAGCGGCCTTTGGGTCCATCTGCGCCCAGCGAGCGAGGACGACAGGCATGAGCATCTCCCGCATTTCGCCGGACATGGCGCGGACCTTCGCGATGAGGCCGGGCATTTCCTCCAGCGAGATCGTGCTGACCGCGTCGTACATGGCAGCCGTCCGCCGCATGTCGTTCGGGTCGCGCAATGCGCCGAAGAGCTTTGCCTCTTTTTCGCTGGTCGGCTCGGTGCCGGAATAGCCGGGGCTTTCCGTGACAGACGCGCCCGAAGCGGCGGGGGTGAATGAAGGCGCGCTATCTCGAGCGGCCTCCTTTTTGCCTGCGGAAAGGACAGCGCTCACCGAACCCGCGAGGCAGATTCCCGCAGCAAAACCGATTCCGGCGTAAAGGACGTTTCGGCTGACTGTAGTTTTGAGCGGCATGGTGGCGATAGTGAAGGGAACCCTTGAAGGGGCTGTTCTTTAGCCAAATCGCGGCAATCTCCAAAATGACCCTTGCTACTCAGAAGAGTTCTTCGCATAGTCCGCCCCCTTTTTTCAAAGTATGTTAATTCTCGGAGTCACGTTTATCGGCATTGTCACCAAGCTTCTTATCGCGGTGAATGTTCTCGTTTGCATCATGCTCATCTTTGTCGTGCTCTTGCAGCGACCGAAGAATGAAGGCCTTGGAGCGGCTTTCGGCGGCGATACCGCCAGCAACATTTTTGGCGCGCAGACGACCAATGTGCTCGCGAACCTCACACGCTGGCTCGCCGGACTGTTCATGGTCATCACGCTCGCGCTTTCGATCCTTTACTCGAAAAACGAAGATTCCCTGACCGCCGTCTCGAAGTATCTCGATGCCGAGAAGGTAAAGCAGAAGGAAGACGCGGCTCGCAAGTCCGCTGAGGACGCCGCAAAAGCTGAGGCAGCGAAGGCGGAAGCCGCCAAGCCAGTGGTGCCCGCTGTGACGAGCGACCCAGCGACGGTGCCGGTCGAAGGTGTCCCGGCAGTGAAGCCGCCAGTGCCGGAAAAAACTCCAGAGGCGCCGAAGACCCCAGCGCCAGCCGAGCCAGCTCCAGCAAAACCTGCTGAACCAGCCGCCCCGGAACCTGCGAAGCCAGCCGAACCCGCGCCGAAGCCAGCCGAGCCAGCAGCACCGGAGCCAGCAAAGCCTGCCGGAAACTAAGCTTGTCGGGAAGTTTCCCGACAAAATGTGGATTTCTTGTAAGATATGTGACAGCTCTTGCTCAATATGAGTTCGCTTGTTACGAGCCGATGAGGATTCCCCCCACTAAACGATAATGCCGACCTACGAATACGAGTGCGCGAAGTGCCGAAAGTCCTTTGAATGCGTCCAGTCCATGAAGGACGACGCTTTCACTACGTGCCCAAAGGAGCATTGCCAGATGAAGAAATGGGGCAAGGGCGCCGTGAAGCGAATGCTCGGAAGCGGCGCGGGCCTCATTTTCAAAGGAAGCGGATTTTACATCACCGATTACCGGAGCGACGGTTACAAAACCGCAGCCAAGAAGGACACGGCTGATTCGGCACCGCCGAAAAAGACCGAGACCAAGGCGGTAGATACCGGCACGAAAACCAAAAAGAAAGACTGATTCCCTATGTCAAATAAACATGATCCGATGAAGCTGAAGTGTGAATCGTGCGGGCACGACAATGAGCCGGAGCGCGTTTATTGCCACAACTGCGGGAGCAAACTCGACCGTTCCATCCTTCCGAAAATCGCGGAGGCAAAAGCCGCGCAGGAAGCGGATACGTCCCAGCGCCGAGTGAAGAAGATGATGACGGTGCGGCGCGGTGCGGTTTACAACGACATCAAAATCGGCATCCAAGTGACCCTTCTTTCGGCCGTTACCGCAGCCATGTTTTTGGTCTGGCAGAAGCCCGAAGATATGCCGGAGTCGCGCAAGGACTACATCCCTGCAACTCCTGTTGCGGAGCTTTGGGAGCGGTTGATGGCAGCTCCGACTGCAAATGCAATCACCCTTACGGAAGATGATCTAAACGCGACCGTCCGGCAAACGCTCAAGGCGAGTGACGGCGTGGCGGGAATCAAATTTGTTCGCGCCATGGTGACCGTGGAACCCAAAATCGCCACCGTCTATGTGGAGCGCAATGCGTGGGGCCTCCCGCTTTACAGCAGCGCGTCTTATAAATCCGTCGTCGCCGACGGGAAGGTGAAGGGCGAGGTAGTCGGAATCCGCATCGGAAAACTCGGTATTCATCCCATCGCAGCCGGTTTCGTGTCCAATTGGGCAGTGAGTGGAATCTGGAATGCGTATCAGAAAGAGATCAAGCAATCCGATCGCCTTGCCGAGATTCGTCTGGAAGACAACAAGGCGATTTTCGTCAGTAAGCCACTGTAATGAAACTTCCCCTACCAGGGGTGATTTTAGCAGCCGCACTTTCGTTCTTGAGTGCGGTGGATGGCGCAGACTTGAAGAACCGCAGCACGAGCGCATCCGGTCAGTTCGTCGTGTATTGCGACGACCGCGAATTACGCGGGCGCGTCATTATGTTCGTGGAGGAAACCAAGGAACGGATTCTCCGCCTCCTCAAGGAACGCGATGATTGGGATATGCCGCTCCTCATCACGCTGGACCGGGCCGAGCCGGGTAAAACGGAGCCGGGAGTAAGACTGGGCCTCGTCCAGACCGCAGCCGGTGGGAAAGTGGAGATGAACGTGCGGATCGGCGAAGATCCGGCGAGTATCTTTTTGCAGAAGCATGTGGTCCGCGCCGTCTTCATCGAGATGAGCTACCGGGATCGTCCGGTGGTGAACGGAAAGCCGATTATCGAACCGCCGTGGTGGGTCGTCGAAGGGCTCATCCAGTCCATGCGCCGCCGCGATGGGGAGCTGAACTCCGACGTTTTCAAGAGCATCGCAGACCGCTCGAAATTGCCTGCGCTCGACAAGTTCATTTCGCAGCCGCCAGTGATGCTTGGTGGGATCTCTGGCGAGGTGGACCGCGCAAGCGCCATGTGTCTAGTCGAAGCGCTCCTCAGCCTCCCAAATGGTCCCGAAAATCTCGGACGGCTCATCCGTGATTGGCCCGCAGTCAGCGGCGATCCGATGGGCGCGCTGGTGCATCATTTTCCATCACTCGCCGAGTCCGACAAGAGCCTCGCAAAATGGTGGAGTCTTCAGCTAGCGCGGTTCGCCGTTTCCGAGCGCTGGCAGGGTCTCGCTTTGGAGGAAAGCGACAAAGAGCTCAGCAACGTTTTGTCGCTCAATATTGTGATGGATAAAACGGGCCGCTCCGAGCGATTCGCGCTGGCCGACTTCGAGAAGTTCATCGCGCTTCCGGGTGCCAAACAATCGCTCCGCGCCGCGCAAGTGGGCCTCGTGGCGTTTAGCACCAGGGCCAATCCGTTGTTCCGCCCGGTGGTGACGGATTACGAGCGAGCCGTCGCATTATTGATCGCTGGAAAACCGAAAGAAGCCGGGGAAAAGATTGCGGTCACCGAGAGCTACCGGAAAAAACTAATCGGACGAATGGCGCTCATCACCGATTATCTTAATTGGTATGAAGCGACGCAATTGACGGGAAGAAACGGCGTCTTTGATAGTTACATGCGCGCGGTGAAGGAATCCGAGCCAAAGCCCGCCGCGCCCGCAGATCCGCGGATTTCCGATTATCTCGATACGATGGAGCGCGAGTTCGAGCCAGTAAGGTCGGTCGTCCCAGATCCGAGCAAAGATGCGGTGATGCGGTAGTGGTTTGGGCGCTGTGATCGGTGATTTGTCGGAAGCGTGAGAGGCATCGTCATTCCCATTTTCCCACCACGTCACGGCTGCCAGAACCCACCTGCCCTGTTCCCCGAGGTTTGAAAATCAATTCAGAGCGATCGCACACGATGAGAGAGCGTTGATAAACCGAGCATCGGAGGACGGTTTGAGGAAAAAGTGGGTTGAGAGTTTTTGAGCATGAATCTGATGAGGTGGATCATGAAGTGGCCCGGCGGCTATCCCACAGCGCGGGGGCGCAAGCCCGGTAGCCACAGGGTTTCGGGCTGCGCGAGGCAGCGCAGGCGCGCACCGGCTGTCCCATAGCGTTCGAGCACGGCTCGCAAGTCGCGTTTGCTCCAGAGCAGCAAGCGCACGACGGCCCATAGCCGGATAAAGCTCCCGCTCCATTGGCTGCAAAATCTCAGGTATCGCAGCAGCACACATGTGAGCAGCGCAGTCCAAAGCTGCCACTGCACGGCGTTTTCCGAGTTGCCGAGAACCGAGCGGAGCGAGATAGCCTGCACGAAGTGCAGCCCGCAAGGGGACCGACGGCAGTCGGGAGCAAAGTCGGCGATTTGCAGCGTTTGTTTGAGTTGTTTGAAGAACGATTCGATCTGCCAGCGCGAGCGGTAGAGCGCGGCGACGCTGCTTGCGGCCCATTGAAAGTTGTTGGTGAGGAACTCCATCGCGCACTCTTCGCCGTCCACCTCCACGAGGGCGAGCACGCGCCGCATTCGCTGCGGGTAAGCGGCTCGCGAGTCTGCGTTGATGGGGACGATCTCGTCATCCCGCAGAATGTTGCGGTGCGGTTTTCGGAGCTGTTTTTTGACGACGCGAAATTGCATGTTCGCCTTCGTCCGTGTCACCCAACTCACGCCCCGTTGGGTGAGCTCGAAGAGGTGCGCGAAGTCCAAATACGCCCGGTCAAACAAAATGACTTCGCCCTCTTTGACATCGGCGCAGACTTGCCGGGCGCGGCCCGCATCGCTGCCGATGGCCGGTTCGATGATGGCAAACCGCGGCAACACCGTCGCCAAATCCAAGCGCAAATGACACTTCGCCGCCGCCTTTCGCCGCCGATGCTTTGCCCAATCCATGCAATTGGCTACGAGCGAAATGGTCGTGCTATCGACGATGTTGATGGTCGCTTTAAAGCGCCGCACAAATTTACCGCTGGTCCCTTTTCCAAAGCTCGGCGAGACCGTCTGAAGGTGCGCGAGCGTGCTCCAAAAAAGCTTCTCCGCCAGCGCCGCCGGGCGCACGCGATTGGCGTGCGAGAGGTTGTTGCGGCTCGGCGGCGTGGCCCCGCGCACCGCCGAGAGCGGGCCGGAGTGGAGCTGCAAACTGTCGCACACATCGTTGAGGCTGACGGCGTGGGTGAGCTGGGAAAAAAGCATCGTCACCACATGGCTGTGAGGGCTGTAAGTGCGCGCCAGCGGAGTGACACCCGTCTGCCGCGCCAGCGTCGGCACAAGGTGGTTCGGGATGAGATTGCAAATCTGCCGCAATACGCTCAACTCGCTGCGGTCTGACGGGACGGTGGTCGTTTTGTTTTTCACACCGGCGTTTTCGCCCAAAGCCCCGCTGCCCGTTAGCCCATTTTTGGTTCAGCTATGGGACGGCTGTGAACTCTCACGCAATACTCCCAGAGTAACAAAGCAGAGTTAAAAGTGGAACGGAGCTAGTGTTCAGTTTTGCATCTTACTTCTTGCTCATGCTCTTGCTTGAATGGCGGTGGTTTTCAGAGCAAGAGCATGAGCAAGGGAAAGAAGTAAGAACGGGCGCTCCCGAGAAAACTTCGTTCCACTTTTAATTCTACTTTGTTACTTGCGCTGAGGCACCGCGAGATTGGCCCGCGAAAAACGCAAAAAAGCGCGAAATGGGAAATCCTTTCGCGTCTTTTCG
>JAYTMG010000291.1:0-13134 GCA_043728745.1 Verrucomicrobiaceae bacterium
CCAACGCCGACACCGACTCCGTCACCAGCCGAATAGTTGGTGGCCAATCGGATTTTTGTCTCGGTCGCGTCTTACCGGGACCGGGATCTCGCTCCGACGATTGCAGATCTCGTAGCGAATGCCGCGCGACCAGAGCGTCTCGTCGTTGCTCTCCTTGAGCAGGATTTCGAACAGACTTCGCGGTCTGCGTTTCCGCGCGGCGTGATGCTGATTCATGATCACTGTAAGCCGGAGGAGAGCCTTGGCACTTGCTGGGCACGTGCGCAAATTCAGAAGCGCTTCGACGGCGAGACGTTCTATTTTCAACTGGACTCGCACCACCGCTTTGCGCCGGGCTGGGACTCGGCGCTAGAGTCGGAATTCGCCCGCTGTCCGTCCTCGCTGCCGATACTCAGCGGCTATCTCCCGCCGTTTGCAGAGCGGGACGGAGCGGATTGGCGCGCGGACGACACGGGCGGTGCGCTGCACTCATCGCATTTCGACCATGATGGAGTGCTGCATATTAAATCGCATCAAATCGCTGGCGATCCGACCCAGCCACCGGTGCGTGGGCTTTATGTATCGGGGCATTTTATTTTCGCGCCGGGGGAATTTGTCCGCCGCGTTCCTTACGATCCGGATTTTTACTTTACCGGCGAGGAAGTGAGTATGAGCGTGCGCGCTTTTACGAACGGGTTCGATGTCTTTCATCCGCGCAAGGCCGTGGTGTGGCATCGATACGGACGCGAAGTCGCGCCCCGACATTGGGACGATCATCCGGAGGGATCGGCGCGCTCATGGATGGAGGCACAGCGTAGGAGCGTGGCGAAATGGACGCGTCTTTTCGGCCCTGCGCCGCATATTGCGCATGAGGATGGACTCGGATTGCGGCGTTCGCTTGCGGACTTTGAGGAGTGGTCCGGTGTGGACTGCCATCGTCAGCTCATTCACCCGTCGGCGCTCGCCGCTGCTCCGCCACCTTGCGGCGCGCCGCAAGCGTGGGCGCTCGGAGCGGGGCTCTTGGAATCCGCAACTCTGCAAGTGCCATTGCCGGATCTGGCCGGATTGCCATTGGAGAGCGTCTATATCGCGGTGCGGGATGCGACTCCGCAGGATGCGTTCGTTTTGAGAGTGGGAGCGGGTGAGTACGCCGCCCTCCAGTCGCTTGGGCTGAAAGTCACGGTGCGATATAAAACGGCTCCGCTCACGCTCGTAGTGTTGCCTTTTGCCGATGGCAAATGGGGTGCCGCCTACGAGGAAAAATTGTCCGCGCAATAGGTTGGCAATGGGGGGCGCGCATTTGTTATGCCTTTAGCCGTGCAAGACATTACGCAACTTCTGAGCGCGATCAACGCAGGCGACGACCAAGCCAGCGAGGACTTGCTGCCGCTCGTTTATGATGAGCTGCGGAGGATGGCCGCGCTCAAGATGAAGGGAGAGCGCCCAGGTCACACTCTTCAAGCAACGGCGCTGGTCCATGAAGCGTGGTTGACCTTGAGCGCGGAGAAAGGCGGGAAATTCGAATGTCGGGCGCATTTTTTCAGCGCCGCAGCGCAGGCGATGCGGCGCATCCTCGTGGACAGCGCGCGGCGGCGCGCGGCGGCGCGGCGCGGCGGCAACTCCGAGCATGTGGACTTTGAGAGTGTGGAAATCATGGCTCCATCGGGGACGGACGACGAGCTTCTCGCCGTGAATGATGCGCTGGACCGCCTCTCCGAAGTCGATGCGCGCAAGGCGGAGGTCGTCAAAATGCGCTATTTTGCACGGCTGACGTTCGAAGAGTTGGCTTCACTGCTGGAGATTTCCGTCCCCACGGCGCACCGCGACTGGGCGTATGCGAGGGCCTGGCTGCACTTGGAAATCACGTCTTCTCGCGGATAATTTAATAAATCTTTGCGTCGGGTGATAGGTTTGCTCGGGTTTTTACGCATGTGGTGGTATGAAAGCCGACGCTATGCCCGACAAAAACACGATCTCGGAGGAGGAAATCTTCTTGGTTGCTGCTGCAATGTCCTCCAAGGAGCGCGCTGCGTATGTGAATTCTGCGTGTGACGGCCACCCGACTTTGAAGCAGCGCGTGGAGCGGCTCCTCGCGTCGCACGAATCCGACGGCTTTATGGAGGAAGACGTCTCGCCTTCGATTCAGGCGCGTATTGCGCGGCTGGTTCCCGAGGACGTGGGAGATAACATCGGGCCTTACCGTCTTCTGCAAGAGATTGGCCATGGTGGATTCGGCGTCGTGTGGATGGTCGAGCAATCGCACCCCGTCCGACGCCGTGTAGCGTTGAAAATCGTGAAGCTGGGCATGGACACAAAGGAGGTCGTCGCCCGTTTTGAGCAGGAGCGGCAGGCTCTCGCGCTGATGGATCATCCCAATATCGCGCGCGTTTTCGACGCTGGGGTGACTCCGTCGGGCCGCCCGTATTTCGTGATGGAACTGGTGCGGGGCGTGAAGCTCACAGAGTTCTGCGACGCACACGCTCTTTCCATGACCGAGCGGATGGAACTGTTCGTCCGCATTTGTCACGCGGTACATCACGCGCACCAAAAGGGAATCATCCACCGCGACCTAAAGCCATCGAACATTCTTGTGGGAATGGTGGATGGCACTGCGGTGCCCAAGATCATCGACTTTGGCGTGGCAAAGGCGACGCAGACGCGAATCACGGAGCATTCGCTCTACACCGAGATCGGCCAGATCATCGGCACGCCGCTCTACATGTCTCCAGAGCAGGCGGAGACGACAACGCTCGACATCGACACGCGCAGCGATGTGTACAGTCTCGGCATTTTGCTCTACGAACTCCTGACCGGGCACACGCCCTTTACACGGGATCAGATGGAGCAAAACGGCGTTGAAGGCATCCGCAAAATCATCCGGGAACAAGAGCCGCAGCGCCCTTCGACAGCGCTCGGGACAATCGGGCGCGAGGAGCTCGCGGCGGTCGCGCATCACCGGCACACGGAGGCACCGCACCTCGTCGGAATCCTGAAGCGCGACCTCGATTGGATCGTGATGCGAGCGATCGAAAAAGATCGCAACCGTCGCTACGACTCCGCCACTGCGCTGGCTGAGGACATCGAGCGACATCTCCGCTCGGAGCCTGTCGTGGCCCGCCCGCCGACCATTGGCTATCGCACGAGGCGGCTTGTCATGCGCAACAAAGGCGCGTTCGTCACCGCGGCGATCGTGACCATGGCACTCGTGCTGGGTACGGGCGTCAGCGTATGGCAGGCCGTCCGGGCGAGCGAAAATGCCCGCCGCGCAAATCAGGCACTCTCCGATCTGCGCGAGACCGCACCTGCCTTCGCCGCGATGGCGCGCGAACTTGCAGCCATGGAGTCGTGGAATGCCGCAATCGATAAACTCGACTACGCGATCCGTTTGCAACCCGCCAACGCAGACTTCCGCCTCTACCGCGCCGACTTATTCCAAGCTCAGGGTCGCCTCGTAGAAGCTGCCGCCGACTATCGTGCTGCGCTGAATGCTGCGCCGGATAACCTCCGGGCCGGCAGAAATCTCGCGCTGTGTGAAAAGCTCCTCGCGCAACCGGTCCAGCCCGATGGCAACCTCTCCCGCGAAACGCTCGCGGAACTTCTGAACGCTGTCTCCGCCGAGAAGCGTCCCGCGGCAGAAACGATGCCGCTCGCCCGTCGTATCGGGCGCGAAAACGAGTTCGCGCTCGCACATTGGCAGGAGCGCCTTCGCGGCCTGCCGAATCCTACGGAAAAATCGATCGATGCCCGAATCGAAGCACGCCCCGATGGATTTCTGTCGCTCGACCTGCGCGGCACCGGCATCGCGGATTTAAGTCCCCTAAAAGGGATGCCGCTCGGCGAGCTGAATCTCTCCGGCTGCGAATTCGTGCGCGACATCGAAGCCCTGCGGGACGCCCCGCTACGAGTCCTCAATCTCGAGCACACCGCCGTCACCGACCTTTCCCCGCTCGCCACGGCACGGGCACTTTACTCTCTCAATTTGAATCACACCCCGGCGTCCGACCTCGGTCCACTCGCTACCCTCCCCCTGCGCTTGCTTTCGCTTGTGCATGGCGAGGTTCGCGACCTCACGCCACTCCGTGGTCTTCAGCTCGAGCATCTCGAGCTGGGGAACGCGCGTGGCGTGGGGTCGTTGGCCCCCCTGGAGGGCATGCCGCTCAAAGTGCTCGACTGTTCCTACACGAACATCACCGATTTTTCCCCACTGGCCAAACTTCCGCTCCGTCAGCTTTGGCTGCAAGGAGCCACGGTTGGCGACCTCGCGTTTCTCCGCGACATTCCGCTCGAAACTCTCGTGCTCACTAAAGCGCGCTCCGTCACCAATTTCGCCGCCTTATCCGGGATCAAGACCCTCAAAGCGCTCGCG
Source organism: Verrucomicrobiaceae bacterium (assembly GCA_043728745.1). Classification (GTDB taxonomy): domain Bacteria; phylum Verrucomicrobiota; class Verrucomicrobiia; order Chthoniobacterales; family Chthoniobacteraceae; genus SXWH01. The sequence continues at coordinate 4,346 of JAYTMG010000291.1, forward strand.
CTGCCCGAAGGCCTCGCCTCGCTCCCGGAACTGGAACTCGACGCGATTCAAGCCTTGCGCAACCACCCGGCGCTTCAACGACTCAGCAGCCAACTGCCCGAGGGCGAAGTCCCGGACGCAGCACAAGCGACCTCCGCATTTTGGGCTGCGTGGGACGCCGACACCACCTGGCAGCGCGCGATGCGGAGACTGGAGATAAAAGCCGGAATCAGCAAACGCTCCGATGGCACTTGGTCCGTCATAGCTCACAGCCAGCCGCTCAAGGATCTCACTGTTTTCACAGGCAGCAACATCAGCCTTCTCGACGTCAGTTCGTGCGGCGAGATTTCAGATCTTAGTCCGCTCGCCGCGCTTCCCCTCAAGACGCTTCGGATCGCGAATACGAAAGTTACGGACCTATCACCGCTCAAAGGAACTAAGGTCGAAGATCTCTGGATTTCCAACACCGACGTCGCAGACCTCACCCCGCTCGCAAGCTTGCCCATCCGAACTCTCTACATGGACAAAAGCAAGGTGCCCGTGGATTTTGCGCCGCTCGCGAACTTGCAAACCCTCGAAGAATTGATCCTCCCCGAGTATCCGTCTTCGGTCGAAAAACTTCGGGCTCTCCCACGGCTGCGCCACATCTCATTCACATTCGATTCCAAGACTTATAAGCCCTCTCGCACGGCCGCCGCTTTTTGGGCCGAATGGGACACATTCACATGGCTGCCCAAGCTGAAGGGGTTTGATTTCACCATCGCCCAACTCAGCAGCGGTGTAACCGTCCTCGTCATCCGCGACCCGGCATTCCGCGACCTCGCCGTGCTCGCGGATGCGAAAATCACCGGACTGGATCTCCGTGGCTCTGGAGTCACCGACCTAGCTCCACTCGCCGGAATGCCGATGCTGAGCAACCTCATCATTCCCGAACACGCGGCCAATGTCGGCGCGCTCCGAAAAAGCCCGGCCCTCCAGCGAATCTCAACCACCGGGAATCAAAGGAAGTATGAACCCGCGCAGACCGCCGAGGAATTCTGGCGCGAGCAAGACGGACTGTGACGTCCGCTGCGGCTACTTCCGTCTCGGCGGGCGTGCGACATCGCCAGTGGCGCGGCGGAGGAGGAACTGGGCTCGGTTATGCTCGGTGACGATGTTTAGATAGTCGAGCCGTGCGCGGGTCAGGTCTTGTTCTGCCTGGATGTTCTCCAGCACTTCGCCGACGGCAAACGCCTTCCGCCCGCGAGCGAGCGTGAGTGCCTGCTCGGAGGCGCTGAGCGCGGCGCGGGCGTGGACGAGTTGATCGGCGAGGCTGTGGACGCGGGTGTGCGCTTCGACGACTTGACGCGTGATTTCGTCGCGCAGTTTGTCCCGCTCGATCGTGATACCACGTTGTTTGGAGCCCGCGAGTTGTTCGCGCGAGCGGTCGAAAAGTCCGCCGGGGCCGATGCGCCATGTGAGGCCGATGCTGTAGTCGGCGCTGTCGTTAAACTTGCGCGGGCCGTCGTCGTGCGTGCCGCCACCGAGTCCGCCTTGGAAGACTTCGGCGCGCAGCGTCGGGACGACCGGTGCCCACTTTGCGCCCTCGCCGCTCGTGATTGCTGCGGCGAGTTGCTCGGCGTTCATCGCCATTTCGGGGCGACGCTCGACGGCGGTTGCGGCGAGTTGTGAAAGTGCGCGGCTGCTTTCAGAAAACGTCATCGGCGCGGGCGTGCGGTCGTCGGGGATCAGCTCGACGAGCGGCGAGATGCGCAGCACTTGCGCGAGTCGCGCGGCCGCGATGCGCTGTTGCTCGCGAGCCTGACGCTGCACAAGGCGATTGCGCTCGACTTGCGCGGACGCACGGAAGGCGTCGCCCTTGAATGCGATGCCGGCATCGACGGCTTGCTTTACTTGCCCGGCGTAGTCGGAGGCGACTTTCACCGCTTCGCCTGCAACGCCTACGGCTGCTTGCGCGCGGACGGCTTCGAGGTATGCGCTCACGCCTTGCCAGATGCTTTCGTGCCGCTGCACTTCGACGGCAAATTCAGCAGCGCGGACGAGCTTTTTGGCGACGATGTTTTTATAGTACGTCTCGCCCGCTTCGAGCTGCATCGTAACGGCGGTGCCGAGCGTGAGCGACTGCTTGTCGGCGTCGATGATCTGACCGTCCACGGTCTGGATATTGCCTTCGTGTCTGCGGAATGAAATGCCCGGCGTGACATACGGGAACCACTGCATCCACGCGGCTTGGTGCTGCGCTTGCGCCTCGGTGACTCGCTCGGCGGCGAGCTTCACGTCGAGATTGTTCGCGCCTGCGAGCCGGAGGACGGTGGGCAGTGAGATGGTTTGCTCGGCGGCGATGAGAGGGACGCAAAGGACTGAAAGGACGCAAAGGACGGCTTTCATTTCGCAGCCTCCAGTTTGACGGCTTGGCCGTCGGTGAATGTCGCTTTTCCTACGACAATGACTTGTTCGCCTTCCGCGAGGCCTTCGAGCACTTCGGCGTTGGTGCCGTCGTTGAAGCCGAGTTTCACGGCGGTCTTCTTTGCTTTGCCGTCGGCGTGTTTGAAAAGGAAGGCGTTTGTCTTTTCCATCGCGAGTGCTTCGACGGGGACGACGAGCGCGCCAATGTGTTTTTCCACGGCGATGCGGATGCTCGCATACATGCCGGGGCGGAACGCGCCGTCGGAGTTCGGCAGATCGGCCTCAATGAGCATTGTGCGCGTGGCTTCGTCGAGCGCGCCGGAGAATCGCGAGATGGTGGCGTCGAACGATTTGCCCGGCAGCGCTTCGAGGCCGAGCCTCACGGGCAATCCCGTTTTAATGAACGGTGTCTCCAGCTCCGGCACGGCGACTTGTGCGCGGACGACGGTGAAATCCATGAGCGTAAAAAGCGCCGCATTTTGCGCTGCGCTGCCGCTCGTGGCGCTGGGGACAAATGCGCCGTTATCCACAAACCGCGCCGTGATGACGCCGGGAAATGGCGCGGTGATTTTTGCGAAATCGAGCAGCGTCTTCGTGCGCTCCATCGTCGCGCGGGCGACATCGGCGGAGCCCCGCGCTTTATCGAGCATCTGCGGAAGGACGAGGTCGGGCGCTTTTTTCTGCGCGTCGGTGAGACGACCGAGTTCGATCTCCGCGACCTTCACGTCGGCCTCGAACTTCTTCAAATCGGCGAGCAACTCGGGCACTTCGAGTTCGCCGAGCGCTTGGTCGGCTTTCACCGTATCGCCTTTATCGACCGCGACCTTCGTGAGATAGCCCGCGACTTTCGCGTAGAGCGTGGCTTGCTGATTGGCCTTGAGCGTGCCGGGCAGTGTCACCCAGCGATGGATGTCCGCGCGTTTTGGTGCGGTGAGTTTCACGGGCGTGGGCTCGGCGGCGAAGGCCGCTGTCGCGAATGACAGCAGCGCAAGATGATGAAGATTCATAAAAGTGTGCGCTCAGGCGGAGAATGGATTCCACACGCGCTTGAAGCCGAGATTCTCAAAATCCTTTACATTGGTCGTCGCGAACTCGGTGACGCCAGCGGCTTGGAGCGTGAGTGCCATTCTCACATCCACAATTCGACGAATCGCGAAAAATCGCTGCGCGGCAAACTGCCAGACTTTGTCCATGACGGGCGCGGATTCGATGAGCCTCCAGCGTGGATGATACCGGAAATTTTGGCAGGCGGCTGCGGCTTGCCCGGCGGTAAGCGGAACCTCGAAAATATGCCCGTTGCGAAGCTTTAAGTAACACTCCACGAGCATCAGTTCGCACACGACGACATCGCTGCGCGGAGTCAAATCCGCGAGGAACTGTTTTGCGGCAGCCTGGAGCAGGGATTTGTTATTCGCGGAGTGAACCATGATGTTCGTGTCGAAACTTAACATGTGGATTCCTCAAGGTTCGCGCTCACAGGTCATCATAGACGGCTTGGGCCCATTTGTCCTCGGGCAGAAGAGTCTCTCCGAGGTCGAAGCTCAAGGGCTTCCAGTCAACCGCCGCATCTTGTTCCGGCGGTTTCGTCGTGGTCGGGGCGGTGCCTCGCAACCTTTCCTCAATCACCTTGCTCAACGGCACAGAACGCTCTGCCGCAACTTGTATAAGCTCCTCGTAAATGTCGTCTGCGATTTCGATTTGTGCAGTCATGCGTCTAGTGTGGCGTATTTTCTCAGGACTTCAAAGCAGGTAAATGATGCCTGCTCTCCGGGTCATCCGGGTCGAGCGAGATTGGTTTTACTTTCCGTGTGGTGAGTAGGGCGAAAAATGCGGGGAGGATGAAGAGCGTGGCGAACGTGGCGGCGATGAGGCCGCCGAGGACGGCGCGTCCGAGCGGGGCGGTTTGTGCGCCGCTTTCGCCGAGGCCGAGGGCCATCGGGACCATGCCGGCGCACATGGCGAAACTGGTCATCAAAATGGCGCGCGCGCGGCTGGAGACGCCGGTGAGTGCGGCTTCGCGCGGGGTCTGTCCGGCGCGGCGGGCGCGCTCGGCAAATGTGACGAGCAGGATCGCGTTTGCGACGGCGACGCCCACGGCCATGATTGCTCCGATGGCGCTTTGGATATTGAGCGTCGTGCCCGTGAACCGCAGCGCGAGCACGACTCCGGCGAGCACGGCGGGGATGGTGCTGACGACGGCGAGCGTGAGGCGGATGCTTTGGAAATTCGCGAGCAGCAGCAGCACGATGACGATGATTGCGACGATGAGTCCGCTGCGGAAACCGCCGAGCAATTCATCCAGCGGGATCGTTTGTCCGCGCAGGGCGACTGCGGTTTTTGGCGGTGGCGCGCCGACTTCGGCGATGGCGGCGCGGACTTGCTCAGCTGCGGTTCCGAGCGCGACGCCGTGGATGTTTGCGGTGATGCTCACGGTGCGCGCCATGTTGTAGCGTTCGTAAGTTCCGGGCGTGGTGCCTTGCGAAATGGAGGCGATGTTTCGGAGCGGCACGGTCTTTCCGTCGGCGGCGGAGATGGGCACGTTGCGCAGGTCTTCGAGCGACTTGGTTTGGGTCTGCGGGATTTGCACTTGGACGCTCATGCTGATGCCGGACTTCGGGTCGGACCAATAAATCGGCAGCGTAAATCGCGACGATGTTGTCGCGGGCACGAGCGACTTCGCGACATCAATTTCACGCACTCCGAGCAGTCCGGCGCGCTCGCGGTTCACGTCCACATTCACGGTGGGAAAATCGAGCTCCTGTGCGATTTGCACGTCGCGGAGAGCTGGCAGCGTTTTTAGTTTTGCGAGCAGCTTTTCCGCGTGCGCACGGCTGTCGGGCAGGCTCGCGCCGCTGACTGCGACTTCGATGGGAGTGTTCGATCCGAAGCTCATCACGCGCGAAACGATGTCCGCTGGCTCGAAGGAAACTCGCACATTTGGGAGCTCAGTAGCGAAGGTCGCGCGGAGTTTTTCTCGCAGCTCGGGGACGCGCACGCCGGGTTTGAACGCGACGGAAAACCACGCTTCCTCGGGCCCTGCGTTCCATTGGTGGATGAGGTTGACGGGGTAGTTTGAAGCGTGGACGCCGACGAGGCCCATCGTGATTGCGATGTTGTCTGCGCCTGCATCGCGCTTGATCAAGTCGAGCGCGCGGAGGGCCATCTGCTCGGTGAGGTCGAGCCGCGTGCCTGCCGGTGCGCGGAGTCGGACGGCGAGTTGGCCAGCGTCGGCTTGCGGGAAAATCTCTACGCCCAGACCGCGACCGAAGATCCATACGGCGAAGACGGTGGCGGCGAGGTACGCGGGGATGAGCAGCCAGCGGGCGAAGACGAAGGGACGCGCGAGTGTGGCGATGATGCCGCGCGGTTGATGGGTATCGGGTAGGGTGGGCGTCCCGCCCGCCGTATCCGGCGTCTCGCCGGATACATGGTGAGTCTTTTGATGTTGAGACGTTTTTTCGACGTTCGTGTGGTCTGCGCGAGACGCGCAGACCGGCGGGCGGGACGCCCACCCTACCCCGCGCAACATCCACACTGCTAATATCGGCACCAGCGTGCTGCTGAGAAAATACGATGCCACCATCGCAAAACCCACGGCCATCGCCAGCGGCGCAAACAACGCCTTCGCCGCGCCGGTCATGAAAAGCGCGGGCGTGAAAACGGCGAGCACGCAGAGCATCGCGAGCAAGCGCGGCACGGCGGTTTCCACGGTTGCATCGTAGGCAGCGCGAGCGGCAGTCGCGCCGCGATGCAAATGCGCGTGGATGTTTTCGATGGCCACCGTCGCTTCATCCACAAGGATGCCCACGGCGAGCGCGAGTCCGCCGAGCGTCATGAGATGGATGCTCTGCCCCGTGGCCCACAGCGCGAACGCCGCCGACAGCAGCGCGACAGGAATATTGACCACCACGATGATCGCACTTCGCACGCTGCGCAAAAACAGCAGAACCATCAATCCGGTGAGCGCGGCACCGATTGCGCCTTCCTTTACCAAGTCGCCGATGGCTCGCAGCACCACAGGCGTCTGGTCCATTTCCAGCGACACTTTTACGTCATCGGGAACTGCGGCCTGAAACTTCGGCAGGTTCGCTTTAACCAAATCCACCACCGCAAGCGTCGAAGCATCCGCGCGCTTTGTCACCGGCATGTAAACGGTGCGGCGTCCATTCACGAGCGCGTAGCTCGTCACGATGTCGCTTTGATCATCCACCGTGGCCACATCGCGCACATACACCGCGCCGTTTGGCGTCACGCGGAGCGGCACGGCTTCGAGGTCTTTCGGATTTTTCACCACGGCGTTCACGGGGACGATCGGATACTGATCGCCGAGATTCATGTTCCCGCTCGGGCTCAGCACATTCGCCGCAGCGATGGCTTGCACGAGTTCATCCGGCGACATTCCCAGCGCACGGAGGCGGTCCGGTTTTGCATTCACCACGATGCTCCGCGCGCTTCCGCCAAACGGCGGCGGTGCCGAGACGCCGGGCAGCGTGGCAAAAAGCGGGCGCACCATATTCAGCGCAGCGTCCTGCATTTGGCCGACGGTCCGTGCGGGATTTTCCGTGGAAAAAACAAGCTGCCCCACCGGCACCGAGCCCGCGTCGAACCGCGTAATAAAAGGCCCCGGCGTGCCCGGCGGCATGAAAGCGCGCGAGCGGTTCACATACGCCACCGTCTCCGACATCGCCGCCGCCATATCCGTGCCGGGGTGAAACTGCAGCTTCATGATGCTCGCGCCCTGAATGCTCTTCGACTCCACATGCTCGATGCCCGTGATGTAGAGAAAATGATACTCGTAATAGTAAGTGAGGAACCCCTCCATCTGCGCCGGGTCCATTCCGCCGTATGGCTGCGCGACATAGATCGTCGGGATGCCGAGCGCCGGAAAAACATCGCGCGCCATCCGCGAAATCGCCAACCACCCGCCGAGGCACAGCGCCATCACTGCAACGATCACCGTAAAAGGACGGCGGAGTGAGCTGCGGATGAGATTCATTAATGAGTGCTGCGAGCGGCGCGTCGCCACTTCGGTATAGAGCGGGCGTGACTCCTTTTGGACAGTAGATTTTTCCCCGGCAATAACGTCGCACGCGGAAGCGCGCTTCCATGTCGCCGAATCGCGCATCACCGAGATCGCTGGCTGCGGGTCTGTCGGATGAGATCTATCCGCCGAGCGACGGACCACGAATAGAATCCAGCCATTCCCCTGCGGAGGCACACTCATTTGGAGTTGAGGTTTACAGAGGCGGCGGAGTAATTCCACGAGCTTGGCACACAGCCCGCTAACGCGCTGCACGCGCCACCAGCATGACTATTCAAACTCGACTCCAACTCGCTCTCGCCTGTTCCACCGTGCTCGCCCATGCGGCGACGCCGGCGGAATCAATGACCTACAGCATCCTCGATGAGACCGTCATCACGGCGTCCCGTTCAGAAAGCACCGTGCTCGAAGCTCCGTTCACCGCGCATGTCGTGGATAGCGCGGACTTCCGCGATCGCCGCTCCGTCCGCACGTTTGCCGATGCACTCAGCACTACGCCGGGCGTGATGCTTCAACGCACCGGGAACGGCCAGGCATCGCCGTTCATTCGCGGGTTCACCGGCTTTCGTACGCTCGCGCTGATCGACGGCGTCCGGCTCAACAACGCCGTCTTCCGCGAAGGTCTGAACCAATACTGGAGCACGATCGACCCTTACACCATCGACCGCATCGACGTGGTGAAAGGCCCATCCTCCGTCCTGTACGGCAGCGACGCCATCGGCGGAACCGTGAACGCCATCACGAAAAACCCGACGCTGCCCGAATGGAGACTTTCAAAAAATCCCGACAATAAGACCGTAAAAATTAGCGCCGGCGGCGCTGAAGTCCACGGCAGCACCGAGTACCGCTACGCCAGCGCCGAAGACAGCCATACGGCGCGCGGCGAACTCTCGCTCGGCCTTTCCCCGCACTTCGGCATCATCGGCGGCCTCTCACTGAAAAGCTACGGCGACCTCCGCGGCGGCGACATCACCGGACGCCAGCGCAACAGCGGCTACGACGAGATCGACGGCGACTTGAAAATGCTCTGGAAGCTCAGCGACAACACCGACTTCACCGTCGCGCTCTACCACTTCGAGCAGAACAACGCCCCTCGCTGGCACTCTACAATTTTCAGCCAGAGCTTCGACGGCACCACCACCGGCAGCGACCTGCGCCGCGACTTCGACCAGTCCCGCGATCTCGCCTACGCGAGACTCGAATCGCGCGACATCGCGCCGTGGCTCAGCAAGGCTACGTTCACATTATCCTTCCAGCGTCAGAGCGAGCAGCAGGACCGCATCCGCGACGGCGGACGCCGCGACATCGACGGTTTTCAGGACGACCAATACGGCTTCAGCATCAACCTCGAAAGCCCGTCGCA
>JAYTMG010000292.1:0-12827 GCA_043728745.1 Verrucomicrobiaceae bacterium
GCGGCGGCGGGTGAGGGCGCATTCCCAGACGCGCAGGACGCACCAGCCATCGGCGCGAAGCGTGCGCGTCACCTTCCGGTCGCGGGCCTTGTTGCGCGAAAGTTTTTCAGTCCAAAACGCCCGGTTCGTCTTCGGCATCGTTGATTGTCGTGGCACGAGCGCCCCGCTCGTGGTCGTGCCCCCGACGCCTCGTCCGGCGCTGCGCGATAGGCGGTGCGGCACAGCCCTCCCATTCCCGCCGCTCGTCATTGTGCGGCTTCGCCGATTGGTGGACCGGACGGGGCGTCCGGGACACAATCACGAGCGAGGCGCTCGTGCCACGCCGCCAGCCCGTGATGCCGTGTTCGCGAAACAGCGCAATCAACCGCAACTCCGTGTCGCTCCCCCGGATGCGCGACATCACCTCGCTGCGTTTCGCTTTTGGGATCACGTCGGGCATTCCGGACTGTTACGACAATGCCGCCGCGAACATTTCCACGAGTTCGCGGACTTTCTTTGGGCCGAGACCTGGGCGCAGTCGCAGCTGCTCCCACGTCAGGACAGCATAGGACATCACGGTATCCCGGCGACGGGTTCGGACCCAGCTTTTGCCGGTGTAGGCTTCGAGTGCTTCGATTGTGCGGTCGTCATTGGTGAAACTCTGGCGCAGCTTTTCCCACTCGGCTGCGAGCAACTCACTGCCCGAATTTGGTGCGACGAACGCACTCTCCGCGAGTTCCCTCTCCCATGTTTCGTTCAGTCGGATATTCTTGTCGCGAAAGTTCTCCCAGCACTCCGCCTTTTTCGCGAACTCGCTAGGGTTGCCCGGTTGGCGGGTGAGAAATCCGTGCGCTTCCTTCAGCACATCGGGAATCGCAGCGCACAATCCCGGTGGACATTTTTGTTCCGTCCAGATGCGGGCGAGATCAATCCGGCGACCCGACTTGTGCGCCAGCCAACCCAGTGCAAACGCCACGGATTGCGCCCGGTATTGCGGTAGTTCGAGCGTAGAAAACAGCTTCTCCGCGGTGCGCCACAGAACCGCCTTGGCAATGAGTTGTTGGAAATAGCCCCCGCTCACCATTGGGGCACCTTCCTCTTCCTGCCGCTGCGCAAACTCGATGAAGTTCTTCTCTGCGCCCTTGCACACGAGGTGCGGCAGGCCGAGCCAAGTGTGCTCATACTTAGCCAAATCCGTCTTCGTGAACTTTTGCTCCGGCGGACGCTCAGCCGCCCATTGCTTGATTCGCGCGGGCGTGCCCTGCCTCGCTTTGTCGTCCATGTAAGAGCCGCGAGCCCTTTCGTAATACCACTGCGTCCCGCGCTCTAGCCCACTGCGCGGCGGTGCCCACATGCTTCGCGAAAGCTGTTCGAGCTGATTGTGATACGGCCCATTTGCCGAGAAATCCGCAGCGTTCACCTTGTTCTGACTGTTCGCAAACTTCGAGATGAGAGGCACAATTTCTCCAATGCGTGAAGCGTCACTGAGCACGGTCAGCTTCACCTGCACGACGACGCCCGATACGTCCACCTTTTCCTTTTTCAGCGCGTGGTAGATGCTCGCCGTGGTCTGCCCTCCGTTCACGATTTGGAAATCGCGTACCCGTTTTAGCCGAACATGTCCGTCCTTTCCTGGTTCGACGTCCACTTCGGCGGCGGTGCAGCAGAGACCGTTGTTGTATGCGAGAAAACGGTGCGGCTCTTCGCGCAGCGTTTGTTGCAGCCCCTTATTCACCTTCCCCTTTGCCTGCAAAAAAGCGCGCACGTTGCGCTCCAGCAGCCGTTGCCCATGCTCACCGTAGATGCGCGCAAGAATCTGCGCAGGTAGATACGCAAGAAAGGTCCGGTATTCGTCCGTCTTTGTCTCCAGTGCAGGCACTGCGCCGCCGTAGTTCTTCACGAAATTCAGCTCGATTGTCTCGCGTTCGCCCACACGCAGTCTGCTCAGTTTTTTGATGTCCCAGAAAACGTAGCGCAGGTCGTAGCCGCTGATTTGCTCCTGCTCGACCGACGCGGATTTCACTACGCCATCCGTGAGGAAGAAAAGCCTTACCGTCGTCATGTTTTCCCGTGCTTCGTGGATGCGGCGCATCCCCTCAAAGACCACGTTTGCCTCTTCGACTTGCTGATGAAAGCCGTCAAGCGCCCTGCGCAGAAAGCCGCGAGCCAGCTTGTAATGAGCTTCCGCATCCGCCTTCGAAACCGACTGCGGGCGTCCATCTCCTTGATATAGCGCGACGAACAAATCCAGCGTCGCCCCATCGCCCGAAAGTGCCCACGCATTCACTTTGGCAGCGAGCGCACTCCCTTGCTTCTTCGCGTTCCAGTAGCAAATCTCCGCGCTGTCCGCCTCGTTGTGCTCGGAGAGCAATTCAAGCACGACCTCCGTAAAGGCTTCCTCGCGAAGTTGTGGGTCAGTGTCATCGGCGCACTTCGCCAGCACCTCTTGGTGGAGGTCGTAGGCGAATTGCTCTAGCGGCGTTTGCGGTTCGGTTTCCTCGTCGTTGTTTTTGCTCATGGGTGTTGTGGTTTGCGTTTTGTTGAAAGTGGTGGCTTTGACAGAGTGGCGATGGCCTTTGCGGGTTCGATGGCGAATGGCTCGCACGCGGCGAGACTCAGCGCGTAGTGGACATCGCCCACCCCGGCGCACAGCCCAGCCTCGACGATTCGCGGGAATTCCCCCCGCACGCGAAACCAGTGTTCCATCCGCACTGCGTAACCACGCCCGGCGTAGCGCGGCGCGTGCGCGTCAAAATACTCGGAAGCCATCAGCGCATCTTCGAACTGTTCGCGTGCGCTTGCATCCGTCGCCAACCCCACTCGAAGACCATCTACCATCGCGGGCAGCGTCGCCGGGCCACCTTCGCGCACTTCTAGCACGAGGACATGGAGGAAGAGCGCAGGCCACGGCGCATCGTCGAGCTGGCGTTCGCTCGTGATTCGCACAGCTTGCGGCTGCTTCGCCGTAGTCGTTTTTACTTCCAGTGCGCCGTTAGCAAATTGAAAATCCTGCTGCGCGCGCTCGCCGCCCTTCCAGCCCGCCACCGCCGTCGCTGTGCCGAGTGCAGGGAGCAGCCGTTCCCGCAAACAATGCAGTTCACCCCACAGTCCTCGCTGCGCCTCGTCGCTCAGACCTTCCGCCGATGCCGCGAGGAACTTTTGCCAACGCCCAAGTTGGCCGAGCAAAGTTGCCACAGCCTCCGCCGCCGTGCCCGCCGCCGCCACACGCCGCGCAAGGTCTTCCGCCAGTGCCGCAAAGACATCCGCAAACCGCGCCTCCTTCAGAGCCACACCACAGTGCGGCTGCCCGTTGATCGTCTCGGTAAAAAGCAGCAACCCACGGCAGGTAGGCCAGTTTTTCCGAGGCGGGATCACCTCAGCCGGGACGCGTAAAAGTAATGCTCTCCGCCGAGTCGTCCCATCCAGCGCGACGTGCAACGGGAAGCCCTTGCGCGGACGCGCCAGCCGCAGCCGCCAGCCCGCAGACGGCGACTCCGCTTCCAGCTCCCGCCATTGTGCGTCAATCGTCGTCTCCATAATCTGTATCGTCCTGAATTACCGGGTTCCAAACCTTATTGACCTGATACTCAACACTTGAAGCGGAGTCGCTGGTTGGAAAACTCAACGCGACGCCGATGATGGGCGGCCCATCAGCGGAAAGGCCAGCCGCCTGAGAACGCTGCATTGGATAGAGCAACAGGAGGCCATTTGATTTTCGCCGCAGCAAACGGATCACGCGCCCGTTGGGGCGCGTCGTCTGCCCATCTTTTGGAGGTTTGATTCGCGGCGGTTCGGATTGCTGCCAGCGAAGAGTGAGCTTCAGCGCGACGCTGGCTGCGTCCTCGTTGATGTGCTGGCAAAGCCACTCGACATCTCCGGCAAGCTCTCTCTTCAACGCGACATCTTCCCACCAATGCTTTGTGAATGGCTTGCCCACGAAGTCGATCATCTCATCGCGAGGATTCACGATATGAGATTTTCGCGCTCCGTAGCTGTCACTACTAATGGTTTCCGGCTCCGGGTTTCTCTCAACAAGACCGACAGTTCGTTTGGCAATAGTGGCCTCTGGCCCTCCACGCGCAGAAACCAGCGCAATCGTCCAATTGTGAATCTCCCTCACTGGTTTCGATGCCTCGCTGCGAATAAATTTAGCGACCGACGGCCCGGTAGCCCGTGAGGATTCAGGCGGAAATTCTAACGACTCTAAGAATTGAGCCACCAACGCAGCATCAACATTAGCCCAAACGTGAGTTTCACTGCCACTGCTCTGCACAGGTTCACCGAGTGCAGTGACGAGCTTTCCTGCCGACGCCATATTTGCATCCACCCGGCTTTTGTCTTTGGGCAGACGAGTAGTTTCCACAAGTAGCCCCGCCCAAGAGAGTTGTTGGCGCTGGCTGTGACACATCTTGTTCAACGCCGTCACCACCATCCCATCCGGGTGAGTTCGCACGCGCAGGCCGTAGTTCGCAGGCGTAAAGCCCGCCTGAACCATGTAGTCAAATTCCCGACGAAGTTCAGCCTCCGCCAGCGCAATATGGCGATACCACCGAACCAGTTCCGATGTGGTAAAAAGCCGACACAAATCCAAATAGCCGGGTCGATAGCCGAACCACCGCCCCATCTGCATCAGCGTGTCATACATCTTCGAGGTACGGAGGAAGTAGCTCACCGAAAGCCCCTCAAGCGTCAGCCCCCGAGAGAGCTTGTCGCCACCGATGGCGATGACGCTCCGACCCATTTCCTCATGGTCCTTGTAGTCGAGCACCTGCTTCGCAAACCCGTTGATTGTCATCACCTCGATCTTCGCCGCCGCTGGGTAAAGCTCCGCATCTACCTCCTCCCACGTCACCGCTTTGCCCGCCTCACAACCGAGCGCCTTACTTGTCGGCACGTAGTCGTTTTCCCAAAGGTCGCGCAACTCGTCCCGTAGGATTGCTGTCCGTTTCCCATCACCTTCCCGGAGTCGCCGCTGGAGATTCGTCAGGTCATCAAGAACAAGCCGGGCGGTATGCCCTTGCACGCTTGTGAAGCGCGTCACGTGGACGAGCATCGAGCTGTGTTTTCGCCCGTGTCCACGCACGCGCCTCGTTGCGCAGCTCAAAATAAAACAGCGAATAGCCCGCTCCAACGAACGAGGGAGGCGCGTCGGCACGTGGTCAATCTTGTGCTTGGGAGGGAAGCACTCCGGCAGCGAATAATCGTCCCCCGGTCCATCGCCAAAATCGTGCGGAGCACGAAGCACATGGACTATCGGCAGGCCGGGCAGCGCCTCGATGTCGGCGTCCGTATCGCCGTCCAATCCGAACACTTTGGCCGGGCCGACATAGTTCGACGGAGGCTTGATATTGATGATGAAGTGCTCGGGGAAAATGTCTCGGCCATGCTCATCAGTTGAAGCATCAGGGTTGATGAAAATGTTCGCGAACGGGGTGGCGGTGTATCCCACGTAAACCGCCTTCTCGAACGAGGACAAAATCTTTCGGATGCTTCCATTGATGGCTGACACAGTCGCAGCCGACGTGTCCTTTCCTGCCTTGTCCTTGGTGTTTATCGAGGCGTTGTCGGCTTCATCGTCGATGAGCAGGAGCGGGATGTCCCGGATGAACATCCGCCCAGTATCTTGCTTCGTATCGGCCACCAGATGGCGCAGCCAATCCAACACGTTTCGGAGTGCTGTTCGCTCCTTTTTGATAACGAGCAAAACCGGGTCACGCCCCGGACGCACACCGAACGCCTGAGCCCGTTTCGATTTGAAATCGCCGTCTTCCGCGCTTGTCGTGCCGTAGTTCACGACCGTCTGCGTTTCACCGTAGAGAGCGACGCCAATTCGATAAGTGCTACGATTCAACGCACGTTCGCGCTTCGTATCCAAACCGAGAATACCTTCGTCAATGCGGAGTTGAGTCTGGCTGCGGAGATTGTTGTGCCGCCCCGCCAAAACGATGATGAGTTTGTATCCGGCATCGACGGCCTTGTTGATTAATCCAATGTAGTTCCCCGTCTTCCCCGACTGCACGCTTCCAACCACCATTCCGCATCGGTGCCATGCTCCGGGCCTTTCCGGGTCTTCCATTCGTTCAAGGACCATGTTCGTGTCGGCATCAATGGTATTGACGACATCGGGTGGATAACCGGCATCCCGCTCCAGATGCGTGCGATACCGCTCCCACAGCGGCCACGCTGTCATTTTCGCCCGCTTCTCCGGCAACCAAGGTTTGTGGTCGCGGTCATCATCCAAAGCCGACCCTTTACTCGCGACAATAGAGAACGTGTGAAGGAGTTCCGCCGTCAATTGCTCCACGTCCACGGGGCCGTCGTTTCCAAAGATGCGAATCGCTTGAATCGCTTTCTCTGCGACGGCGCGAATGTCTTCCTCCGTTCGGCTGGGTTTTCCACGGAGCATGTCCACAGCCCATTGCTTTGCCGTTTCGTGCGCGTCGGGCTGTCCATTCATACGTTTAGTTCCTCCTCAAAGGCTTGCAGTAATTCAGGGAGCAGCTCAAAGGGCCACAGCGTCCGTAGCCGGTTCAGGGCGTCTCGTTTCGAGTAGCCGCTATCGCACAGTGAGCGAAACGCGATTTCCATTACTCCCCGAGCGTCTTTTTCCGAGCCCTCGAACGGTTGGGGCTGTAAGTCGGGCTTTTCACTGTTTTCACCCGTTATGTGATGCAGCGGAATGGTTTCCTCAATCAATCGCAGCAGCGCCTTCATCGCTGGCTTGTCAGTCGTGGCCGCGATGGCGCGTTTTATTAGCGGGTGGTCGGCGTTTAGGCGGTAGTAGGTCTTGTCATGTTTTGCACGGGGCTCCCACAGGAAGGTGCGTTCGATGTGTGGCTGCGGGGTGAGTTTTGCGCCGCGATGGGTGTAGATGCGGCGGGCCTCGGCTCGGGTGCGTTCGCCGATGCGCCGGAGTTCTGCGCGGATGGCGGGAGGTGGGACGGCGCGGGATTTGGTGACATCAATCTGCCATTGGTCGTCGATGGAGTTTGGCAAATCTACGCGGATGCGGGCGAGGCGGTGAATGTCTTGCCGGGGCCAGAAGCCGAGCCAGTCGCCAGCGACGAGAAGGCGTTCGTTGCGGTAGATGTAAAAGCCTTGGTGCCCGTTCCAGCCACGCGGCCCGGCAGCAGATTCGTGGCGGGTCTTGGGGAGTTTGGAAAGATGCGGAAGGATGAATGGGTCAACGCGGATGCGGGCGCGGCCAAAAGCAATCGTGGTGGGCGCGAGGGCGTAGGTGGCAGCGGCGTCTTCAAGGTAAGGGTCCCACGGGATGACGGGGTGCCCGTTCAGGATAACGGCAACGCCGCTCCGTGGCCCACCTTTGCCGATGAGCCGATGGAAGACGATACCGAAGTGGGTGCGGACCTCCTCAATACGCCGAAGGAAATGTTGGTGATCGGTGTCGTCCTCCGTACGCGTGTCGGCGGTGAGGCGGTCGAGCTTTTGCCACACGACGGCGGTACCGCGTGGGAGTTTCGCCAATCGGCGGAAACATGGCTCGGCGTCGGTGTCACCTGCCCGCAAGAGCCGCCAGTCTTTTGCGGCTTGAATCACGTCGAGGTCCCAGCAGCGGGTGACGGCGACTTTGCGCGTGCTTCGTGCGCGGACGGTGAAGCGGCGGCACTGCGAGAGCGATGCGGTTTTCAGCCCAAGACCGAAGCGGCCAAGGTCGTGGGCGGGGCGTTCGTCGCGTGGGTTTCGCGAGCTGAGGCGCATGGCAGCGATGAGTTCCTTTTCGCTCATCCCGTTGCCGTCGTCGGTGATGGTGATGGTGGATGCGGGGCCGTCCCACTCAAAATCAATCCAGACGTGGTGGGCCTTTGCGGTGATGGCGTTATCCACGATGTCCGCAAGTGCGGTGGCGAGGTCGTAGCCGAATGCCCGGTGTCCCTCAAAAGTTGATTCAGCTTCAGGTGGGAGCAGATCGTAGGGGAGAGCGAGGGGATCCGGCTTGATCATTGCAGCCCCCATTTCCCATTGGCTGATGGAGCGCCAACCGAATCGGTGCGGGTATGTACTCTTTCCTGTCCCTTCTTTGCGGATTTTGGTTTGGAATCAGATTGTGAGTCCATTTCTTGCCATGCTTTGAACCCGGCAGAGTGAGCTTCGACACAATAGAGCTCTTCAGCGGTGATCTCACGGAGATCGCGGCGACGCCACGCTTCACGTCCGAGCAGTTCAAGAGAAACTGGCCATCCACTGCGAGCGAACCTTCTCGCTTCAAACTCCTCCATCCCCGGTAGCGCAAGTTGAGGCGGGCACCATATCGCGTTTAGGTCCCCATGATCACGCGCATTGTCGGGATGCAGTTCAGGAAAAAGAAAAAGCAGCGATAGCCATCCACGGAGGAACTCATCCTTGCTGCATATCCGAAGTTGTCGGCCATCAAGCTTACCGATTGCTTGAACGCGCATGGATGCTTCAGCGCGACTCGTTGGAATATCATACTTTAAAATAACGGACCGCCGCTTGCGCGTCTTATTCACGCTATGAGCCTTGCGCCGCTTTTTGTCTGGCTGGACAGGAGGATAGCCAAGAAACTTACGCACTTCGATTCCAACAGCTTCACCAATGAGCGGTGGAACCGCGTTGCCAATAACCCGAAACTGATGAGTTCGCGCTCCAGGAAATTGAAACCAATCCGGGAAGCTCTGAATGCGGGCCGCTTCGCGTGGGGTGAGCGAGCGGTTCTGCTTGGGATGGATAAACATCAGCCCGTCTTTGCTGAGGTGGGCGACGATAGTGCTACATGAAGAACGGCGGCTCTGCCGGGTGTACCGATCTTTGAAAGTCGTCTTGTCGTATGGAAACTCAAACTCAATGCCTAAACGCATCGCTTCTGCGCAGTTCTGACCTTCGGAAAGAAGTGCGAAATCGCGTAGGTCGCGGTCGCTGTGTGGACGGGCTCGGTGGGCTGTGAGAGATTTTGAAAGGCGCAATTCGAGAACCTTGAAAAGATAGTTCCGCGCGACCTTGCCATATTTTGCGAGATGCTTGCCGCGGCGCTCCAGATCATACTCACACGTTTCTTTGCCTCCTCCTGCGGCGAGTCGCGGGAGATCGCAGATTGCAGGACCAAGAGTCGTGCCGGGAAAGGCGCGAGGAGCAGGTGAAATCTCAGATGGGAACAGGCCCGGAATATCTTCGCGAACTCCAATGATGAGTTGGCGGCGACGCTTTTGGGGAACCCCAAGCGCGTACGCATCTGCGATCTGTGAAATGACGCGATACCCATGCTGGCGAGCCTCATGCTGGACGCGCGTAAAATATTGTCCGCCCGCCGCAGACTTTATTCCGAGTACGTTTTCCATGACAAAGACGCGGGGCTGGAAAAACTCCACGTAGCGGAGGAACTCTTTGTAGAGGTGGCGGCGTGCATCTTCGACGAAACGCTCGGCCCCATGGTTGGCACCATCGCGCTGCCGGGCGGTGCTGAAACCTTGGCAGGGCGGGCCTCCGACGATGACATCGGGCGTTTCCTCGCCGATGATTTTTACGAGGTCTGCGGGGCTGAATTTAGTGAGGTCTTCTTGCCGGATTCGCGATTCGCCGAGGGCCGGAAAATTCGCGCGAAAGGTGGCGATGGCTTCGGGGTTGAAATCGATCGCAGCAAGGCAGCGGAAGCCTGCGCGGTCCATGCCGAGCGAGAAGCCGCCGCAGCCGCAGAAGAGGTCGAGATACGTAGGGGCAGCACTCATTTGCCAGCCCCTTTGCAAAGTTCATCTACGGTTGCGTCGAGGGCCGATGCGAGGCGGATGACTGTTTTGATTCCGGGGTTGCGGACGCCGCGTTCGATTCCGCTCAGGTAGGTGCGGTCGATCTCGGCTTTTTCGGCGAGGGTGTCCTGGGACAGGCCTCGTTCCGTTCTCAGTCGCGCCACGTTGCCGCCAAACGCGGTTAGGGTTTTATCCCGCTTTTTCATGGCGCTGTTATGGAGATTGGCGGCGGAATGTCTGCGGACTATCGGCTACAATTGACGGAAAGTTTTTGCGGCGAGCCGCTGCATTAGTAATTTTATGGAGCATCCAAATTTCCTCATTTCTCCGCTTGCAAACAGGTAATTCCTAAGATGGAGTTTTCGGCCATGAAGCAGTTCCAATTCAGTTCCGGGTGTTTTGGGGTGGCTGGCGCGGGTGGGCTGGGTGGGGTTTGTTTTTTCTTCTAAATCGCTTTTCCCCTATCCCCATGAAATCGACGGAATCCCAGAAGGAACAAGATCCGGTTTGTGTGGAGTTGGGGCGTCTGCTTTTTTAGCGTCGCGTGGCGATGGGGATGCGGGATGCGGGATGTGCGGGCGATTTCAAATTGCGGCGTAGCTCGACTTTCCAAAGTCGAGTTTCGACGTTCCCCAGGCGGGAGAACGGGCCAATACTTCATGCGCCTATACTCGACATTGGAATGTCGAGCTACGCCGGAGGGCCACGGCCGTCAGCGAATGGCGGCGGTCAATGGTGAGGGAATACAGCCTGCACCCTGATGAGGTGTCCACTTTTCGTCCTTTGCCCCACTACGCGTAGAGCGACTCGATTGGCCGGCCGAGGCCGTCTTTGGTGACGTAGAATGGGCGCTCTTCGACGAGGTAACTTTGCTTGGGGGAGATGCCCATGGCTTTGTAGATCGTGGCGTGCAGGTCTTCGATGGAAACGGGGTCTTTGATGGTTTTGCACGGGCGCTCGTCGGCGGTTTCGCCGTGGACGTGGCCGCGTTTCATCCCGCCGCCGAAGAGGAGGACGGAGCCGGCTTCGGTGAAGTGACGGTGCATTCCGTAGAATTTCATTTCTTCGATTTTGTCGGGGACTCGCGACTGTTCGCGCTGCTGGCTGGATTGCTTGCCTTCGATGAGCATGTCGCGGCTGAACTCGCTGGCGAGGACGACGAGTGTGCGGTCGAGCAGGCCGCGTTCTTCGAGGTCGCGGATGAGTTGGGCGACGGGGGCGTCGATCATCGCTTTCATGGCTTCGAGTTTGGTGTGGCCGTTTTCGTGGCAGTCCCAATTGAGGAAGGGGATGTATTCGGTGGTGACTTCGATATAGCGCGCGCCGGCTTCTGCGAGGCGGCGGGCGAGCAGGCAGCCGAGTCCGAAACGGCCTGCGCTTTGCACTTCATAGACGCCTTCGCGGTCGAGCTTGAGGCCGGTGACTTTTGCGGCGTCGAATCCTTTCGGCACGTAGCGCGCGACGCTCTCGGCGGGCTCGAGTGCGAGGTCGAACGCCTTGGCCTCGGGCGAGGCGAGGAGGCGGTGGGCGTTGTCCATGGAGCGGACGAACGATTCGCGCTGGTAGGCGCTGCCTTCGCGCACGGGGCTGGCGTCGAGCAGTCGCTTGTAGAATTTATTGCGGTCGGCGAAACGTCCCGGCGTCATCCCGGCGGGCGGGCGGACGGCCTGCGTGGCGTCTTGCGGGAATGGGATATTGAAAGGCCCGTGCTCGCTGCCGAGGAAGCCAGCGGTGGTGAAGGATTTGAGCTCTTCGCCTTCGCCGAGATCGAGCCGCTGGCCGATGTTGATGAACGCGGGGATGGCCTGATTTCGCTGCCCGAGCGTGCGCGCCATGACGGCACCGATGTGCGGCGCGGCGACGGATTGCGGCGGAACGTAGCCGGTGTGCCAGTGATACTGATGCCGCGAATGCAGGATGAATCCAAGGTCCGCAGCCTGCGCCGTGCGGATGAGGGTGCCGCGGTTCATCACCTCTGCCGTCTTTTCCAGCCCGGCGGAAAAGCGCACGCCGTCCACGCTCGTGGGGACGCTTGGGAATGTGGAGAGCACGGCTTTCGACTCCACGCCTTTTTCAAACGGCGTGTAGCGCTTCGGGTCGAACGTCTCCGTGTGGGCCATGCCGCCCGCCATCCAAAGGACGATGATGCAGTCGGCACGCGGCGCGATTTTCTCCAGCTCGCCGGCGGCGAAGAGGCGGGGTTCGTTCGCAGCAAGTGCGGCGAGCGTGGCGGTGGATGCGGTCTTGAGGAAATCGCGGCGATTCATAAGTGGGCGCAATGTGGTCCGACGAGCGCGTCGCATCAAGCACGCACTCAGGGCTCACGCATCTTAAATTCCCTGTTGGAAGCGCGGGAAATGCGAATCGGAGCGGGGCTTTGCCTTCGGCGGTCTGACGGCTCCTAAGCCCCGTGCGTGTCCCGATCCATCGGGACAACGGCGCTTGCCACTGACGTGGCAACGGGGCTTAGGAGCCGTCAGACCGCCGAAGGCAAAGCCCCGCTCCTTTCGCGCTCTTCACGCACACCAGACGTATTTAGATGCGTGAGCCCTGAGCACGCTTTACAGTCCGGAGTTGCCCGGCGCAGCGCGTCCTGTTTCTGATGCGGCCCATGAAAGTCCTGAAGACAGTCACAGCGATGCGAAAATGGGTGAGCTCCGGCAGCGGGAAGATCGTCCTCGTGCCGACGATGGGCGCGCTCCATCGCGGGCATGGCGCGCTGATTAAGAAGGCGCGCAAGCTCGCGGGCGCGGACGGTCGCGTGGTGGTGACGGTTTTTGTGAACCCGACGCAATTCGGACCGAAGGAGGATCTTTCGCGCTATCCGCGCCCGTTCGCAAATGACGCGGAGTTGTGCCGCTCGCTCGGGGCCGATGCGATTTTTCATCCCTCGCCGGAAGTCGTGTATCCGGAAGGATTCTCGACCTATGTGGAAGAGCACTTCGTCGCGCGCGGTCTATGCGGCGCATCGCGGCCCGGTCATTTCCGAGGTGTCTGCACTGTGGTGTTGAAGCTCTTCAATGTGTGCCGCCCGGATATCGCCGTCTTCGGAATGAAGGATTATCAGCAATGTCAGGTGATTGCGCGGATGGTGCGAGATCTCGATGTGCCGGTGAAGCTCGTGTTTGC
>JAYTMG010000293.1:0-10081 GCA_043728745.1 Verrucomicrobiaceae bacterium
GATTACTATTATTACCGGTATCCGAAATACTACGCGGCGTAAGGAAATCGGGGCAGATTCCCTTCAAAAACGTAATTGGTGAAATTTTCTACGTGACCCGGCGACGAAACGGGGTTTCCTAGTGGAAACCATCGTCCGATTTTTCCAACTCAAAAAAAACGCATGAACAAAAGCTCCCGCATTATTCTAGCATCACTTGCGGCAACGCTCTTGGTCGCTCCATTAGTCACTGGTGCGCCAGAACCTGACTACCGCAAGGTTGCCCAAAATGTCGGGCAGCTTCTGGAGTCGGCGCACTTTAGCAAAAGACACCTCGATGACGCGGTCTCGAAGCAGTTTTTGAAGAACTATCTCGAACGGCTGGATTACAACCATTTGTTCTTCACGCAAAAGGACGTGGACAATTTTTCCGCGAAGTTTGCCACCTCGCTTGACGATGAAGTCGGCGCGGGAAACACGAAGCCTGCCCTCGAAATATTCGAGCTTTTCAAAAAGCGCGTGGAAGACCGAGTGGCGAAGGCGACCGAGTTGCTCAAGGAAAAATACGATTTCTCCAGCACCCGCACCGTCGAACTGCGGCGCGATAAAGCGCCGTGGCCGAAAGATGCCGCCGATGCGGACCGTATCTGGAAGGATCGGATCGAGGGAGAAATGCTCGACCGAACGCTCACGAAAGACAGTGTGGATGCGCCGGTGAAGGTCATCACGAAGCGGTATGATCAGCTCTTGCGCAATCTTCGTGAGCAAACCGAGGAAGAGATCGTCTCCACGTTTCTCACCGTACTTGCGGAGACGTATGATCCGCATTCGGAATACATGAGCCGTTCGCAGCTCGACAGCTTCAATATCAACATGCGCCTTTCGCTGGTCGGAATCGGTGCAGTGCTTGCCTCGGACGAAGGTTACGCAAAGATTCGCGAACTCGTCGTCGGTGGCCCCGCCTTCAAAGACGGACGCCTCAAAGTCGGAGACCGCGTCAGCGCAGTGGCGCAGGGGGATTCGGAGTTCGTTGAAACGGTGGATATGCGACTCGATAAAGTAGTGGAAATGATTCGCGGCAAGAAGGACACGATCGTCCGCCTGAAGGTGATTCCTGTTAATTCGACCGACCCGGCAGAACGCAAACTGATCGAAATTAAACGCAGCGAGGTCAAGCTCACCGAACAAGAAGCGAAAGCCGAGATCGTGGAACGCCCAATGCCGGACGGATCGGTTCAACGGATCGGCTGGATTGTTTTACCGTCGTTCTACGCGGATATGGAACGCAGTCGCAAAGCGGACGCGAAAAGCACGACCAAAGATGTCCTCATCCTTTTGGAACGATTGAAAAAGGAGAAGATCGACGGCTTGGTGATGGATCTACGGCGCAACGGAGGCGGTTCGCTCGAAGAGGCTGTGAATCTCACGGGGCTGTTTATCAAAACCGGATACGTCGTCGTGGCAAAGGGCACGGACGGACGTTCTACGAATTTGAGGGATACCGATCCGTCGATTGCGTACGACGGACCGATGGTGGTGCTGGCGAATAAACTGAGTGCGTCGGCAAGCGAGATTTTCGCAGCGGCTCTGCAGGACTACAACCGCGCAGTGGTCGTCGGGGACAGCTCCACTTTCGGCAAAGGCACCGTGCAAACTATGGTCGATATCGGGAACATAATCCCGATGAGCACTGGTGCCGGCGCACTGAAACTCACGATTCAAAAATTCTACCGCGTCTCCGGCGGTAGCACCCAACTCCGCGGGGTCATCAGCGACATCAAGCTCCCGTCGTTGTGGGACCAATCGGATATCGGCGAATCCTCGCTGAAAGGTCCATTGGGCTACGACACCATCGAATCGGTATCCTACGACAAGGTGGAGAAGCCGCTGTTCGTTGCGGAACTGAAACAGAAATCCGCCGCACGCGTCACCGCCGATCAGGAATTTAAGTGGATCATGGAAGACGCGGACCGCATCAAAAAACGGATCGCGGAGAACAAAATCTCACTCAGTGAAAAATCCCGCAAATCCGAGGCCGACGAAGAAAAAGCGCGAAAGGAAGCTCGAAAGGCTGAACGTGCAAATCTTAAAGACCCCGCCGAAAAAGTGTATTCGGTGACGCTGGCGAATGCTGGAAATCCCGAACTTTCACCGAAAGTCGAAAAGCCAAAAAAAGAGGAACCGGCTGAGAAAGTCGTTCCTAAAACGGACCCCGATGAGGACGGAGACGATGAAGCGGAATCGCCTACCCAAGTAGATCCGATTCGGCGGGAAACGATCAAAATTGTCGCCGACTTGATCCAATTCAATCGGAACCCTCCCACAGTGAGAGCAGAGGACAAAACAGCACATAAGAAATAGCGTTCCGCCTTCGGTGGACCGAGGCTTTGCGGAGTGTTGCTATTTCTGGAGCTTCCGGGCGGGGTCTTCCTTGAAGGTTGAACCAGCCAAAGTCCGCGCGACCAACAGGTGCTCGCGGAGTTGCGGAAGTATCTGCCCGACACAGCCGCGAATTGCCGAGTCACCGGAATCTTCGGACAATTCGTAGAATACCACTGCGGTTCCACTGGTCTCGATTAGCGCATTCAGTATCGCTTTGTCCAACTCCGCGCCTTGAAGCTTGGAAAACTGAAGCGTATATTTTTTCTGCTCTGCGGATTCTGCCGAGGGCACTCTCACTTTTCGCATCTCGGCGAGGCTTTGGATTACAGCGCTTTGCACTGCTCCGGATTTCGTGATGCTTTTTCCAAAATCACTTAGTCCGGGATTACTGGTTTTCTCCGCCTGAGCAGCGAGGAAGTTCACGGTCTTGCCGTGCTCGACCGCTTGGGCGATGAAAAGCATATCCCGTCCATTGAGGTCGGAACTGAGCAATGGCGGCTTTTTTCTGGGCGGGGTTGGTGACTTGCCGGGAACGATCGGCTCAGCGGATGCGGCCACGGCCGAAAGGAGGATTAATATCAGTGTTTTTTGCATTTTAGAAAGTGAACGTGACGGTCAGTAGCGCATTCCACAAAAAGTCATCTGCTTTGCCTTCTCGATTTTGTGGGCCGAAGCCTTCGACGAGATCGGTACTCCGCCGGTAGATGTCTTTATAGCCCTCATCCGGAATCAAAATTCCCACGCCAGCCCCGATGATGATATTCTCTGTGAGCAACGGACGATACTTCAGGCCCGCACTGATGTCCCACCCGAGCTTGTCGCTCACTTTGTTCGTGTGAAGAGCACGCTCGATGGGAGCGGTTTCGTCGAACCAAATGTAATTCGCATTAAAGAACGCACGCAGCTTCGGCGTGACATCCGCATCAAGCCCGAATCCGACAATCTTCACACCGGGATTCACGAAGTTCGATTGCCCCTCCGTCTTGCTGCTTCGAAGGCTCGGCAGCAAGCTGTCTGGGTTCTTTAAATTGACCGCCGTTCCCGCAAGATTCAGCCCTTCGTGGACATAGTAACTGAAGGGCCCACCTACGAAAAACGGAGCATCCACGATGCTGTCGAACCCCTCACCGCGATCGTCGGTCGGATCGCTGTCACCGCTTGCGTAAAATCCGCTCAACTTGAATCGCAGCCAGTCGCGATCGTAGCTCACTTCCAGCGCGCCCATCTGCGAATTCACTTCAATGCGACGCCCAGCCAGCCCGTTGAATTCGTCCTCACCGAGCGCCCAATAAAGCGCGTGCGTAATGTTCCAGCGACCGATGTGACCGTCACCAGTCCAGCCGAGATAAGCAGTGCGGACGTCGTGCTCACGCGCAGCGCCGAAATCCCCCAATTGCGCGGGCCGGACTAGAAAATCGTTCTTATCGAAATGACGTTGACCGTCGTCAAAGTTGAAATGCACCGACGCTTGGCCAGTGTATCCTTTCCAGAAAAGATCCTGCCGATAAAGACTCGCGATGATCACCTGCTGGTCGCGCGAATCGAACATGTTGAGCCCGCTGTAAGTGTCCTTCTCGCGGAGATTGAAGTAGGCGAGATTGTATTGCCAGAGGTTGTTGTCCCAGTTCCCAAAAAGCCGCGCGCCAAGGTTCGTGTCGTTAAAAATGAAACCGCGAAAATCCGAAACGAACGGCTGTATTCCAACACGCGAAGTCCAAAAGTCGTAGTTCTCGCTGAGGTCCCCAAGGTGATACTCAAAAAAGAATTCCTGAATGCCGAGGAAATCTTTGTGGCGGTATGTATTTCGAGTTCTCGCTTTATCCTTCTGGTGATCGGGATTGTTTTTGATCTTCGTCCCCGGCTTCACTTCGTTCGTCTGCGAGTCCACCTTTGTGAGCTTACTCGAAGCGCCCAGTGGCTGAAGTTGCGGCGCGATGTAATTGAACACATCGCCAGGCGTCGAAACCACCGAAAGCGGCTTCACACCCCGGCTCGTATCGTTCTTTGAAATGGCCCCAATCTTTGTGGGTTTAGGCTCCTTCCCGCTGGCTTGGTTCACACCGCGCGGGTCCGGGTCGAGAAGGTTTTGCTCCTTCACCCATATCCAGTTGTCGTTCTTCACCAGTTGCATCCGAAACAGCCAATCAACGGGCTTGAACGCCGTCTCTCCTTTAAACAACTCAACCGTGATCGAACGGTCCGTGGAGATGACCCATTGATCTCCTCGCCCGAAAAATTCCGAGCTGTTCGGCGTCGCCGCGCTCACGCCCGAAGGCACCGGGAGGCGGCGACCCTCAAAAATCGAAAACGATTTGATCGTCACATTTGCAAAAATATCCTGCCCGATAATGGGTGCGTCGCCCTTGAGTTTCGATTGCTCGTAAGGGTGCCACAATTTGAGCGTCTCCCGCCCATCGCCGTACGGAACTTCGTGCCGCGGATCGAGGTAGCGCTGCCATTTAGGAAAAGGAATCGCCCAACGGTTTGTGAGCGGTTGCGAGTGCGGCAAAAGCCCAAGCCCTTCCTGTCCCATCGGATACTCGCGATAACGAAATATCCCCGATCGTTGGCTCTGCGAACGAACACCTCGGCGCGGCAGGCGCGCATCGCCCGGTTGCTCCAAATCAATCCGAGGAAGATAGAGGAAATCGTCTCCGAAAAGCGACGGACGGTCCTTGAGTTCAGGCACCGCCGCGAACGGAGTGCCCGACTGCGGCAGTCCGATATCAAAAGGCGTCCCGCCGATGTCCTTCGGCACTGGGGGAGGGCTTGCAGGCATCTTCGCGATCGGCCTCAACTTCGGCATCACCTTTGCCGCAGGAGTCGCTACCCCACCTGGGTCGGGGTTAAACTGAAGCGGCGCGCGAGGAGGGTTAACCTGCCGCTGTGTATATTTTTCCGATGGCTCGCCGAACTCCGGCTGAAGATAGAATGCATGGACCTTCCCACTTGGAAGAGAGACCATCGCCGCCATGAGCGGTAGGATGGAGCGTATCAGAATTTGCGTGGGCCGAGTCTGCATGACGCCAGCTTATAATGAAGGCACATGCACTTGGGCAAGCGCGCGACGCAAAGCATTGCATTTTACGCTCAGTCCGCAGTCGGCGGTGCCACCGTTGAATTCGTCAGAACCAGACGCTCCACATGCCAGTCGAAATACAATGCGTTGCGATGGCTGACATGGACTGCCTTTTGCGGCAACCTCTGCACCCATGTCTCGGTTTTATTCACACCGAGAATGCGCGCCAGCATTTGGTCCGCCTCGGTCAGCGCCCAGAATCTAGCAGGGTCAGCCGCTTCATCTTTTTCGCTCACGCGGAAACGCACGGTGCGGATATCCTCGACTTTCAGCGGCGGCTTCCCCTTCACCGCCAAGTCTCCCCACGGCGATTGCTCAAATGGCGCAACGGGATCGACATTCGCCAGAAAAACTGCGGAGTCCGTAGCACGCTGAGCCTTCACCCATCCGGGGGAAATAAAGATCTGCCGCGCACCGCCGGCCTGATCGAGGTAGCGCGCTATGTACTTCAGCATCTGGCCATCGCGCGGAGGGTTCCCGGCACTATCCACCGGATGCTGCTCCATCGACAAAGGGCCTGGCAAATGGCCGTCGTTGTCCGAAGCATACGATGCGATAGCCTTGCCGATAATCTGCATGTTACGCACGCACGCCGCCGAACGCCCGCCTTCCCTTGCTCGAAGAGCAAACGGAACGAGCAGCGCCAAAAACATCGCAATGATGCCAAGGACAACAACGATCTCAAGAAGCGTAAAAGCGCGGCGAGTGGAGATGAGTTTCATAAAAAACGGCTGCGCAATGAAGCACTCATGCCCTCCGGGGGGAAGCGCGGACTTTTGCAGAAAAATTCTACTGGTATCAAAAAAGGAACCTGCTTTTATCCCCTTTCTGCGGTTGAACAAAGGCCGCAAGAAACGCGCGTTTAGCTCAGTGGTAGAGCACTCGCCTCACACGCGAGGAGTCGTAGGTTCAAACCCTACAACGCGCACCACCCCTATCTCCGCCGACGTCTTTGAAATGATGCTCCTTCTTGGAATGACGAATGACGAATGACGAATTCGCAGGCGAGTTAATTACGCCCCACGCTTGCGTTTCGTCATTCGTCATTCGTCATTCGTCATTCGTCATTCGTCATTCGCCCGTCATTCGTCATTCGTCATTCGTCATTTGACCACGCACTCCCTTCGCCTCGACAAAACCAACCTTCCTTCCAAAGCAAAACGGCCACGGAACCGAAGTTCCGTGGCCGTTTGCGAGAATGCTCGGTAAATTATTTGTCGGTCTTCAAAATGAGAGCCTTGAACTGCACGACCATCGCTGGGCCGGCGTGGATTTGTAGCGCGAGGATTCCCTCTTTCGCAGCGCCGCTGTGCTCATCGGTCACATCGGCGGTCGCTTTGCCATTGATGAAATGCTGGAGGTGGTTTCCTTTCGCTACGATTTTGTAGTCGTTCCAATCTTCGCTCTTGATTGAGGCTTGGATTTCCTTCGAGTCGCCCACGCTACCGGTCACTTCGACTTTGTGCTTCTTGCCGTCCGCGTCGGTGGTGATTTTTGTCTGCTGGCCGCGCTGTGCGAGGATGCCGCGTCCCTGCTCCTCGTAAAGAATGCCGCTGTAGGTCGTGCCTGCTTCAAAGTCGGCCTGGTAGCCGCCGACCACTGGGCCAAATGCGCCGGGGTTTTTCAGCTTGGAGCGGTATTGGATGCCGCTGTTGCCTTTCTCGACACGATATTTGAACGTCAACTCGAAATCGGAAACGGTGCCGCCTTTCCAGACGAGGAAAGTGTTGTGGTTGATCTTGGTGTCTCCCTCGGTGCCGGTTTTGCCGGTGATTGCGCCGTCCTGCACGGACCAGAGCTTCTCGTTGCCTTCCCAATTGGAGAGGTCCTTGCCGTTAAAAAGATTTTGTTCTCCCGCGAAGGCGAGGCCTGCGACGAGCGTTGCGAGTGTAATGAGAGTGGATTTCATGGGATTGATTGTGTGTTGATTGGATGATTCCGGGCTATATCACCCGGAAAGCGCGGCGTGCTTTGATTTTTCTCTTCGCAACTACCGTCCGCGTCCGCGCGGTGCCGATGGTTTCTGCTTCGGAGGCTCGGGCAGCAATTCGATTCCGTCCTCGGTCATTTGGATGCGCCTCATTTTGTAAAGTGCGCCGACCGCTTGTTTGAACGCCTTTTTGCTCGTCCCAAACTTCGAGAACACTTCGCCAGGACTGCTCCGGTCATTCATCGCCAGCTTGCCGTCGCTGGCTTTGAGCACATCGAGAATTCTGTCGGTGAGCGGCGCGATGCGTTCTTTGTAATGAGCGAGATCGAGGCTGAGATCGATCTTTCCGTCTGGCCGAACCACCCGAATGTACGCGTCCATCTTTGTGCCGCCTTCGAGCATCACGCCCATGTCCGATTTATAAAGAAGTCCCCAGTGCGCGCCTTCGACGATCGCTTTGAATCCAAGCGGCGTCTCCCCGACGACGAGGATGCTCACACGCTGCTTCGGCTCATACTTCGGCGGCGTGAGATTCAGCAGCCCATCGAACTGCGTCGTCGCGACAATGCGGTCGCTCTTTTTGTCCACGTACACAAACACCACGATGCTCTCGCCAATCATCGGGCGATGAGAAAGTTCGCGATTGGGCAGCAGCAAATCCTTGCTCAATCCCCAATCCAAAAATGCACCGATGCGCGCGTGGCCGCCGACCACTTTCAAGGCCGCAAACTCCCCCACCCCGACCAGCGGCGTCTCGGTCGTCGCGACCATCCGATCTTCGGAATCGCGATAGACAAAAACGTCGAGCACATCGCCCGCTTTGTTTCCGGGCTGGATGTAGCGTTTCGGCAGCAGGATTTCACCGTGCGTTCCTCCGTCGAGATAGAGTCCGTGGTCGGTTTCCCGAACGACGGCGAGTTGATTTCGTTTGCCGATGATTGCCATGATTTAGTTCTTCACCCGCTTGAAATTTACCTCCACCACGCGACGTCCGTCTGCCTTTGTCACCGTCGCCTCAAAATCCTCAATTTGCGTCTTCTCGCCAACGACAGGAAGGTGCCCGATGAGCTGCGTAATATAGCCGCCCACCGTGCTGACTTCGCTGCTCTCCATATCGAGCGAAATCATCTCATTCAATTCGTAAAGCCCCAAGCTTCCCTCAACGACAAATTCGTCCTGCGTCACCTTACGCATCTCGGGCTTCGCCGTGTCGAACTCGTCCTGAATCTCGCCCACAAGTTCCTCCAGCACATTATCAAGCGTCACGATGCCGACCGCCCCGCCGTATTCATCCACGACGAGCGCGATGTGGCTGTGGCTCTTCAGGAAAAAATTGAGCAGCTTCTCCAGCGGCATCATCTCCGGAACGGTCTGCAATTCACGCCGGATGGATTCTACGTTTGGCGAACCGCCTTCGCGCAGCAGCTTCAGTAGATCCTTAATGTGGACCAGCCCGAGCGTGTCATCGAGATGCCCTCGGCAAAGCGGAAAACGCGTATGGCGCGAGTCTTCGGCACGGCGGACGTTTTCATCAAATGAATCCTCGGTGTTAAGAAAAACCACGTCGCCGCGCGGCGTATGAATATCGCGAACAACACGCTCGCGAAGATCGAGCGCATTGATAAGCAACTCCTTGCCAAGCGGACTAACCTCGCGGGCTTTCGCACTCTCGGCGAGGATGACGCGCAACTCTTCTTCGCTGTGCGCAAGCTCGTGCTCGCTCACCGGCTCAATGCGGAAAAAATACTTCAGCAGCTTGTTTGCAGCGCCATTCAAGAACCAGATGGCCGGTTTGAAAATCGTGTAAAACCAACCGAGTGGAGCAGCGACCCACATCGTCACGCCCACAGAACGCCGAATCGCCAGCGACTTCGGCGCAAGCTCACCGAGCACAATATGCAAAAATGTGATGATCGAAAATGCGATCGCGAAACTGAGCGGATGGATCATCGCCTCGCTGAGTCCAAGCCGCAGAAAAACGGGCTCCAACATGCCTGCGAGAAATGGCTCGCCGACCCAGCCCAGCCCGAGACTCGACAAAGTGATTCCAAGCTGCGTCGCGGAAAGATAAGCGTCGAGATGACCCAGCGCCTTGCGCGATTGGGCGGCGCGCTTATTGCCCTCCAGCTCGAGCGCCTCCAGTTGGCTGCTGCGGACTTTTACCAGCGCGAATTCTGCGGCCACGAAGAAGCCG
Organism: Verrucomicrobiaceae bacterium; assembly: GCA_043728745.1. GTDB lineage: Bacteria > Verrucomicrobiota > Verrucomicrobiia > Chthoniobacterales > Chthoniobacteraceae > SXWH01. Next base: position 9,565 of record JAYTMG010000293.1, read on the forward strand.
TTGAGAAATACGAGAAACATGATGCCGAGCCATTGCATCACCACGCTTCCCGCCGAAGGCAACTCCCTCACGAGTTGCTCTCCCGACGCAAAGAAAAAGACGATATTCATTGAAAAACGAACGAGTCGCAGACCCTGAGGTCTGCGACTCGATAAAGCTTTAAACGCTGAGGAAGACTACCAGCTCGATTTCGTCACACCCGGGATGAGCCCGTGCGATGCGAGTTCGCGGACCGTGATACGCGAAAGCTGGAACCGTCCGATGTAAGCGCGTTTACGGCCAGTTGCATTGCAGCGACGGCTGAGCCGGACTGGGCACGCATTACGCGGCAACATTGAGAGACCGACGTAGTCTCCGGTTTTTTTCATTTCAGCGCGGACCGCAGCGTATTTTGCCACAGTTTTCGCTTTGCGTTTTTCGCGTTCGAGCCAGCAGGTTTTTGCCATAGATATTTGTAAGAAAAGAGGGGCGGAGCGTAATGCCTCATCCGTGGAACGCAAATATATTTTTAGGGTTT
>JAYTMG010000294.1:0-11599 GCA_043728745.1 Verrucomicrobiaceae bacterium
AGACGAAAATCGGCAGTAAACCCGGCGTGGAGAGTCTGCGTAAAATCGCGCACCTCGACACAGTCGGCTGGGATCTGAACGTGCCGGATGTCGTCCGTGCGCAAGCGTGCATCGACGACCTGAGGCAGTGGGAAAGCATCGGCAAACTCCCGCAACTCATGCAAATGGCGCTGCCCAACGACCACACCGGAGGCACCCGCGGCAAAGCGCCAAGCCCCGGCGCACAAGTCGCAGACAATGACCTCGCCATGGGCATGATCGTCGAGGCGCTGAGCAAGAGCCGCTTTTGGGCGGAGACGTGCATCATCGCCATCGAAGACGATCCGCAAAATGGATTCGACCACATCAGCGGATACCGCACGACTTGCTACGTCATCTCGCCCTACACAAAGCGCAAGACGACCGTCAGCACGCAATACAATCAGACGAGCGTGATGCGCACCATCGAGCTCATTCTCGGTCTCCCGCCGATGAACCTCCTCGATGCCACGGCGACGCCGATGCACGACGTTTTTACCAACAAGCCCGACTTCACGCCCTACACCGCACTCGCAAACACCTACCCGCTCGACAACACGAATCCTGATCCGAAGACCATCAAAGATCCGATTTTGAAAGACGACGAGTCCAAGTGCTCCATGCTGAATCTCGACGAACCGGACAAAGCTCCCGAGGATATGCTCAACCAAATCCTCTGGCGGGCGATGAAGGGAACGGAAGCTCCGTATCCCGCGTGGGCGGTGCATCTCGCGGAAGACGATGATGATTGAGGTAGGGTTTTCTGCGGTTTAAACGAGCAACACACATCCATTATGCAAAGTCCTTCCCACGTCGCCGAAGTCTATCACCGCATCACCGCCGAGCTTGGCAAAACCATCGTCGGGCAGGACGAGATCGTGCGGCTGCTCCTCGCTTCGCTCTTTGCCCGCGGGCATTGCCTGCTCATCGGTGTGCCGGGGTTGGCGAAGACGCTGCTCGTGCGTTCGCTCGCTGAGACGTTGGCGATGTCGTTTAAGCGCATCCAGTTTACACCCGACCTGATGCCCAGCGACATCGTCGGCTCCGAGCTTTTGCAGGAGCGCGATCGCAAGCTGGAGTTCGAGTATTTCCAAGGCCCGATCTTCGCGAACCTCGTCCTTGCCGATGAAGTGAACCGCACGCCGCCGAAGACGCAGTCCGCTTTGCTCGAAGCCATGCAGGAGCGCCGCGTCACCGTCGGTGGAAAGTCGCGTCTGCTGCCCGATCCGTTCCTCGTCGTCGCCACACAAAACCCGATCGAGCAGGAGGGCACTTACCCGCTTCCAGAGGCGCAGCTCGACCGGTTCATGTTTAGCCTCACGCTTGATTATCCCGAGACGAGCGAGGAGGTGGAAATCGTCCGTCGCACGACGTTGCGCGTGCAGGAGCAATTGAGGGCCGTGGTTTCTGTGGAGGAGATTCGCGCAGTGCAGGAGCTCGTGCTCGCCGCGCCGGTGAGCGATCACGTCATCGAATACGCCGTCGCCCTCGCCACCGCCACGCGCCCCGCATCAGCAGGCGCGCCGCAAGTCACGCGCGACTTTGTGGAATGGGGAGCAGGCCCGCGCGCTTCACAGTATCTCGTGCTCGGGGCAAAAGCGATCGCACTTCTCGATGGCCGCGTCGCCGCCGAGACCGCCGATGTCCGCGCGGTCGCGCAGCCCGTCCTCAGTCACCGCGTGCTCACGAACTACCGCGCAACCGGCGCGGGCAAAAAGGCCCGCGATATTGTCGCGGAGCTGCTGAAGAGCGTGCAGGAGAAAAGCTATTAACGTCGAATGTTTCCGGCAGCACGAAAGCCATTCGCCAATGATCGCCGAAGGCTCTGGAGTGCGGTGAGCATCACCGCTTTTCACCGTCGCAAGAGCGGCAATTCTTGCCGCACTCCAGAGCCTTCGGCGGCCAGTCTCTCACGGTTCTCCTATGGTTGATCCGCTGCCAGCAAATAGGAGGGCTGTTTTTCTGGACCGCGACGGTGTCATCAACCGGCCGGTTGTCCGCGACGGAAAGCCGTTTCCGCCCGTCACGGTGGATGAGTTTGAGCTCCTTCCCGGTGTTGCGCAGGCGTGCGCACGGCTGCGGGCTGCGGGATACTTGATCATCGTTGCGACGAATCAGCCCGATGTGGGGCGGGGGACCTTGGCTCGCGAAGTGGTGGAGGCGATGCACCAAAAAATGGCGTCGCTCATCGCACTGGATCGTGTGGAGGTTTGCTACGATCCCGGGCAGGGAATCCAGAGCGAATTCCGCAAGCCAGCGCCAGGAATGCTGCTACGCGCCGCCGCCGAACTGGGCATCGACCTTTCAAAATCTTGGATGGTCGGCGACCGCTGGCGCGACATCGACTGCGGCGTGCGCGCGGGCTGCCGGACGATTTTTATCGATTGGGGTTACGACGAACTATTGCGAGCCCAGCCAGATTTCCGCGTGAGTAGTCTGCCGGAGGCGGTGCGCGCGATCCTCGCGGCGTGATTGTTTGAACGCGACGTCATCAAGGCCCTCGCCGAAGCACTCGCAAGGCTTATGGCGAAATAGGAATTTTACTTCACCACACGCACGGCGCGGAGTTCCAGCGGCTGATTTTCAAAAGTGGTCCATACCTCCTGAATCTCGGCGTTGAGCGTCGGGTAGAGCAGTGTGAGGCGGCTGGGGATTGCGTGGATTTGTTCTGCGAGTCGCCCGTAGCAGATGAGCTGGCGGATGTCGGCGATCTGCGGCCAATCGTCGCCACTCCGTTGTTTGTATTTTGCGTCGCCCACCCAAACGCTGCCGCCGTGTCGCCATTGGAAATCGGGCTTTTGTCCACACGATTGCGGCGTTTTTAAAAGATGCCCGAGCCGCTTTTGCTCGGAGACTGCGACGGCGAATTTCTGCTCCAGCCAGCGCCCGCAGTAGCTCTCGAAAAGGAAGTTCATATCCAGCAGGAAGACGAAGCTCTCCGTGTCGCCTGCGTGCAACTCGCGGCCCAGCCCGCTCAGCGCGGCGACGGCGAGTTCGTAGCACGCGCGCCAGCGTTCATTCATGCGCGACCAGCGAATGCTTGTCGCGCCGCTCAGGGCTTCTTTGGCGCGGACGGACTCCGTCTCCTCCAGTATCGAGATCGCGTCCCGCAAATCCGCCGCCGCGCCGGGTAATCGCGTGCGGGCGACTAGCACTTCCGCAGCGCAGCGGAGCACGCGGGCGAGCGGCGTATCGGGGCTAAATTCCGCCCAATCGCACGCCACAATATCCGGCCTACAAAAGAGCGTAGTCGCCTGCCTTGCAAAGTGGATGCGTCCGCGCACGAGCGGTAAGTCGTCGCTGCGATCCATGTATTCATGCGGCCCGCCGAGCGCGAGTTGCCGGAGCAGCCGCCGCGCGTAGAGCCAAGCCAGCAGGTCCGAAATCGTCTCGGGACTTTCTTCCACCGATGCCTCCCCAGCATCCACTAGCCCGCCGTAGCCGGACTCTTCCAGCAGCCAAAGCAGATTCCCCATCACCGTCCGCGCCCGCTGGTCCGTCACCGCATTATCGCCCACAAAAGACGCGTCGAGCTTCGGGTAAATCTCTACGCAAACGCCGCCCGCTTCGATCACGCCGACGTATTGCTGCGCTGTCAGTTCGCACCCATCCACGCCACCGAAACTCAGCGGTGGTTGCGGCAGCCCATTCGCCACGCGCCAGCCATCGGCAGCCGCCGCGATAGCCGTGCGGGCAGCAGTCGTCCACTCGACGCGAACCGTCCGGTATTCACAAACGCGCAGCGGTTCCGCAGGCATCGGCTACAGTCCAAAATTTGCCCGCAGCCGCGCCCAGCAGCTCATCGCTGGCGCGCAGTCGGTGAACCACCGCCAATGATTGCGCTGCATCCGGTCCGCATCGCCCGTAGCCTTGATGCGGCGGAGAAAACCCGCGTCATCCGAAGACTCTCCGAGCACGTACCGCGCACCCTCCGCGTCGTTGAAAAAATACTCCTGCAAAAGCGGCAGCACCTTTTTGCGAAATACCGTGTCGAACCCCGCCTCGTCGCCCACTCCGATGAAAAAAGCATGGCCGATGCGGTGGTCGCGGTCCTTCCGCAGTTCCAGCCGTTTGTTGAGTTCTGAAAGCGCCATCTGCATTTCCGCAGGCAGCCCCGCACACTTGGAAAAATCGGGAGCCAGTTCCTCAAACTCAAACCGCCGCCGCAGCGCCACATCCAGCATAGCGAGGCTCTTGTCCGCCGTATTCATCGTGCCGAGCAGATACAGATTCGGCGGCACGGTGAACAGCTCGCCGGAAGTCGGCAGCGTGACCATCAGCGCATTGTCCGCGCCCCAGCGTTTGTCGTCCTCGATGAGCGTGATCAGCTCGCCGAATATTCGGCTGATATTTCCGCGATTGATCTCATCCACCACGAGCACAAACGGCGGGCAGTCCGCACCCGCCTTCATCCGCCAGCCGGAGGCGTCGTGACGTTTTAAGTAATCTTGCACAATTTCAGAAGCGTCGGCGGGAGTCTTGCCGGACGAATCGCCTTCCGATTTTACGGGGGCTTTTTTTTGCATGTAGTTGTAAACTGCGGCCATCACACTGTGATACGCGCCAGTATCGTACGCATTTCTTGAGTCTGCTGTCACGATAGACGCTTTTGGGTAGTTCTTCACCCACACCTCTTTGAAAATGTTCCGGCTGAAACGATAGGTTTTACCGGTGCCTCCGAGCGACGCCATAATCCCACCTTTCGGAGATAACTGGATGTGCCACTCGCTGCCCTCGGATAGAGCTGGAATCATCACGACCATATCAAAGGCTCGAATTTCTTCAGTCAGCGCGTCCCACCGCGCATCGAAATCGCCCGCAACCTCTGCATCCGGAACGCGCTCCAAGCACGCAAACAGAGCCTCCGTCGCCATCTGTTTGAAAATGCCGTCCCGCACTCGGAATCTCGCCTCCCCGCTCCCGTCCATCGCCGGGCGGATTCCCTCGATGAAATCTTCGTAACTAAACGACTGGTGAAACGTCGCCAGCCGCACGCGCCCGGTCACGCAGAGCTTGTCAAATTCCCGCTTCGCTTCGGCATCATCGGTAATCCCCGTCACGATCGCCGCAGCCTTGCGGATGACGGTGTAAGTCTTCCCCGTCCCCGGCGGGCCGTAGAGGATTTGGTTGAGTGGATGTTTCATGGTTGGTGGTAGAATTGGCTCGGCAACTCCGTCGAAAATTTCCTTCCGTTGCTGTTTGCTCAGTTCCTCCACAGTCACCGTCCACCAGTGACTCTGCTTGGTAATCTGGCGCGGATACGGGTCGTACCAATCCACATGCACGGCGTGCTGGAAAGTAGGGGCGATCTCTGCGGGAAGAAAATGGTAGGCCAGAGCGACCACGCGCCCGATGCCGAGGACGCGCGACATCCCATCATTCGCAACAATCACGTCACCCTCGCGCAATTCTCGAAATGCCCACAATTCGCGGCTCTTCATCGTCGCGGTCCGCTTGTCAGTTCTATAGTAAACTTCAACGAGCTTCTCCCGAATCTCTGCCGCGCTTTTGAACTGATTCAAATCGCCCGTACCTCCCCATCCCAGAATCATGATCTCTCGCTGCAGGCACTCGTGCCAATGTGCGCCATTGTCACCAGGCGAGACTTTGTAGGCCCGTGACTTCGAGAGCACCCAAGCCTCCAGCAGCTTCGCCAGTTCAAAAGTCGTCCATCCCTGCAGCGCAGGGATTGTGCGAAGATGTTCGAGAATCTGGCGCGTGCGAACCGGGTCCCAAGCGCCTGCATCTTCCCCGGCTTCGAGGTCCAGCGCGTCCAGATAGAGCGCGACTTCGTTGGAGTTTTGAATGGGGAGAAACTCATCCGGAAAGTAAAGATAGAGAAGCTTCGCCCGCTTCGCTGACGGGTTCCCGTTCGGCGGGATGTGAACGCCTGCCCAATTTCCCGCCGCCGCTTGCTCGAATCCACGCACCATCGCGTCTCGCATCCGTGCCCACTCCGGTTCGGCATCTGCGACTGTTTCGAACGAATCGCGAAAGAGCCCGGTATCGCGCAAATGATCCATCCCCACGACTCGCTTCCTCGCTGTGGGTAATACGCCGAGGCGGGCGGTTTTTTCCTCCAGCCAATATATCACCCCTTCCGGAGCATCGCCGGGTGCCACGTAGCGGGACATCGGCATCGCGCCAAACTCCGCCAGCGGGAACTCGCGCACAAACGCATCGCGCTGCTCCGCTGCCTCGCGTGCGGCATCCGCCAGCGCGGAGCGGTTGAAGCGTTTTGCAAACTCTGCGATGGGCTCTCTGGCGGACTCCCTCGTCGGCGCATTCCATGTGTAAAGCAGTCGCTCCAGCTCGGTGGTCGTCCAGTCGGCGAGCGTGGGGATTTTCCGCAATTCGCCGAGCAGCAGTCGGTTCGCCGTGGCGGTATAGCGGTCCTTTTCGCGGTCGCGTTTCCACGTCACCCCGAGCTGGGCAAGGAAATGTTCGAGATGGCCGCAGGAGAAGATGGGCAGAACTTCGTTGGGGAAAAAGACGTGCTGCATTTTTACCCGGAGCGCGGGGGTGAGTCGGGCGAAAGGAACCGCGTCCGTCTCCGCGAATTTTCCGGCATCGCACAGCTCCAGCGAGCGGACGAGACCGGCCCGCAGCTTCTCCCAAGCGAGCGCGGTGTCGGGCTCTTCCTTCTTCGCGGAGTTTGCGAGCTGCCCGTCTTTTCCAAACCAGAGGACGAATTTGAAAACCGAGCCGCCCTTGATACTGCCGATGCGGTCGGATCCGAACTCGTAGGTCCAGCAAAGCGAATCGTTGCCGCCGAGCCCCATCGCGTATTTCTCCACCGGTAACCCCGCGAGCGATTCGCGTGGGAACGCATGCCGCAGCATCTCGCGCTCGGATTCCGCTGTTGCGCAATGGTCCGCAATCGAGGCGCGGTCGAAGGTAGTGGCAAATTGGGCGAGCGAGTCAGCGGGAGTCATTTCGCAGCGACGCTACGGCTCCGGGGGCGCTGGTGGCGAGAAGGAGTTATCGACCACCGAAGCTGCCGACGTGCTGAGTGTGATGTCGAGCTCGTCCACGGCGGCAAGGATAAATGCGAGCATTGCAGGAAGCGATTCGCGGCGGAAGTTTTGCTTTGGATTCGCTTCCTCTGCCGCATACAGGGCTGCGAAGGCTTGGGTGGTGACGAAAGGTTGGCGGGATGCTGTAATGAGCCCGACTAACGCTTCCTTCGTGAAGCCAGCTTCAAACGCATCTTCGCACTGAGGCTCCCAATACCCCATCAAATCATAAAGGCGATCCGGATCCACGTTGTCTCGGCGGGTGCCTTTTGGAGCGAGGATGTGATATGCGATGGCGAGCGCTGGCGACAGGCACTCCAGCTCCAGTTCGCTCAATTCATACGCGAGCATATCGTCCAGACAGTCTAGCAAGTCGGCTGCGGACTTGACGAAGTGCGCACTGAGCTCGCCGTCTTTTCCGCTGACGGAACTGGCGTGCATCGCGGCGAGCCGCGTGAACACCGCCTCGTGTGTCAATGCGTTCACCGGCGGGCCGGGGAAGGTTTCCGCGGGCTCACTCTCGGAATATAAAGCGGGCCGTTTTGGAGGCGTCGGCTCGGCGATTTCGTGCAAGCCGAGCAGCTCGATGGTTGCGGTCGCCTGCACACTTTCTCGATAGGATTTTCCGTCTCCGATCTTCGCCATATTTTTTACGATCTGGATGACGGTACCGCGTAGTTGCGGGTCCGCAGCGGCTTCGCGCGGCGTTTTTCCGCCCAGCGTTGGCAGTGGAGAATCCGGCCACTCTTCGTGGTGTTTGCGCAGCACGTCCGCAGCGGATTGCGCCGCACCTATTTCTGAAGGGTCCAGTCGGGTGGTGGAGAGCTTTATCTTCGGCGCATTGTCGAGCAGGAGCTGGGGAACGAGCGCGGCGTCGATGGTGCCGCTTGCGCGACCGGGAGCAGTATCCGTCTTGCTCTCCGAGCGAAAATGGACGGCACCGCCAGCGAGCTCTTCAAATGTGGAGCGCAACTCCGCGCTTTTTGCTGCACCGATGGCTTCGATGCGGACAGCCGTTTCGGACAGGAAAATACTGCCGATGACTTCATTGCGAAATCCAGCGGGCGAACTATCCGACGCCGCAAGCTGAACGTAGCTGTGGGTGAACCCCTCATTTTCCTCTGCCGTTGATAATTCGCACGGCTCTACCGCTGGATGATTATCCAGCGTGGCGCGCAGCGCGGCCGCAGTGCCGCAAATTGCGTATTCGACTGCGTGCTTATTTGCGTCGATCGAAGCCATCGTCGTGATGTGGATCGCCTTGGCGCTCTCCTGAATCGCACGCACAAATTTCATCCAGTTTTCCCCGAGCCAGCGCTGCTCTTCATCCGTGCCTGATGGGGCTCCGAGCTGCGATTCGATAGCTCGGAAAACCTCCAGCGCCGTGAGGGGGCCTGCATCTGGGAAAAGGATCGCACTGCCGAGTAGTCGGGTGAAATGCGGTGACGGCACGAGCCATGTGAAAAGCGTCGCAAAGCGAACGGCCCGGGAAGCAAACATGCCGTCCACCAACGTCAGCCGCGCACCGCTCAGAAGGTCCACGATTTCGGTGGTCGTCTCGTTCACGACCTTCCGAACCTCAACCACCGTAGGCCGGGCTCCGCGCTGTGCAGAGAAGATGGCCCGTTCGTCGTTTGTGAGTCCGTCATATCGCTTGTCCGCCCAGCGGTCCGCCATCGTCTTTCCTGCGGCATCGCGGACCCAGAAAAAGTTCCACAAGCAAAACGAGGTAGCCTCGGTAATGCCGTTGCGATCGGCGCGGTCGTAAGCCGCGAGGAGTGCTGCATTGCCGCGATTCTCGCGCTTGAAAAACTCGACGGATTTGCGAATCACCGAACCCTCAAGTTCCGAATATTGCGAGTAATTTTCCGCTGACAATGGATTGTAAACGCAATCCGCCGGACACGGAAAAATCAAATGCCGCCCCTCGCCACAATCGCGCGATGAAATGCTGTGCCCGACTGCCGGGCAGTCACGTTGATGCTTGGTTGCTTTACTCATTTCCCGCAGACCGTGGGCATTCGGGGCGAATGTGAAAAGAAGGAATTGCCGAAGACGTTGCTGGCTTACGCAATGGGGGTTGTGTCGGGTAGGAAGGCGATGCGTTGTCCCGCAGCGCGTGTCGATTTGGCAAGAGTGCTGATGCGTGGTGCCGCAATGCGTGCTGCCCGCATGAGGCGCGAATTTTCGCGAATCGCGGGGCCCTACTTCTTTGGGGGGCCGCCGCCGAATTGTTTCCAATAGAGATCGTGGAATGTATTCGTGCCGGTGACGGGTGCGTTTTCGTTTACGAGTTGGGGCTGCACGCTTGTCCACCAGTTCTCGAATGAGGCCGAGAGTTCGGCGACGACTTGTGGTTGTGCGGCGGCGACGTTCGTTCGTTCGCTGTATTCGGCTTGCACGTCGAAGAGCTGCCATGCGGCTTTTGGTCCGATGTTTACGAGATGCCAGCGCGGGGTGCGCACGGAGCAACCGGCGTATTTCCCCGTCTCCGGCGATGCGTGGAGCGCCCATCGGCCTACGTGCGTAAAAAGAGTGCGCTCGGGCCAATCGGCGTCGGCTTTTTCTAGCAGCGGGAGGAGGCTGCGGCCTTCGACTTGTGCGCTCACTTTTGCGTCGAGCTTCGCGCCAGCGAGTCCGGCGAGCGTGGGGAAAAAATCGATGTGCGCCGTAAGCTGTGGACGGTCGCCTGCTGTCAAAGTCCCTGCCCAACGCCAGAGCGAAATGGCGCGTGTGCCGCCCAGCCACGGCGTGCCTTTCTTGCCGCGCATTTCGGCGTTGAAGACCTTTTCTCCCAGCGCGGTGCCGTTGTCGTTCATGAATATCACCAGCGTATCGCGTTCGATGCCCCATTCCGTGAGCTTCGCGACCAGGCGGCCCACGTTTTCGTCGATGTTGTGGAGCATCCCGAAAAAGTTCGCCGTTGGTTTGTCCACTTTGCCGGCATAGAGCGCAGCGTCCTCGGGGCGCGCGGTGTAGGGCGAGTGCGGCGCATTCGTCGCGATGTGCGCGTAGAAAGGTTGCTTTCCTTTCGTCGCTTCGATCCATTTCGTCGCGCGATCAAAGAATACGTCGGTGCAGTAGCCGGTCGTCTTTTCAAAGGTGCCGTTGTGCAGGATGGTGGGGTTGAAATACGTGTTGCCCGGCGCATCGCCGCAAGTGCCGGGGTAAGTCTGGCCGATGCCGCCCGCGCCGTGGATGAACATTTCATCGAATCCGCGCGCGCTGGGCCAATACGCGGGTTCGTCGCCGAGATGCCATTTTCCAAAAATGCCCGTTGCGTATCCTGCGCTCTTTAGCACTTGCGCGAGCGTCACGGCGTCGGGCGTGAGGCGCTCGCGTTCGTTGATGGTGTGCGTGATGCCGTTGCGAAACTCATGCCGCCCGGTGAGCAGCGCCGAGCGTGTGGGCGCGCAAGTCGGCGAGACGTGGAAATCCGTGAACCGCACGCTTTCGCTGCGGAGCTTGTCGAGATGCGGCGTCTTCAGGATGGGATTTCCGTGTGCCGAGAGGTCGCCATAGCCTTGGTCGTCGGTGATGATGAAAACGATGTTGGGCCTGCGTCCCGCGAGTTCGGCGCGGAGCGGCAGCAGGCAGGCGAAGAGGAGAAAGAGGATGCGAATCATGGCTGGTAAATAGTCAGGCGTGCTCAAAGCGCAATCTTTCGCAGCCGCGCCCGATAAATCGGCAGGCCCTGCGCGAGAAAGTGCGCCTCGAAATCCGTCTTCGGGTAGCCTTCTTCTTCCACCCACTCAATGCGCTCAAAGCCTTTTGCGCGGGCGAGCACTTTCTCGATCCACATAAAATACGGCTGATCGTCCGTTTTGATCCGGACTTCGCCCTCGGCTGCGACGACCTGATGCAGGGCGACCATGAATTCATCCTGAAACAGTCGCCGCGGATGGTGGTGCCGCTTCGGCCACGGGTCGGGAAACCCAACATGCACGACGCTCGCCGAGGCGGCGGGCAGGAGCCATTGCGCAGTATAAAGACTCTCCATGCGAACAATGCGCACGTTCTCGATGTCTTCGCGGGCCGCGCCCCGGCAGGTCTTTTCCACGCGCCCGCCCATGCGCTCCGTCCCGAGGAAATTCCGCTCCGGAAAGCGCTTCGCCATCGCGAGGATAAATGACCCGTCGCCGCTGCCAAAGTCCACTTCCAGAGTGGCTTCGCGGCCAAAGATCTCGGCGATCGTTGCGCGGCGGACGATGTCCTTTGGCTTCCACTCCGAGCGCTCTGCGGCGGCGAGGAAGGCTTCGTGATTCCATTTGATTTCTGCCTGTGTCATTGATGCCCTATCAAAACGCGCTCCGGCGCAATCCCGCAACTCAAACCGGCAAACGAACGATTTTCCGTAAATTTTCCGCAAAAATAGTTGCCAACGCGCATCCGATCCCTACTGTCCGCCGCCCGATGCCTAGAAGCATAGCACGTCGCAAGACGAAAAAATCAGTAGCGCGGCGGTTCAAAGTGACCGCCACAGGCAAGATCCTACGCCGCAAGCCAGGTCTGCGTCACCTCGCGTCGAGCAAAAGCTCGAAGCGTAAACGCAAACTCGGCAAAGT
>JAYTMG010000295.1:0-3050 GCA_043728745.1 Verrucomicrobiaceae bacterium
TCAAAACCCGGACGCGCCATGAAACGCTTCAATTTCGCCACGCGCATTTCCTGCACATCTTTGAAAACCATGTGGTTCGCCACTGCGCTGACGACGGCCTCGGTCTCGGCATTGCTAAAGCGCAAGCGCTCCATGATGCGCTGCGTCATTTCCGCGCCGAGCTTGTCGTGCCCGTTAAACCGGATGCGCCCGGTTTCATCGACGGTCTGCGTGGGCGGCTTGCCGATATCGTGAAAGAGCACGCCGAAAACCAACGCCACACTCACCTTCTCCGGGAGCAGACCGAGCATCGCCCGCGTGTGGACAAATACATCGCCCTCGGGGTGGAATTGCGGCGGCTGCTCGCATCCTTGCAGCGTCATGATCTCGGGCAGGATGTGCCGCATCAGTCCGCTCTCTACGAGCAAATCGAACCCCAGCACGCGAGTCGGCGACAGGAAGATGCGGACGAGTTCTTCGCGAATCCGCTCCGCGCTCACGTGGTGAATATCGCCTGCGTGATGAAGCACCGCATCCCAAGTCGCGCGATCGATCTGAAAGCCAAGACTCGCCCCAAAACGCACCGCGCGCAGCAGACGCAACTTGTCCTCGCGAAAGCGTGCAACCGGGTCGCCGATGGCTCGCAACACGCGTGCATTCAAGTCATGCTGGCCGTTTACATGGTCGATCACCGTTTCGGAAAACGGATCGTAGAACAGGCCGTTGATGGTGAAATCCCGCCGTTCCGCATCCAATTGCGGCGAACTGAAAACGACGCCTTCCGGACGACGCCCGTCCACATACGCACCGTCGCTCCGAAATGTCGCGACCTCGAAATCCTCGCCATGCTCATGCACGACCACGACGCCAAAGTGGGCACCGACCGCGTAAGTCGTGGGGAAAATTTTCTGAACCTGCTCGGGCCGCGCATTTGTCGCTACGTCGTAGTCTTTGGGCACCTTGCCCAGCAGCATGTCGCGGACACAGCCGCCAGCGTAGAGCGCGGTGAAGCCGGCGTCTCGCAGGCGACGCACAATCGAGCGGGCGATGGGTTCAAGTTCAGTCATCTATATGGAAAAGTAGTGTCTCTGGAGGACACGGAAAGCACGGAAAAACGAACCTCGCGGTGCCGTCGTTAAAAAAGAGAAACCGGCTTGGACGGTAGCGCCCAAGCCGGTTTCGAAGTTCGAACTGAAAGCCGGACTATTTCGGCTTCACGGCCGGAGCGGGAGCCGGAGCGGGTGCAGCCGGGGTTGGCGCAGCGGCAGGTGCAGGTGCAGCGGAAGGCGCGGGCGCCGCGGGTGCGGTATCGTTCACTTTGATCCCATAGCTGCTGATGATCAGGGCTGCGTCTTTATCGCCGCCTCTCGCGAGTTCATCGAGTTCCTTCATCATGGAAGTAAACTGGGCTTGAGTCGCTGAAGATTGATCAACGAGAGCTTTCCGGTCTGTATTCGCCTTTTCCAGTTTGTCTTTGAATTCGCCAAGGTCCTTGAGCTGTTTCTCACCGGACGCCTTGCGCCATTCGAGATTGGAGAGCGCCCATTCGCGTCCCTTGGCCTCATATTCGACTTCGCTGGTCTTCTGTTTCAGCGCGCGATTTTCTCCCACAAAGAAGAGAGCGAGACCAACGGAAAGAAAGGTCAGCGGAAGGTGAACGCTGAGAAAAGGATTCTCGGGCGGTGTAGGCACTTGAGCCTGTTCGTGTGGATAAACGTAGTCCATGTGAGTGGTATATTAGCGGGTTGGTGCCGGTGTTACGCCTGCGGCCTGCTGGGCCTTGGCTTTTTCGAGTTGCTCATCCATCTGTTTGAGCTGCTCGGCGTTCGGGATAAATGCTTCGAGTTTTTGGCGAATGAGAATGGTTTTGAGTTTCTCGTTCTTGCCCTTCGCGGCGAGGTAGCCGATGTCGCGGAGAATCGGCGGGCCGAATTTCTGCGCGACCGATGCGCCTGCTTCGATTTCGCGTTGCTGGGTTTGCGCCTCGGTTTGCTTGAGCTGCACGGACTGATTCAGCGTTTGGAGCTCCTGCTCAAGCGTGGTCATCTTGCGCTGAAGGTCGAGGAGCTTCTCCTGAGGAGCGCTGTTTTTCTCTTGAAGCGACGCAAGCGAACCCTGGCCGACGCAAACGACTACGCCGAGGACCAATGCCGCCGCGGCTGCCACGGTCGATACAATAAATGGGACTAGTTTCATAAAGGATTTTTGGGGCGCGGAGTTTTCGGTGACGATTCGCTTACAGTCAAGGGCGAGTTACAGTTTTTACTCAAGCCCCTACGATGCCATTTGCGCCGGACGGTATCTCCAACGGCTCCATCTGTGCCTCAGCTTCCAGCGCGAGCACAGCGAGACGGCCCATGATTCTGCCGTAAATTTGAAAGACCCGATCCAGAATCGCATCGCTCTTTAAGTAGTCGCGGATGATTGCGTCGGAATGATTCACGTCGGAGGTGAGATATACTGCGAGAGTGACAATTCCGCCCGCGTGGGGGAACGGATAAGCGACTTCTTTCGTCGCGGCGAGGACGCGTTCTACGAGCGGCTTCAGTGCATCGGCGGCGCTACTCGCGACTGCATAAACAGCCTGCTGATCGGACGAGCCTTCCATGGCATTCAGGACCGCACCGAGGCCGATGCTGTGTGTACGGATACCTCGCAAGGTGGGGTCGATGCCTTGCAAGCACCGAAGGATGGAAATGAAACGGCGGATCTCGCCGTTTAGCGCAGGGTCCGTCTCCGGGAGCGAAAGGAGAAAACTGAGAGCGGTCGCGAGCCGTTCGCGGCATGTCGCGAGGACCGGTTGCGTAGCGACTTCCAGCGCATCGAGTTTCGCGGCGACCGCAATGCTCTCGGCGGTGAGGTAATCGAGCTTCGTGCTATCGAGCTTGAGCGCGGCGAGATCTTTGAGCGGGATCTTTGCGGATGTGAGGGCTTTGACGCTGCGCACGACATGCTCCCGGTCCAGAGCCTCGGCGAGCTCCTTCGCCCGCTCCTTTTCAGCGTCGCCAGTTTGCAATCGCGCAGCCTTGTTGCGGGCGATGAGGCCGGGCGCTTCCAAGGCGAGGTCTTCA
>JAYTMG010000296.1:0-2877 GCA_043728745.1 Verrucomicrobiaceae bacterium
TCTTTGCCCTCGCGGTCGCGGATTCGCCCGGGGTGAAACTCCCCCTCGCCCATGTGCGATTTCAGGAACGCCTTGTAGTCATTCCCCGGCACGAAACAAATCTCCTGGCTGTCCTGCTTGTCCGCCGTCTTCATCCCCATTTGCCGCGCGATGGCGCGAATCTCCGTCTTGTCCATCTCCCCCAGCGGCAGAATCACCCGCTGAAGCTGCGCCTGCCGAAGCGAGAACAGAAAATACGATTGGTCTTTGCGCGGGTCGCGGCCTTTGCGAAGCACCGTGCGCTCCGGCAAATGCTCGGCGATTGCGTAGTGGCCCGTCGCGATAAAGTCCGCGCCGATAGCCTTCGCCTTGCCCCACAGATTGCCAAATTTCACCTTCTCATTGCACATCACGCACGGATTCGGAGTCCGCCCCGCTTTGTATTCCGAGGCAAAATAATCGATCACCGCCCGCTCGAAGTTCACCGATTCATCCACCACATAATGCGGGATGCCCAGCCCGTGCGCCACGCTGCGCGCATCGGCGATGGCCTGCGGGCCGCAGCATTTATCCTCCGCCCGCGAGATGCAGTCTTGCGGCCACACCTTCATCGTCACGCCGATGACCTCGTAGCCCTGCTGTTTCAAAAGATACGCCGCCACCGAAGAATCCACGCCGCCCGACATCCCTACGACGACACGCGCTGGCGGTAGCGGCGGCGTGTGGCGTATTGGCGTATTGTCGTTCATTACCGCGCACCATCACGCCTTTTGCTCCCATGCTCAAACGGAAAGTATCGCGGGACTTCCGTGCGCAGAAAACCAAGCGCTACAATCGTACGGCACGGGTGCGCGCTCACAGCACGAGGCGGAGGTTCGGGTCAATGTCGGTCGTCAGCGCGCTCGACTCGCCCGCCGCGAGGCGAAGCGAGGCGACGTAGCCGATCATCGCGGCGTTATCCGTGCAAAGCGAGGGGTCCGCGAGCAGCAGCTCGATGCCGGCTTTTGCGCACGCGGCGGACAGCTTTTCACGCAGGCGCGTGTTGCAACTCACGCCCCCGCTCACGGCCACGGTGTTGCGTCCGATGCTGTGCGCTGCGCGGATGGTCTTGGCGACGAGAACATCGACGACGGCTTCCTGGAACGAAGCGCAAACATCGGCGAGCGGCATCTCGGCGATCTTCGGTAGTAAGTAGCGCACGCTTGTTTTCAGCCCGCTGAAGCTGAACGAAAAATCGTCCGAGTGCATCATCGAGCGCGGGAATTCGATGGCCGCCGGGTTGCCCTCTTTTGCGAGACGATTCACGTTTGGCCCGCCGGGGTAGGGCAAGCCGAGGAGCTTGCCCACTTTGTCAAATGCCTCGCCAGCCGCGTCATCGACGGTCTGCCCGAGCAGCCGGTAGTCCGCCATCGCTGCGATATCGACGAGCATCGTGTGACCGCCGCTCACGATCAATCCCGCTGCGGGACGCGGCCCGCCCTTTCCGAAAAACGGCGAGAGCAGATGTCCCTCCATGTGGTTCACCGCGAGAAACGGTTTGCCAAAACCCACCGCGAGTCCCTTGGCCACAGACATCCCGATCATCAGCGAAGTCGCGAGGCCCGGTCCGCGCGTTGCGGCGAAGGCATCTACGTCGGCGAGCGAAATGCCGGCCTGCGCCAATGCTGCATCGAGCGTGGGGCGGAGCATTCGCAGATGGCTGCGCGAGGCGACTTCCGGGACTACGCCGCCGGTCTTGGCGTGGAGCGCGATTTGCGAAGCGACCTCGCTCGCGAGCAACGTATCATCGCGCAGGATGGCGACGGCGGTTTCGTCGCACGAGCTTTCCAGTGCGAGGACGATCACTGCGGCTTGCGCGCCTGAAATACGAGCACGCCCTTCAGCGCATCGACCGCACGATCGAGTTGCGTGTCGCGGAAGTTCGCGAGGTCTTTTTTCTTCTGCTCGTCCGTGAGATCTTCGCGGCGCGAAAGCATCAGCAACCGCTCCTGATCCTGCGTCATGGTCGCGCGAATGGTCGGAGTGATTCCGCGTTCGTGAATCACATTATGGCTGGGCGTATAATACTTCGCAGTGGTGAGCCGGATCGCCGAGCCGTCGGGCATCGGGACGACACTTTGCACGCTGCCTTTTCCAAAGCTCGTCTCGCCGACAATGATCGCGCGGTTCAAGTCTTTGAGCGCCCCCGCCGCGAGTTCGCTGCCGCTCGCGCTGCCGTAGTTGATGAGCACGGCGAGCGGATATTTCTGCTTCCGAACGAGAGCGGAGGCCCCTCTATACACTCCCTTTTGCGAAACCTTCCTGCCCTCTGTGGTGCAGACGATTTCGTTGACCGGAAGGAACATCCCCGCCGTGTCCACCGCTGTCTGGATGAGGCCGCCGGGATTAAACCGAAGATCGATCACGAGCGCCTGCATCCCCTTTTTTTCCAGCTCATCGAGCTTCTTCGCGAGCTCATCGGAAGTTGGCGCGTTGAATTGTGTGATGCGCACGTAACCGATTTTCTGCTCGGGCGCGCTGGTGTCTGCGGGGAGAATCTTCGCGTCCTTCACGCTCCACACTTTGATGGTATCGCGGGTGAGGTCGAACTCTTTGATCTCCTTCGTTCCGGGCCGCATGATCGTGAGCTGCACCTTCGTCCCCACTGCGCCGCGCAGCTTTTCCGACGCCTCGTTGAGGTCCATTTTCTCGGTGCTCTTTCCGTCGATTTTGATGAGCTGATCGCCCGGCATCAGCCCCGCTTTGAACCCCGGAGAATCCTCCATCGGCGACACGATGATGAGGTCGCCATTGCGCTCGGTGACGTGGATGCCGAGCCCGCCGAAGCGGCTGTCGGTCATCTCTTTCATGTCCTGAAAACCCTCCGGCTCCATATACTGCGAGTGCGGGTCGAGGCTC
>JAYTMG010000297.1:0-3039 GCA_043728745.1 Verrucomicrobiaceae bacterium
ACCCCTGCAACGCCTACAATCCAACGCCCGTGCGGCTACTTATCTGGGACTGATGTTCACAAAAATCCTCATCGCAAATCGCGGAGCAATCTCACGCCGCATCACTCGTACGCTTCACCGGATGAATGTGGGAGCCGTCGCCGTGTATTCGGAAGCCGACGCGGATTCGCTCCATGTCCGAGATGCGGACGAAGCCGTGCTGATTGGTCCGCCGCCGGTCAATGAGAGCTATTTGCGCGTGGACAAGATATTGGCTGCCGCGCGGAAAACGGGAGCACAGGCGGTGCATCCAGGCTACGGGTTTTTGAGCGAGAATGCGGACTTCGCGGAATCGTGCGAGGCCGCTGGGCTGGCGTTCGCAGGGCCGACGCCGGAGCAGATGCGCGTGTTCGGATTGAAGCACACGGCGCGTGAGTTGGCGGAGCGTGCTGGAGTTCCGCTTTTGCCGGGCACGGGTCTGCTGGCGGATGTGGAAGCCGCAGCGCTCGAAGCTGCGAAGATTGGTTATCCAGTGATGCTGAAGAGCACGGCTGGCGGTGGCGGAATCGGAATGAAAGTCTGCTGGAGCGAGGCGGATTTGGCCGAAGCATTCGCTACGGTGGAGCGGCTGAGTCGCAGCAACTTCAAAGAATCCGGCATCTTTCTGGAGAAGTTCGTCGCCAATGCACGACACATCGAGGTGCAGATTTTCGGCGATGGGAAAGGCCGTGTTCTCGCTCTGGGCGAACGCGATTGTTCCGCGCAACGGCGCAATCAGAAGGTGATCGAAGAGACACCCGCACCCGGCTTGAGTGATGCTCAGCGAGCTGGGCTCTTTTCAGCAGCAGTGAAGCTCGGTGGTCTTGTGAAGTATCGCTCGGCGGGCACGGTGGAGTTCGTGTTCGATTCCGACAGCGGGCAGTTTTACTTCCTCGAAGTGAACACACGCCTGCAGGTGGAGCATGGTGTCACCGAGGAAGTGTGCGGGGTGGATTTGGTGGAATGGATGGTGCGGCTTGCTGCGGGGGAAACTCAGTTCCTTGATGACTACGTGGCTGCGCCCCGTGGACACAGCATTCAGGTCCGCATCTACGCGGAAGATCCGGCGAAGAATTTTCAACCGAGTTGCGGATTGCTCACTGGAGTCGCGTTGCCGGAAACGCGGTGCGAGACTTGGGTCGAGCGCGGCACGGAGGTCACGCCATTTTACGACCCGATGCTGGCCAAGATCATCGTCCATGCCGGCACTCGCGATGAAGCAATGGCGAAGCTTGGCGAGGCTCTGGCAGCAAGCGCGTTCGACGGCATTGAGACGAATCTCGCGTATCTGCGCTCGGTCATCGCTACGCCTGAGTTTCGTGCAGGCACGGTGACCACGCGCTTCCTTGGGACTCTCAATGTCGCTGCGCGAACCGTGGATGTTTTGGACGCAGGTGCACAGACGACGGTGCAAGATTACCCGGGCCGCACTGGCTATTGGGCGGTGGGCGTTCCGCCATCCGGACCGATGGACCCGCTCGCGCATCGGCTCGCGAATCGGCTGCTCGGAAATGAGCCGGACGCCGCCACGCTCGAAGTCGTCATGACCGGTCCCACGCTCCGCTTCAACGCCGCGACGAGTATCGCGCTTTGTGGAGCGAACTTCTCCGCCGAACTCGATGGAGTGCCAGTCCCGCGGTGGCAGTCGGTTGCGGTCGCGGCAGGGGCCACGTTGCGTGTGAAGTCGCTCAGCGGACCGGGTGCCCGCTGCTATCTCGCAGTCGCCGGCGGATTCCAAGTGCCGGAGTTCCTCGGCAGCCGCTCAACATTTACGCTGGGGAAATTCGGCGGTCACGGTGGGCGGGCGATTAGGCCCGGTGATGTGCTTCACTTCGCGGATTGCGGTCTGGTTTCTCCCGCCGTGGTGCCGTCCGAACTTGTCCCGGAATACACGAACGCGTGGGACATCGCAGTGCTCTACGGGCCGCACGGCGCGCCGGACTTTTTCACGGACGAAGACATCGAGATGTTCTTCAGCACGGCGTGGAAGGTTCACTACAACTCGAACCCAACAGGCGTGCGACTCATTGGCCCGAAGCCAAAGTGGGCGCGCTCTGACGGTGGCGAGGCTGGTCTGCATCCCTCGAATATCCATGACAACGCATACGCGGTGGGTGCGGTGGACTTCACGGGCGACATGCCGATTATTCTCGGTCCGGATGGGCCGAGCCTTGGCGGATTTGTTTGTCCGGCAGTGATCGTGCAGGCGGAGCTTTGGAAAATGGGGCAATTGAAAGCAGGGGATACCGTGCGCTTTCGGCGCATCACGCTCACCGAGGCCAACGCTCGCGAACTTGAGCAGGATAGCGCCATAGCTGCGCTAGCACCGCAGGAGGCTTCCTCACACTCGACCGCGCTTGAACCAGCGGTGGAGTTTCGCGATTCGGAACGCGACATCTGTTACCGGCGCGCGGGAGACAAATACCTGCTGGTGGAATACGGCCCGCTCGTGCTCGACCTTGCGCTGCGCTTCCGAGTTCACGCGCTCATGCACTGGCTGGAGGTCCGCGCTGTGCATGGAGTCATCGATCTCACTCCGGGAATTCGTTCACTGCAAATTCACTACGATTCGCGGATATTGCCGCTCGCTGAATTGATGGGCCTTTTGAAGAAGGCGGAGACCGAATTGCCTGATACTGACCAAATCGAAGTGCCATCGAGGATCGTCCACTTGCCGCTGTCATGGGACGATCCTGCGACGCGACTTGCCATTGAGAAATACATGCAGAGCGTCCGCGCCGACGCCCCGTGGTGCCCGAGCAATCTTGAGTTCATTCGCCGCATAAACGGCCTCGAGGATCTCGATGAAGTAAAGCGCATCGTATTTGACGCGAGCTATCTCGTGCTCGGCCTCGGCGACGTGTATCTCGGTGCGCCCGTGGCCACGCCGCTCGATCCGCGGCACCGCCTCGTGACCACGAAATATAACCCTGCGCGTACATGGACGCCGGAGAACGCGGTCGGCATCGGCGGCGCATATATGTGCATCTACGGAATGGAAGGTCCGGGCGGCTATCAGTT
>JAYTMG010000298.1:0-6739 GCA_043728745.1 Verrucomicrobiaceae bacterium
TTGGCTGCGGGAGCTCCGGCTGCGGCGACAGGCGCGATGGATTTCCCTTTTTTCGCGGCCTTGGCTCCGCCACCGCCCTGGCCTTCCGGGACGACGCTCGTCGGGAAGTAGCCGGATTGACGGAGATGGTTGACTACGTCGTTCTGGGTGTTGGCTTCCAGGACACCGCGGTTTTCGGTGCCTCGGGCGTCTAGGGCGATGTATTCAAATCGTGGCATGATAGAGTCGGAGAAAAGTGGTTGTTGTTTCTGGAGGCTGTCGGTGCGGTTTGTTAGAGAGCGAGTGAAGGGTTGTCCACTTGGAACTCATTCGCGATTGGAAAATCGTGTATCACGGCTTTTTCACAAACGGCCATTATGTGTATTTCAGGACTTCTTCAATGGTCGTGAGCCCTTCATAAATCGAGCGGAGTCCGTCGTCCCGCAATGTCATCATGCCGAGTTCGATGGCCTTTTGTTTGAGCACGACCGAGGGAGCGCGCTGATTGATCATCTCCCGAATCGGGTCCGAGACTTGGAGGAGTTCGTAGATGCCTTTGCGGCCTTTGTAGCCGGTGTTATTGCAGACATCGCAGCCTTTTCCAAAGAAGAACGTCTTGTCGCCGATGTCGATCGGCGATAGTCCGAGCGATGCCAAAACGGTCTCGCTCGGCTCGTATTCCTGCCGACACATCGTGCAGACACGGCGCATGAGCCGCTGCCCGAGCACGCCCTCCAGCGATGCGGAAATGAGGAACGGCTCGACGCCCATGTCGATCAGTCGCGTGACGGCACCGGGCGCGTCATTCGTGTGGAGCGTCGTGAACACCAAGTGTCCGGTGAGCGATGCCTGAATGGCGATTTGTGCGGTCTCTTTATCGCGAGTTTCTCCGACCATGATGCGGTCCGGGTCCTGACGCAAAAATGCCCGCAGCACGCTGGCAAACGTGAGGCCGATGGATTCCTGGATCGGCACTTGGATGATTCCGTCGATGTCGTATTCCACCGGGTCTTCGCAAGTGAGCACCTTCGTGTCGATCGTGTTGATCTTATTGAGACACGCGTAAAGCGTCGTCGTCTTCCCCGAGCCGGTCGGACCCGTCACGATGAAAATACCGTTCGGCTTTTCGATCGTGTGAATCACGTAGTTGAAAATGTAATCCGGCATCCCGAGCGTTTCGAGTTCCAGCTTCACCGCCGAGCGGTCGAGAACGCGGAGCACGACCGATTCGCCAAACTGCGTAGGCAACGTGCTCACACGAAGATCCACCGGACGCCCGGAGATCATCATCTGGATACGTCCGTCCTGCGGGATACGGCGCTCAGCGATGTTCAAATTGCTCATCACTTTCACGCGCGAAGTCACCGGAGCTGCGAGATGCCGCGGCGGTGGTGCCATCTCGTAAAGAGCCCCGTCCACGCGATAGCGGATCTTGAAGTCCGTCTCGAACGGCTCGAAATGAATATCGCTCGCACGGTCCTGAATCGCCTGCGCGAGCACGAGGTCCACGT
Organism: Verrucomicrobiaceae bacterium; assembly: GCA_043728745.1. Lineage (GTDB taxonomy): Bacteria > Verrucomicrobiota > Verrucomicrobiia > Chthoniobacterales > Chthoniobacteraceae > SXWH01. Next base: position 1,491 of record JAYTMG010000298.1, read on the forward strand.
AGCGGATGATCGGCGCAGCATTCGCTTCGCTTTCCAACTCCTTCACATCGATCTGCCCATCCTCGCCAAACGTAATCGCACCGCCCAGCTCCTTCAAAATCTCATCCAGACTTCCCGAGTCCGCGCCGTAGTATTTCTTGATCAGCTCCTCGATTTGATAAAGCGGCGCAACCACCGGCTGCACATCCTTGCCCAGCGCAAACCGGAGATCTTCGAGCCCTTGCAGATTCAGCGGATCGTAAAGCGCGAGCTGGATGACGTGGTCCTCCATCCCGAGCGGAAACGCCCGATGCTGCTGCGCAAGATTACCGGGAAGCAGCGCCACAATTTCCGGCGGAGCCTCAAAGCCCGAGAGGTTCGCATATTCAGCGCCGATCGCATTAGCGATGGTCTGGTAAAAAACCTCATCGGTACAAAAGCTGAAGTCCGTAATGACCTGCGGCAAAGTCTTACCGGTCTGTGCGACCTCCTGCATGACGTCATCGAACTGAGAACGGTCCACGACGCCTGCATCGACGAGAATATTGAGTGCTTGTTTGGGATTCACGGAGTGCTCTTTCTGCTTTCGCCGGAAATGATTCAAGCGCGACTTCTCAGAAACTGCATATTCCCACGGATTCTTCATCTAAACGGGTCGTTTTGCAGCGAATGCGAGGGGGAAGCGCGTTTCCGGGTCTTGATTGAGTGCGAGCAGATGCGTTGAATTTGAGTGGACTTGAATTACAGCCTAACGCATTTGATTTGCAATTAGGGAATCGTCCACTATTCCATCTGGATCAAACAACTCCCGACTATGAAACGACTCGCCCGCATCTTAATTCTCTCCTCAGCCATGACGGCATTAGCGGGGACTCCGGCGGACGAATGCTGCAAGATGAACCTCCTCACCGGGGAAGGTGTGTCGCTGGGGAACATCTTTTTCCCCGAGATCAACTATCAAGTCGCGGGCGGCAGCTCGACGACGGACCCTGAGTCGCTGGCAGTCGGGCACCACGATCCGGATCGGCATGGCATCACTCAGCAGACGATCGAGTTATCGCTTGGCATCAAAGTCGCCGAGCACATCATGTTCTTGGGGAACTACGCGGTGAAGATCGACCAAGACGATCATTGGTCCGATGAGTTCGAGGAATACTACTTCACGTTCAGCGACCTTCCCGGAAATGCGCAGTTCCGGGGCGGTCGTTTCTACCCGCAGTTTGGGCTGCACAATACCGAGCATCCTCATGCGACTTTCTTCGCAGATGAAAATCTGCCGAGCGGGCGACTAGTCGGAGAAGATCACCTCACGCTCTACGGCGGCGAACTCTCGCTCCCGATCCTCCGCTCGTTGCCAAGTGGTTGGAGCGATCGGCTCACGCTCTCTTTTGGTGCGATTCCGGTGGATCGTCCGGAAGAAGAAGAGGCTCTGTTTCCTGGGCCGCTTTTCGAGGCGGAAGGCGCGCATTTTCAGGATTGGGCAGCCGTGGCGGATTACGCGCTCACTTTTAATGCGACGAGCTACACGCAATGGCGGGGCGGTGTCGCGGGCGCTTGGGGGCACAATCAAGCGGACCGATTCACGCAACTCTACGCACTCTACGGCGAATATGTCTGGCAGCCCGGCGGCGTGGTTTCGGGCGCGCATTGCGGGCGCGGCGCAGGGGAATTCCTGCGGTGGCGCGGCGAGGTCTTCACTCGGTACTCCGAAGCATTCGCGCCGCCGGTTCGTGATGAGTTCACGGAAGTCGGTGTCAACACGTCGCTCAGCTATGGATTCCCCGGTGGAAAATGGCAGAGCCACCTCCGCGCCGAATACATCAGCGGGACGGCAGAAACTGCGTCGCCTGAGCGTTGGCGCATCTCCCCGGTGATCGCATGGATTCCGTCCGCCGAGATTCCTGTCCGGCTCGGCGTGCAATACAACTACGACCATTCGCCGTCATTCGGCGACGAGCACAGTGTTTGGGCGCAGGTGAGCATTACTTGGGGCGACTGCTGCTCGCATCCGCACTGAGCGAGAGGATCACTTCAACAGCTCGTTCAGCATCGCCGCGAGGCGGTGCCCGGCGATGACGACGCGGCGCTCGGCGATCTTGCGCGAGCCTTGCACCCATTCGGGCTCAAGCTTTCGTACTTCAATTTCCGTCGGATGTTCGCCGGGTGGATACGCTTTTGTGCAGCCGATGACGTGGCTCTCTTTCGCCCATGCTTCGGCGTCTTGCGGGAGCTTCAATTCATCGAGCGCCGATGCGGGAATCGCGGCAAGTAGTTCCTTCGCTCGTTCGGCGATGATTCCTTCGCCGGGCGTTGATGGGCGTTCGGCGGGAGTCTTCCATGCTTCGACAATTTTCCCGTCCGCGGCGTCGAACCGGAACGCCTTATCCCAGTATGTGTGCAAGTTCGATGATTGGCCCGAAAGGAGGTCGGTAAACGTCACGCCGTAAATCAAATATCCATTCCCGCCGCGATCGTTGTTCCAAGTGGTCGCGTGCATCGGCTGATGGATATCGCCGACCCAGTGAATCAACTGCCCGAGCGCCTCGGCACGCTTTTCCTTCGGCGCGGTGGCGTCTTTGAGCGTCGCGATATTTTCGCCGATGGCCCATACGACGTGCGGTGGCTCGGGGAGCTTAAATGCGGAGCCATCGGCGGTTTTTTCGCCGTCCACATAGTGCCATTTGCTCCACGGATATTCCTTCTTTGGCAGCGAGCGCAGGTCGTCCATCCAGCAACCCACAGTCACGAAATTATATGGCTGGCCGCCGTTAAATTTCCCATCAAGCAACCCTACCAACTCCGCCGCTTTCGCGCGGGCGGCAGGGGTCATGAATTCCCACGCAACCTGCCCCACCAACATGTGACCTGCGGGGTCCCAAGCGCGGGCGGTTGCGGTGAGCGCGAAGGCGATGATCAGATGCTTTTTCATTCGACGATTTTGATTTGGTCCAGCGAGGTCATTTTGATCTGCAGCGAGCCGTTGTATTCCGTGAGCTCGCCGTTCACTCGGATTTTTTTGCCGACAAATTCCGCGAGCTTTTCCTTGGTGAATTCCCCGTCCCCGGCGCTCGCGAAAAACGTGAGCGAGACCGACTGGCGGAAGTTTGTCGTGAAGTTCAAATACCGCACTGTCCCGCCTTTGTTCTCACCCTGCACAACGATCGGGCCTTCCACGGTGACGACTTTGCCTTTCAGCGCTTTCAGCTCCTCCATCGCTGTCGGTGCAAAGATCTTGTCTGCCGCCGGAGTTGCTGGCGCTGTAGGTCCGGGCTTCTTTTCCTCGGCGAAAGCGAGCGGTGAAAAAAGAAGGGCGGCGATGACGGATGCGTGGAGTTTCATAGCGCGCAAACTCAACACCGATTCCCGCGCGCTGACCACCGAATTATCCCGTTACACGTAAGCGTAACCTTCCGAGCCCTCGACATCCGACGCCTCCGGCCCGGCATGTGCGATGAGCGCTGCGGAAGGATTCTTGAAGTCGATCCCGGCAAGCGCGGTGTAATGGCGGAAGATGTCCGTGTTTTCGATCAACCCCGCGAAAAGTTCGCTTCCTGGTCCGATCGCGGTCACGCCGACGTAATCTGCGGTGTGCGTATTTCCCGTCCAGCCGATGCCGTATCGATTGCCCATCACCTGACCGAGTTGGTTCACCACGGGATTCATCTGGTCGTAAAGCTGGGGAGCCGCGCCGCCTACCGACTTTGCAAACAACTCCGCCCGCCGCGCCGACATTTTGTATCCCGTCGCGCTGGCCACGATCGCGGTCAACTTCACCGGGTCGATACTGACGGCACTCATTTGTACGGCTGCGGTGAACTTCGTTTTTTCCGCGTCCGCCGCAGCCTTCGGATCTTTCTCGTCCTTGTCGGCATCTTTGTCGCCCTCACTCGTTCCCGTCGGATCGATCTTCGCCATCGGGTCCGGGACATCGAGCTTGTCTTCAGCGTCTGACGGGTAAGCAGGCACCTTCATTTTCGTTCCCGCTTTCTCGATCAGTTTGAGGATTTCGGGAAAGGACATCTTCGTTTCCGTGATGGTCCAGAACCGCTGGCTGCTCGTCCGGTAGCCGCCGCCCATTCCGTTCAGCCCGAGGTTCGAATTCGCGTGGTCTGTTGTCACCACAACCAGCGTGTCTGGATTCCGCTTTTGGAAATCGAGGATCACATCCAGCGCCTCATCCAGCGCGATTTGGTCGGTCAGCGCCGCAGGGGCATCCGAGTTATGCGCCGCGTGGTCGATGCGGGCACCCTCCACTTGCAGGATGAACTTCTCACTCCGCTCCAGCCGCGCCAGCGCCGCGCGCACTAACTCCGCCAGCGTGGGCACCTTCTCTCGCAGCTTCGCATCGCTGCGGTGGTCGATCGTGTAAGGCAAATGCCCATCCGCAAACACACCCAGCAGCCGCGTATCCAGAGGAGCCGCCGAAAGCCCTGCTTTATCTGTCACAAACGAATATCCCGCCTTCGTGAAATCCCCGCGCAAGTCCCGCTTATCCCTCCGGCGACTCGGGCTGAAAAACGGCGCTCCTCCGCCAAGCAAGACGTCCACTTTCCGCTCGAAATACTGCGCCGCGATCGCATCCGAATTTCCCCGCGACTTCACCGCCACCGCAAAACCCGCCGGCGTCGCGTGAGTGATTTCCGACGTCGTCACCAGCCCCGTCTTCCAACCCGCATCAATAAAAAGCGGGTACAGCGGCGTGAGCAGCTTCCCGTCCGGCAGCACATTCAGCGCACCATTCACCACACGCGACCCGCTGCCCCACGCAGACGAAGCCGCCGAGCTATCGGTCACCGCCGAGTTCAGCGCGCGCGTGTTCATCAATGCCAGCTTAGCCGCCGGGTTTTTGAATAGCTGCGTCCAAGTCAGCGGCTTCTTCCGCGTCAACTGCGAGAGCATATCGGCGCAAGTCAGCGTCCCCATACTCATCCCATCGCTCACCACATGGATGATGCGTTTCGGCTTCTGCCCCGATTGCGCCAGCAGCGCCTCCGCAGACTTCGCAATGTGTGGAGCCCCGCCCACTGCGGCAGCAGCGATTCCAGAGCGGGTGAGAAAGGAGCGTCGAGAGAGATAGTTCATAAAAAAAGACTGTATATAACCGCCTATCGCTTTGTCCGAAATGCGCAAGGCGATACTCCGTGCAACGCTGCCCCGTATATGCAGACTCCAGCATACTGCGTAGGCGATTGCCGTGAGGCGGGACCGTGCGCTACGTTACCGATATGGCCGCAACTGACTGCACCGACATCCTGAAAGCACTCGCTGAC
>JAYTMG010000299.1:0-1142 GCA_043728745.1 Verrucomicrobiaceae bacterium
AGACATCCACTTTGCAAAGCCCGCCCTCCTCCAAGATCAGCTTCAACTCGGGCGAGGTCTGCGCCCACTTGTGATTGTTCTGCCCGTCCACGAGCAAAACCTTGATGGGCTCTGCGCTGGCGGTGATTGCGACGAAGGAGAGAAGTGCGATGTGTTTCATAAAATGCGCCGCTCCCATCGCAAGAAACCCGACACGGCGCAAGCCGTATGGTTTACCGTGTCGTGTAGCAAACAAAAGCGGAAAACTGTGTGCGATCAAAAGCGGAAAATTTTCGTTGATTATGAGGGGCTTAGAACGGAGGCGAGTGGAGAAGGACGAGCGGGAGCGCGTCTTTTGAAGGTTTAGATTTGAGATAGAAGATGTCGCCGTCGTGGAGGATACAGCGGATGACGCGGGAGCGAGGCGGGGCGTCGATGGAGAGGCGCACGTTGCGGACGGGGACGGTGCCGTCGGCGGCGACGCGGACGGTGGTGCGGAGGCTCCAGACGAAGCGCCACCAAGGACAGGTGGGGGCGGGGCGGATGACGGTGTGTTTTTGAGCGAGTGCGGCTTGGTGGGCGGCGTGTGGGGTGGAGCGGATTTCGCGGTGGATTTCGGTGAGGTTTGCGTGCGCGATGAGTTTATCGAGGAGTGCGTTTGCGGGGTCGATGGAGTGGATGGATTCGGCTGAAAATAAGGCTGGGAGCCGATTTTGCCAGTAGTGGTGGCGACGTTCGATTTTGCCTTTTGCTTGTGGCGTGGGGGCGTAGCGGAGGGTGATGCCGTAAAAGCGGAGGGCCTCGCCGAGCTGGGTGTAGGCGTCTGGAATGTGGGTGAAAAAGAAGGAGTGATAATCGACATAGAGCGCGAGCGGGAGGCCGTGCGCGAGGAAGGTGAGGGAGAGGAAATGGAGATGCGCAGAGAGGTTTTCGGCGGGGTAAATGCGAGCGCCGGTGTTGAGGCGAGTGGCGTCGTCGAGGATGTCGAGAAGGGCATATTTACAGGTATCGCCGGGGAACCAGGCGTGAGGCGTGGCATCGTATTGCCAGAGCGCCCCGAAGTCGCGGACCTGCCATCTGCGGACGGGTTTGGCGGGCTTTTTATAGCGAGTATCTGGCGCGAGTTTGTGAGCGATAGCCCATCGGCGGACGGTGGCGCGGTC
>JAYTMG010000300.1:0-1213 GCA_043728745.1 Verrucomicrobiaceae bacterium
TGGTGCTGGGGCGGCAGGCGGGCACTGACGATGTGGTGTTTGGCGAGGTGCGTTCGTGTCGTTCTCGCGAGGACCGGGATTTGGTCGGGATGTTTGTGAACACGGTGCCGCTTCGCATCCGCGTCGAACCGGCGCAGTCGCTTGCGGGCTGGGTTTGTGGCATCGCGAAACATCGGAGGGCGCTGCGGCAATTTGAGTCTGCGGATTTGGAAGCGATCCAGCAGTGGACATGCACGGAATCGTTGGTTCCTACGGTCGTCATGTATGACCACCAGCCTTTTGATACTGCGGTGCGGAAGGGGATGGCGAACCCTGACTGGTGCCACTTTGAGATGAGGGAGGACACGGGGATGCCGCTCACATTGCGGGTGTTCGGAGGTGAGGAGTTGACGTTTGATTTCCAGGCTCATCCGGCGCTTTCATCTGCGGCGCTTGCGTTGGCGGTTCAAAGGTTTTCCGCCACGCTGGGGAACATCGCTGTAGCGCCTCCGGGTGCGTTGGTCTCGGACGTTTCAGTGGCCGATGAAGACGAGCTGCGGCAGATTGCGGAATGGAGCAGGGGAGCGAAGACGGTGGAAAGTGATACGACTCTGGATGGTCTGTTTGCGGTGCAACTCGCGGAGTCTCCCAATGCAATCGCAGTGCGATGGACAAAGGGAACGCTGACGTATGTGCAACTCCATCGGCGGGCAATGTTCGTCGCGGAGCGCTTGCCCGCGAGAGAGCTGATCGCGGTGGTGATGGAGAAGGGCTGGGAGCAAATCGCAGCGGTGCTCGCGATTCACTATGCCGGTTCGGCGTATGTGCCGATCGATGAATCGCTGCCGGAGATTCGCCGCAATGCGATGCTTGCGAAATCGGGGGCGAAAATTGCATTGGTGCAGCATGGCAGTGGCGACGGGGAATGGCCGGACCACGTTGAGCGGATTGTGGTCGGCGGCGGGGAAAACGACGGACCATCGCCAATACGGAGCCGACCGGAAGGTCTCGCGTACGTGATGTTCACGAGTGGCTCGACTGGCGAACCGAAGGGCGTGATGATCGATCATCGGGGCGCGGTGAACACATGTCTGGACGTGAATCGCCGCCGTCGCATGACGCACAAAGATCGAGTCCTTGCGCTCTCCGCGCTGAGTTTTGATCTCAGTGTCTGGGATATATGGGGAGCATTCGCGGCGGGCGCGACAATTGTCATTCCCGATGCGGATTCTGC
>JAYTMG010000301.1:0-3277 GCA_043728745.1 Verrucomicrobiaceae bacterium
ATTTTGGCCCGCGAAAAGACGCGAAAAGATGCGAAAGGATTTCCCATTTCGCGCTTTTTTGCGTTTTTCGCGGGCCAATCTCGCGGTGCCTCAGCGCAAAGTAAAAAATTTGAATTAATCACGCCCTCGCTGAACGGAAGCCCCACCGATGAAGCCAATCCTGGCAAGCTTACGGATTCCGTTCCGGCTTTTTCGAGTCAGGAAGCGCGAAAGCCACAAGGCTTCCTCCCGCAGGACGACCGGACTTACCGCCGCCTGCGGAGATGACGACGTATTGTCGCCCATTCACCATGTAGGTGCTCGGGGTTGCGTTGCCGCCAAAAGGGAGCTTCGTTTTCCAAAGCACTTTTCCGGTTTCTTTGTCAAAGGCGCGGAACGTTTCGTCCGCAGTCGCTCCGATGAAAATCAGCCCGCCTGCGGTGACCACGGGGCCGCCGTAGTTTTCGGTGCCCGTCGGCGCGATTCCGCGGGCGGTCAGTTCGGCGTATTCGCCGAGGGGGACTTTCCATTTTAGCTCGCCGGTGTTGAGATTCACGGCGTTCAGCGTGCCCCACGGCGGCTTGATTGCGGGGTAGCCTTCCTTGTCGAGCCAGCGGCGGAATCCGCCGAATGCGTAAGCCGGCGGCGCGCTTGTATCGACGGTCGCCGGGAGTCCCGGCGCTTCGTTGAGCACGTAGTTCAGCACGGCCGCGCGCTTCGCTTCGGGCATGGATGCGAAGGCGGGCATTCGTCCGCCGCCTTGACGCGTGATTTGCTCGATCTCCGCGCGGGTCTTTCGCTTGCCCACGTCGAGCAGCGGAGGGAATCCCGCGGCGAGATTTCCCTTCCGGTCGAGGCCGTGGCACGCGCCGCAAAAGACCATGTAGTCTTGCTCGCCGGCGACGAGCGGAGTGCCGTCTGCGCGGCGGGTTTCCACCATCTGCATGAGCCACGGCATCTCGTTGACGTTGACGTAGTAAGTGCCGTCCGGGTCCGCCGCGCCACCGCCCCATTCCATACCGCCGTCGAATCCTGGAAACATCACCGTCTCATTCAGACTCGGCGCGGGAAACGGGCCGAAATTCGGCGAGGCACGGATGCGGTCCAGCGTGAGCTGGTGGGTCTCCGGCGACAGGTCCGAAGCGTCGGCTTCCGTGTATTTCTGCCGCATCAGCGGTGCGGGCTTCGTGGGAAAAGGCTGGGTCGGCCACGCCTTTTCGCCTCGCAAATCGGACGCCGGAACAGGCTTTTCCTCAATGGGCCAGAGCGGCTCTCCCGTGACGCGATTAAAAACGAACAGCAGTCCGTGCTTCGTCCCCTGTGCGACCGCGTCGATCTTCTGGCCGTGATGATTCACGGTCAGCAAAACGGGCGGGCACGGCAGATCCTTATCGAGCAGATCGTGATGCACGATCTGGTAATGCCAGAGCCGTTCGCCCGTCGCGGCGTTTAGTGCGAGCACGCTGTTCGCGAAGAGATTCATCCCGTGCCGCTCTCCGCCGTAGAAATCGGGCTCGGCTGTTTTCGTCGCCACGTAAACGACCCCGCGCTTCTCATCGAGCGATTGCCCGCACCAAGGCATCACGCCCGTCGCCGTCTTATAAGCATCCTTCGGCCATGTCTCGTATCCCACTTCGCCGGGGCGCGGGATGAGGTGGAAAATCCACCGCTGCGCGCCCGTCCGGACATCTAGCGCACGCACCGAGCCCGTCCCGCCCACGCCGCCTAAAATGAGCACGTCTTTATAGATCACACCCGGCGTGTTCAGCCCCGAACCGAGAGAGACCGAGCCGTTTTCTCCGAAGCTCCGGATGACCTCGCCAGTCTTCGCATCCAACGCAAAAAGGAACCCACCAACTCCAGTAAAAAGCCGCCGCTCCCCGCCCGAATCATTCGCCCAAAAAACCAAACCTCGCTGCCGGGCCGGACCTTTGCCGGAGCGCTCGGTGGCCGGGTCCCATTTCCAAAGCTCCGTACCCGTCGCAGCGTCGAGAGCGATGACTTTCCTCGTCGGCGAAGGCGTGTAGAGCACACCGTCGATGATCAGGTTGTTCGCCTGATACTCGCTTTTGTCGCCCGTGTCATAAGTCCACGCGACTGCAAGCTGCCCGACATTCTCGCGAGTAATCTGCGCGAGCGGCGAGTAAAGACTGCGCTCTTTCCCGCCGAGATAGGCCCCCCAATCGGCGTTCTTCGCCTCCTCCCCCGAAGCGATGCCGCCGCAAAGGCACAGCGCGATCAAGGCGGATTGAATTCCAGAAATGCGCGTCGGTTTTTTAAGTCTCATAGCTCTTGGCAAGCCGGATGATGCCCTCACGCCCGTATCGGCGCAATCTTCCTCCGACGAATCGGCGTCCCGTGGCTCAGCCCCCGTCACCGCCGCCACCTGCTCCGCCGTAAACCCAAACGCAGCGATTCAAGCGTGCTTGCCCGAGTCGTGGCTCACGTAGCCCTCTGCGTGAATCTTAAACCTCGAAGCGCAGATCGAAAGAGTGTGCTTCGCATGAGGAGACTCACGTAGAGGGCTGCGTGAGCCACGACGCTCCAAAGTTACTTGGAGTGTCACGCTCAAGTCTACTTTGAGCAAGTCTACTTTGAGTGTGGTTCATTATTGCTCGATCGGTCTGTCCACGCCGTTTCCCGTGTCCCCGCCGTTTCCCGCTGAAAGAACCGGACCGGTTCAACCCCTGATGGCACCGGGGCTCCGCCCGGATGCCTTCAGAAAAGTTTAGGCGACCGTTTTGGAGCTTCGGCGGTAGCGTGTGGCACAAAAGAAGATGAGTAGTAATAGAGCAGCGCCCATCGCTGAAACGCTAATGATTGCGGCCGACCGTGGGTTTCGTTCGCTCGGCAGTTTCACAGGCCATGAATTTAGATCGTCCAGGTCGTTGCCTCTTGATTGACTAATCCGGTCGGGGCCAAACGAGTAGAGTCCAAACTGTTGGCCGTCCGGCACCGAGGTCGTATATTGGTAGGGGCTACCCCAGGGGTCCCTTGGAATCTCCTTAAGGAATGCCCGCCCCCGAGGAAATTGACGCTCAGTGGGATTACTGACCAGCACTTGCAACCCTTCGTCTTGAGTAGGCAGGCGACCGTTCAAGTCCCGAAACAAATGTAGGCATGTGGAAAGATGCTGGAGATCTGAAGCAACGCTTCCCTCCTTACTAGATCCAAACGAGGTTCCACAACCAGTGAGAACGATCGTAAGCGTAACGCGTAGCGCCGTCTGAGTTCGGTCGCCGTAAATTGCGTAATCCATACATTACGCAATCTATGAATTCGAAAACGGAACAGGTTC
>JAYTMG010000302.1:0-2092 GCA_043728745.1 Verrucomicrobiaceae bacterium
GGATGCTCGTATTGGGAATTGCGCGATGTGGTTTTCAGCGGCGCGACGGCAAACGGAATCAACATCGACGACGCCGGAAAAGCAGACAGTCCGGCAAAAGGAATCGTCCTCCGCGGGCTCGACGTGCGCAATAACTCGCCGCGCGGCAATCGTGATGGAATCAAGCTTTCCGGCGTGGACGCATTCACCGTCACGGGATGTAAAGTCAGCCATTGGGGCGACGGCGGATCGGCGATCGACATGGTCGGCTGCCACGATGGCGTTGTCGAAAACAGCACATTCACCCACGGCGAAAGCGCAGCAATGGCGAACGGCGTGCAGACGAAAGGCGGCAGTCGCGCGGTGGTGATTCGGAAATGTAAATTCGTCAACGCCGGAGGCCGTGCCGTGAATCTCGGCGGTAGCACCGGAGCGCCCTACTTTCGCCCGCTCAACGCGACCGCCGAGGCCCGCGAAATCACGGTGGAAGACTGCCATTTTACCGGCAGCATGGCACCCATTGCATTCGTCGGAGTGGACGGCGCAATCGTGCGCTACAACACGATCGTGAATCCCGGTCGCTGGGTCGTGCGCATCCTGCAAGAGAACCAAAATGTTGCATTTGCCCCGTGCCGCAATGGCGTGTTTGCGAACAACCTCGTCACTTTTAAAAACGGCCTAGCGATGGCCGTAAACATCGGCGGCGGCACCGAGCCAAAGAGCTTCCGCTTTGAAAAAAACGCATGGCTCTGCGAGGACGCCCCGACCGAAACGCGAGCCCGCCTGCAATTGCCATTCGGAGAAACCGGCGGCATTTACGGCGAGGCAAATACCGCAGGAACCGGCGTGCGCGGAAAGTGAGAACGGGCGATTTTTGCCGTCGCTGCGGGCTCGTTCCTTTATGGGAGCTGTTTCGCGGGGTGCAATGATGCGTTTTTGAGGCTTCCGACGTGCGATTTAGGCGGGAAGTATTTGCACGGGCGGATTGCGAGGCGGCGGCCATGATCCGCAAGCACTTTTTCGCGTGAAAATATCGAGGCGATGGCTTGACTGAGTTGCTTCCACACCGCTACTGCAAGCGTAGTTCGACGATGAAACCACAATATAGTGTGGTTTTGAGCACGAACCAACACGACTTTAAAAGCCCAATGACAACAGCCATGACACCACCCGACGCACTCTTCTTTTCCGACGACAAAATTGTAGCCACCGAGCAGGGCGATTTTGTCGTCTATCAAATGGGGGCCAAAACCTTCCGTCTCGACAAAACCAAAGCCCGCGCCCGGCTCGCCGGAAAGAAGGTCATCAACGGATTGCGCAGCGCAGAGCTGAACATCCTGCCGCTAAAATACCACGACGCCTACCGCATTTATAAGCAGATGAAGGCGAACCATTGGGAGCCCGATGTCATCGACATGACACGCGATTCCCAGCAGTGGAACACGGGCGCATTGTCCGCCAAAGAGCGGTGGATCATCGAGATGGGCGTCGGCTATTTCTCCGCCGCAGAAGGCATCGTGGGCGACTCCGTTTTGCACGTCATCGAGGACAACCTCACCGCCGCCGAACTCAAGCACGCATCCCTGCGGCACATCGCCGAGGAGTCCATCCACATGGACTCGCTGCTGCACATCATCGGCTCGCTCAATATCGACCTCGACGAAGTCACCGCGAAGTTCACCGACATCCCGAGCGTGCAGAAAAAGAACGCGTTCATCACGCGCCAGATGCCCGAGTTGAAAATGGGCATCGACCTCACGCAAACCGTGAACAAGCAGAAGTTCGCGAAGGCGATTTTTGGCATCACGCAAGTCATGGAAGGCACGCAATTTTACGCACTATTCGCGATGATCCTCTCGCTGCATCGGCAAAACAAAATGACCGGCATCGGCCAGATGTTTCAATACACCCTGCGCGACGAATCGAACCACATCGAGCTTGGCCGCTACATCCTCACGCAACTCATCGCCGAAAACCCGGACATCTGGACACCGGAATTCCGCGCAGAGCTCGTCGAATTCATGCGCGAGGGCGTGGAGCTGGAGAAGGAATTTGTCCGCGACTGTCTGCCCGAGGATGGCGTGGGAATGACGCAGGTAGATTTTCTAACCTA
>JAYTMG010000303.1:0-1434 GCA_043728745.1 Verrucomicrobiaceae bacterium
GGGACCGTCGCGAGTTCGGTGAGCCCCCGCGTGAGACGCTTGCCCTCGAGGACATCCACGACGAGGACGGGCTGGAGCGCCCATACTTCGGCAGACCCCGGCATGATGCACTTCGGCTGGCAAAATGCGTGCAACTCCCGGCGGCACCACGGACGAGAGGCATAGGCGTCACTTACTACAGCGATCAGGGCAGCCGTTTCACCGCTCGCCAGCGAGTCTTCGAGGACTTCGGAAAAGCTGTCACCGTAGGGGATATTATTTTCGTCGAAGAACGCCGCGAGCTGCGTCCTGCTGTAAATGTAATCGCGTAGCCGCGACGCCGGTCCCGCCCCATCCACTTTTGCGTGAGAGATGAAGAGACGAAGCGGCGCGGATTTACGCGAGTTGGCTTCCACCTCGTTCCGAAAATCGCTGAGCACGATTCGGCAGAGCGCCTCCGTGAGGGGCTTGAGCAGAGAGCCGAGCAGCGGGCTCTCCAGCGGTTCGACCCATAGCGTATCCGCCGGAGTATTCAGCACGTCCGGGATGCGTAAAAAATTCTGTCTCGCGATGGAAGGCGGCGCATTGAACGCCGTGCGGGTCAGCGCCACGGGCAGGAACATCCGGCGAAAAGGCAACGGCCCCGGCTCGGATAACTGCTCCAGCCACCAGCGCCACGCGGGGTCGGTCACGGCGTTGTGATCGAGCAGCGGTATCACGATTTGCAAGGTGTCGCCGGGTTGCTGGCGCTCAAGATCCGCCGGCCAGTCCCGGCTTTCGCCTGGGAGCGGAAGCGGCAATTTCGTGGCACCGCCGGGCGCGGGTTCGCTGCGGTAAAAGATTCGCGGCCCTTGTCCGGCTGCTGGTCGCAACCATTGCCGGATTTGCCAGGCAATCGCGGCTCCATGCGCGCACTCGGGATGCCAAAGGACATAGATCTCCGGCAGCGGAGGAATATCCTGAGAAGATGAAACAACTGGAAGCGGTCGTGCCATTCCCGGATGAAAGGGTAACGCAGAGGCGGTTCAAGCAGATTTTTCGTGGAGTGGCAGGGGCGCGGTCGGCGGCACAATCGGGGATTTTACTTTGGGCTTTCACGAACACCGCAAACGCCGTGAAAAGCGAATCTTCTTCCAGCTCTTTTTCGTGCTCAATTGGAGCACAAGCGAGGCGAGAAATTGTATCTGGAGTTCATCACTCTCTTAGAGTTTGGGAGTGGAGCCGGTGAAGGGAATTGAACCCTTGACCTGACGATTACGAATCGTCTGCTCTACCTCTGAGCTACACCGGCACTTCTTTGCGAAGGGCGACGAATATCGTGACTCGTCGTGGACTTGGCAAGCCGTTTGTCGGAACATGTCGTGTAGCAAACAAAAGTGGAAAAGAGCGTGCGATCAAAAGTGGAAAGTTTTCGTTGATTATGAAGGATTTAGAACGGAGGCGAGTGGAGAAGAA
>JAYTMG010000304.1:0-13207 GCA_043728745.1 Verrucomicrobiaceae bacterium
AGCGGCGTGCTCCCCACTGGAAATATCTCGCTCGCAGGCGGCACTCGGATTTCGCTCAACAGCACATCAGATGCGACCGTCGCCAACAACATCAGCGGCGGCGGCTCCATCTCGCAAGATGCAGCGAGCGTCGTCACGCACACCGGCACATCGAACTACACCGGGTTCACCGATTTGAACGTCGGCACCTTCAATAACTACGGGTCCATCGTCGGCACGTCGAACATCGACGTGAACAACACGACGAACCTCGGCGCAGCAAGCACGACCACTACGAGCGGCGCAATCACCGTCGGCACCGGCGGAACGCTTGCAAGCGCGGGCGCGGTGTCCTACGGAACGCGGTTGACGGTCAACGATGGAGCGTCTGCGACCATCAGCGGCGGAACATTCACACAGACGGCACCTGCGACCGAAACGGGATTCTATATTGGTGAAAACGGCAACGGGACGCTCAACATTAGCGGCGGAACAAGCTCTGCGTTCGACATCTGGGTGGGCCGCAATGGCGGCGCAATCGGCAACATCAACCTCTCAGGCGGACGCCTTGATGCGAACCAGTGGACCTCAATCGCCACAGCCGGCGGCTCGCAGGGAACCATCACACAAACTGGTGGAACTCTGAACCAGAACCACACCGACTGGCTCTCCGTTGGTGAAGGAGGATCGGGCGCATATACCATGTCCGGCAATTCGATTCTGAACGACCAAGCCGTCGTCGATACATCCGCTCGCGGAACCAATAAAGGAAACATCGTGATTGGTCGCAACAGTGGAAGCACTGGCGTCTGGACCCTCAACGACACCGCCAGCGCCCGCATTCGTGAGTTGCTCGTTGGCAATGCTGCAAGCACGACCGGCACGGTCAATATCAATGGGACTTCGTCGGTCACTTCGAGCTACGACCTCCACATCGGCAACGCAGGAACCGGCACGGTGAATGTCAACGGCGGCTCGCTCATCACGACAAGCGGATGGACTCAAATCGGCATGGCTGCTGGCGGAAATGGAGCGCTGAACGTCACAGCCGGAACAGTTTACAATCGAGAAATGCGCGTCGGCATTGACAGCATCGGAACGGTTGACGTCTCGGGCGGAACCGTCACGGCGAATCAAGTCATCAGCCTCGGCGTAAATGCTGGCGGCACCGGCAATCTTATCGCCCGCGGCACTGGCACGCTCATCGTCGATAACGGCGGCATCAGCGTCGGCGCAGCCAACCCCAATGCCGCTGGCACTGGCACTGGCACGTTCAGCATCGCTGATTCAGCCATAGTGAACATCTCCAACAATGGCGGACTGCGCGTCGGTGGCGTTGGCTTTGGCTCCTACAATCAGGCTGGGGGAACCGTGAATGTCTCCGGAAACGCCATCTTTGGAAATGGCGGGCCCAATGCAGCCAATGCAAACATCGGAGGCGGCACGCTCGCCGTAAACGGCGAACTATGGGTAGGCCAGGCAGCGGGCGGCAACGCTACGATGAACATCAGCGGAGGCACCGTCTCGGCGAATAACTGGATCGCAATCGGACGCCAGAACGCGACCGGAGTCGTGAACATCAGCGACACCGGTAGCCTCATCAAACTAGGAACGAATGCGAACCACATCGTCGTCGGCTCCCTCTCTGGAGTCGGAACGATCAACCAATCCGGCGGTTCCTTAATCACCGCTGGTGCAGGGCAAGTTCTGCTCGGTGAAAACGCTGGCGGTAGCGGAACTTGGAACATCTCCGCGGGTACCGCAACCGTCGATGGCATCCGGGTCGGCTGGACCGGCGGCGGCTCTGGATTCTTGAATATCGACGGAACAGCAGCAGTCAACGTCGGCTTGGATGGAATCATCGTCGCTGAAAACGGCAACGGCACCCTCGCTCAAACCGGCGGCACATTGACTGTTGCAGGCAACATCGATGTTCAAGCGAACGGAACAGGCCTACTCGCCATCGCAGGCGGACGTCTCAATGCGAACGGCGGAATCGACACCAGCAATGGAAGCTTCCTTTTCGGGGCGGGTGCCCTCTCCCGCAGCAATGCAGGCCTTATCGACATCAACGGCCCGCTCACAACAGCCGATCCGGGAGCGACGCTCAAGCTCAATGCTGACAAGACCTTCGACATCAGCGGAGCGTTCGATAACACTGTCGGCCTCACGCTCGATGTCTCGGGAATGGGAATTCCTGACGGCACGTATCTCGGAGTCCCCATCACTGGCACGTTCAGCCTCGGAATTATCGGCGGCGCAATCACGCTCGGCGGCGATGCGTTCGACATCGCGAACACCAGCCTGCTTAATTTCGACGATGTCTTCGACCTCGGCAGCGGACCATTCACCGCCACCCGCATCAATGACCAAACGCCATTCGACGCCAATTCAGACTCCGTTTACTGGATCGATCAGACCGCAGGCGCTGTGACCGTGAAATACAACGTCGTCCCCGAACCATCGTCGGTCGCACTGATGATCGGCGGGCTCGTAGTCCTCGCCCGCCGCCGCCGCCGGGCATAGTCGGGCTGATTCATTCTTCAAAACGGGCGCGGGTCTTCGGAGCCGCGCCCGTTTTCTTTTCCGGCGTCCGAACGGCCTTCCGTTACGAGAATGTCCCACTCGTCCGTTGACTAATCCGGTAATCGGACAATAAGTTTATCCCGCCCGTCTGCCACCAACAAAAATGCTTAAAACAGCCACTTCTCTCCTTCTCGCACTCTCGATTATCCTCGCCGATTCACGGGCGGACGTGGTCATCAATGAAGTCGTCCATGCCGCATCGGAGCGTGTTCTAAAATGGTCGGCTCCTCATCCTGTAGGAATCCCGCGACTTGGTAGCGGACCTGCGTTTTACGAAAATGCTTATGACGACAGCGCGGTGCGTGGCTGGCAGACCGGAAATGCGCCCTTTGGGTTTGGGAATACGACGGACTCAGTGACTCCTTTCGCTGCGAATACGCTGGTCTATGGGACGAATACGCAGACGCAAATGCTGTATCTGACGCCGACTCTTTACTTGCGGAAGACAATCACAGTCAGCGCGCTTGATGCGGCGAAAACGGACCCGCTGGAATTTGTGGCCGACTACAACGATGGGTTCATCATTTATGTAAACGGAGTGGAAGTCGCGCGGCGCTGGGCGGGGCCTGCGGGGCAGTTTCAGTTTCATGATCAGCACGCGTATGATCCGGATTTAGCGACGGCGACTTCGGACCCTTATAAATACAACGAGACGTTGAATCTCGGTCCGGCAAATACACGACTCGTCGCGGGGACAAATGTGATTGCAGTCCATGCGCTCAACGTGAGCTACATCAATACGAACTTCGCTTTCGGCGGCATATTACGGATTGGCGGCGCGTCGCCAGTGACGCTGGTGAACGCCACGGATGCGTGGAAGTTTTTCCCTGGCGTCGTGGAGCCTGCGGGCGGGCTCTATGACCCGGCGATGCTTTTTGCGGGAAGGCTGTCGGTGCCGTGGGGGAAACTGGCCTATCAAGATACCGCGTGGACGACCGGCACAGGACCGCATGGCCAGGGAGTCGCGGGGATTGGCACATCGGTGAGCGGTGTCGTGGGAGTCACGCCGTCGCTTTACACGCGCATCATTTTCAATGCGGATGCGGCGCAAGCAGTCGATCTCACGCCACTGCAATTGCTGATGGATTTTGATGACTCGTTCGTCGCTTACATCAACGGCGTGGAAGTCGCGCGGGCAAATCAAGGGACGCCGAATACGGTGGTTCCACGCAATGCAGTCGCGACGGCAGCCCGCAATTTTGGCGCAACGACGACCTACACGATCGACCCTGCGAAAAACGTGCTGGTGCAAGGTGCAAACGTGCTGGCGATTCAGACGCACAATGTGACCATCGGCGACGCGGATATCGCGGTGAAAGCAGACCTGCGCATCGGGCCGGCGGGCGGCGCAATTCTTGTGGCGAACAATGCTTCGTCATGGCGCTATTTCGTAGGTACGCAGGAGCCGGTGGCGGACCTCGATGGTGCCGTGGAAGACAACCCGGATGCCCCGGAATCGGTGAACGATTGGGTGGAGCTTCACAACAACGGAGCGACGGCAGTTTCGCTGAATGGCTGGGCGCTCTCGGATGACAACGGCACGCCGCAGAAGTGGCTTTTTCCAAATGTGAGCATCCCGGCTGGCGGATATATCGTCGTAATTCTCGACGGGCAGGATGTGAAAGTGCCGGGCGTGAACGGGTATTTGCACGCGACATTTAAGCTCGATTCCGATGGCGAGTATATCGGGCTGCGCGATCAATCGGGCGCACTGGTGCATCAATTCGCCCCTCTACCGAAAGGCTCGCCGCATCATAGCTTCGGGAGAAATGGCGCGGGGAATTACGTATATTTCGATACGGCGACTCCGGGCGCGGCGAATGCCGGTGCCGAGCTGGCGGCGACAACCGAGGCACCGACGGTGAACATTCAGGGCGGATTCTTTCCCACGGGACAAACGGTGACGCTGGCGACAACCACGCCGGATGCGACGATTCGATACACGGATACGGCCAGCAATAGCGAAGGCGCGATCCCGACGAGCACGACCGGCACCGTCTATTCCGGCGGAATCAATGTGAGCTCTTCACGTTCGATTCGTGCGGTCGCTTTTGCGCCGGGGCTGTTGCCTTCGGCGCCGACAACGCACACGTATTTGATCAACGAGCCCGCGCCGCGCCCGAACATTCCCGCAGTTACGTTGGTCGGCGAGCAACCGCGCTCGCTGTATCGTCCATTCGGCGTGATGGCGATTCAGAACAATGTTGCGGGAGCCGCAGGGAATTATCCTACTGGCCCGTGGTCTGCGCTCGGTGACAGCCAGCAATATAACAACGCGAACTTCCGCGGAATCTGGGGTGAGCGTCCGGTGACGTGGCAGTATCTCGCAGCGAACGGATCATCGCTTTTCAATCTGGACATCGGTCTGCGCATGGCGGGCAGCCCTTTCACGCGGCCACGCTACATTTTGGCGGGGCCAAACGGCGCGACGCCGAACACGACGGCATGGAGCACAACGGACGCGTTGAACAAACCATCAATGAACTTTTACATGCGCGATGATCTCGGCGGCGATCCGCTCGATTTCCCCATCATCCCAAACTCGCCGGTGACCAAGCACAGCGACTTCCGTTTTCGCGGCGGGCACAACGACCTGAACCCGTTCATCATCGATGAACTCGCTCGGCGGCTCTTTGTCGAAACGGGCAACAAAGGCAGTCTGGGGGTGAACACGACGCTCTACATCAACGCGCAATACAAAGGCATCTTCAACCTCGTGCAGCACTTGCGACAGGAATGGATGCGCGAAGCGTTCAACAGCGACCTCGATTGGGACGTGCTGCAAGTCGGCGTGCCGTCTGACGGCGACGGAATCGCGTATCAAGAAATGTTCACTTACCTTCGGAACAATCCGCAAAGTGCGCTCGCGAACTATCAAGGAATGCAGGCGCGGCTCGATATGGCGGAGTTTATCGATTACCTCATTCAGAACATTTACACCTGCACTGGCGATTGGCCGCAGAACAATTGGGTCGCCTCCCGCGAGCGCTCGAACACTGGAAAATGGCGATTCTTCACATGGGATGCCGAAGGCGCTTTTGGCTCATTCGGCCTTACCGTCACCAGCAACAATTTTGTTTCTTCACCGCAAAATAATGGCGCAGCCGGAGCACAAAGCGGGCTCATTTCCACAGCGCCGCAGACCGAAGCAACGTCCGTCGGCGCACGGATTCTCTACACGCTTTTGCGCGACAGCCCTGAGTTTAAACTGCTCTTCGCAGATCGCATTCAGAAACATTTCTTCAACGGCGGCGCATTAACGGATGCCGCAATCCTGGCGCGCTACAACGTGCTCGCGGCGGAAGTCGGGCCCTTCATCGCGCAGGGCTCGCGCATCACAAACTGGGTCAACGGAATCGGTGACAACACTCGCTGGACGGTGACGCGCAATGCGACATTCGGAATCACTGCGACGACCAATGCGCCGGGGCGCCGCCGCACCCTGCTGGACGGCTACACGAGCGACGATGCTTACCTTTACATCCCGACTGGATTTGTGAACGGTTACTTCAAAACCGAAGGGCTCTTCCCCGCCACGCTCGCGCCGGTTTTCAGCCAGCATGGTGGCGCAATCACACCGCCGTTCAGCCTCACCATCACGAACCCGAATGCAGGCGGCGGTTCCATTTTCTACACGACCGACGGGCTCGATCCGCGACTCCCCGGCGGCTCCGCGAGCGGCTCGCTCTACACCGGGCCGATTTCCCTCAGCGCTACAACCGTAGTGAAAGCTCGCGTCTTCAGCCCCGGTGGTGAATGGAGCTCGCTCCTCGAAGCAACATTTTCCACGACGGCGGTCGCCCCGATACTCATCACGGAAATCATGTACAATCCGCCGGACTTCACGCCGCCCGGTGGAGTGCTTACGCCGGGCAGCGAGTTCGAGTTTATCGAAATCAAAAACGTGTCCCCGCAGCCCGTGCCGCTGTTCGGCATGAGGTTCCGGACGGGCGTCGATTTCACATTTCCGGCAGGTGCGATTCTCGCCGCGAACAGCCACGCGATCATCGCAAAAAACGCCGCGCAGTTTGCGCTGAAATATCCGGGCATCTCCGTCCTGGGCCAATACGGCCCGAGCACCGCGCTCGCCAATGGAGGCGACACACTCATCATCGAAGACGCCGCAAAAAATGCCGTCTTCTCCGTCACCTACGACGACGTCCTGCCTTGGCCCGTCGCGGCGGACGGCGGCGGACGCTCAATCGTGCCGGTGCTGCCGAACAGCAACACCGCGCCGAATCTCCCCGGTTCATGGCGTGCGAGCACCAACCTCAACGGCTCCCCGCTCGCGGATGACGCGCCAAATGGAATCACCGCCGTCCTCATTAACGAAATCCTCGCGAACAGCAACGTGCCGCAACTCGACACGATCGAGATTTACAATCCGAGCGCCACAGACACCGCAGATATCAGCGACTGGTGGATCAGCGATTCGCTGGCAAATCCACAAAAATACCGAATCCCAGCCGGGACAACCATTCCTCCCGGCGGATACATTCTCTTCACCGAGACGCAGTTCAACACGGGGCCCGCCGCTTTTGCGCTGAGCGGCAATGGAGACGAAGTGCTGCTGTCATCCGCGAACCCAGCCGGTGAGCTCACCGGCTACAGCGTCTATGCGGAGTTTGGGGCTTCCGACACCGGCGTCTCACTGGGACGGTTCGCGAACTCCGAAACCCCGGCGCGAATATTTTTCGTACAACAAAAAAGCCAGACGCTTGGCTCTGCAAATAGCGGGCCGTTGGTCGGTCCCGTCATCCTCTCTGAGATTCACTATCAGCCCAGCGGCACCGCTTCCGAATTCATCGAAATTCGAAATACCGGGACTGCGCCGATCCCACTCTACGACCCCGCAAACCCCGCGAATACATGGCGTATCGAAGGTGTGAATTTCAACTTCCCGCCGGGCACCATCATTGAGCCTCGGGAGTTTATCATCGTTTCCGCAATCGCTCCGGCAACATTCCGAACAGCGTTATCGCTGGCAGCGTCCATTCGCATTTTTGGGCCCTATGCTCCAGCCGAGCTCGCCGATGTCGGCGAGCGAGTTTCACTTCGAAAGCCCGGAACACCCTACGTGAATGGTTCCGGCCAGACTGTCGTGCCCTACATCGATTTGGATTTCGTCACCTACGCAAAAACCAACGGATGGCCCACCTCGCCGGGCGGCGGTGGTCCGAGTCTCGAACGGGGAAAAGTGAACGCCTTCGGGGATGATCGGCTCAACTGGAGAGCATCGTCGGCCGCACCGGGCAACGCCGGACGAATCAGCCCCATGACCTTCTCCAACTGGCAGAGCCAGTGGTTCACGGCTGAGGAAAGTGCCATCAGCGGAATCTCGTTCGACGCCGACGGCGACGGCATGAGCAACGGGATGGAATACGCACTGGCCCGGAATCCGCGCTCGCCCGATTCCTCCGGCACTTTTTCTTCCGCGATCGAAATGGATGGCGCTTCCGGACCATTCCTCACGCTCTCATTCCGTCGCAGTTCGTCGGTGCAAAGCACGACATTCACTCCAGAAGTCATCGCAACGCTCGGCGGCACCTGGCTTTCCGGGAGTGGCAATACTTCCCAAGTCGGATCGATCATCACCAACAACGATGGCACCAACACGTTGAAGTTCCGCGACACCGTCCCGGTCAGTGGTGCAATCCAGCGCCACATGCGCCTTCGGTTAACCCTGCCGTGACCGTTCACTTCCTGACTTGCTGAAACTGAGAAATCCCGGCAAATTAAGATGCATCAATTGATGTCTCTCAGAACGAGATTCCCAACTTCCAACAACGCATGAAATTCCATCCCACAATCACAGCGCTCACTCTCGCTTCCGGACTCCTCGTCTCCGCAGCGCTCGCGCAAGGCCCGACCACCACCGCAGTGGATGACACGGTGAACACCACCATCACCCGCGGACCGCTTTCCATCAACACCCTGCTGGTCAACGACACAGATCCGGAAAACGACGCTCTCACCATCATCCTCCCACTCGGCACTCCGCAGTTCGGCAAAGCGGTCTTCCGCGATGGCGCTGTGGTTTACACCCCGAACCGGTTTTTCCAAGGAACGGACTCATTCTCCTACACCATCAATGACCGGCCCAACGGCCTCGGCAATTCGTCCACCGCGACGGTCTTCATCCGCAACCCGTTCCTCCTCGGTCGCGGCGTATATGCGTCCAGCCTTTCGGGGACAGGCGGCTCCCACGATGTCTCCGGTTACTTCAATGCCGGAGTCGGCCCGTCCGGGGATTTCACAGCGACATTCCGCTTCGCCGGAAGTGCGTTCCGCTTGAAAGGGAGATTCGACGCCAGCGGAAACTTCTCCGACGAAATTACCCGCACCGGCCAGCCCGCGATCCAGATCGCTCTCCTCTACGCCATAAACGGAGAAGCCCGCCAAATATCGGGAACCGTCACCGTCGGTGCCGAAACGGTCCAATTTCTTGCGCCAAGACTCGCATGGTCCAACCACAACCCCGCGCCCACCGCAGGTCGATACACGATCATCCTTCCTGCGCCCGACGCGCTCCCAGGCACACCGCAAGGCACGGGCTACTGCATCGCCACGGTCACCCGCAGCGGCGTCGTCGGCATGTATGGACGCGCCGGAGACGACCGCGCATTTTCTTCATCGACCTTCCTCGGGGAAGACGGGGCCACCGTCCCGCTCTACGGCAGCATCCGGCCCGGCGGCAGCATTTTCGGCGACCTCTTCATCGACGGGTCCACAAACAGTCGTGAAAATGAGCCGCTCGCGAGCGTGACAGGAACCCTCCGCTGGTTCACGTCACGGGATGCAAAACGCTTTCGCTTTCCGAATGGCTTCGACCGCTCCGTGGAAGCGCGCGGCAGCCTCTACATTGCGCCGGAACGCGGAGCCTCGGTATTGGAAATCCAAGAACCAGACGGCTTCAACAGCAGCTTCACCGTAAGCGCCGGCGACCTACGCGCCCCAAGGACAGAGCGCGCCGCAATCGGAGAGCGCCCCATCGCAGGCCACTACGATTTCGCCTTCGACAATGCGAAGCGGATCAGTGCCCGCATGAGAGTCATCGCACGAACCGGCATCTTCGCAGGTTCATTCTACGACCGCGCCACCCGCCGCGCGCACAGGATCAGCGGAGTATTTCTGCAAAACGAAAATACCGCTTACGGCATCTGGAATTCGAAGACCAAGACCGGCCGTGTGGAGTTGACTCCGGACTCGCCCGGCAACTAACGCCACTCGTGGCGCGGATCCTTGCGCGAGAGTTCCAGCTTGGGCTTCGGAAAACTCGACTTCCAGAAATTCACAAGCGATATCGTCACTCCGAAAAGATCGCCGAGCGTCGGCTGGAACTTCGAACAGAAATGACCGGATTTCCCCAAAAGATTGGACTGCTGATGGGCATCGCCTCGCAGCGGAAGAGCTCATCAAAGAAATGCGCCGCTAGACGCGCGTGAGCAGCTTCAGATTCGGGAAATACTCAATCAACTAGATGTCACATTACGTAATCGGTATTTCCGCATTCTATCACGACAGCGCGGCTGCGCTGATCCGCGATGGCGAGATCATCGCGGCTGCGCAGGAGGAGCGCTTCACCCGGAAGAAGCACGACCACGCATTCCCGAAAAACGCGGTCGAATACTGCTTGCGTGAAGCAGGCATAACGCACGAGCAGGTGACCTACGTCGTCTTTTACGACAAGCCTCTGCTCAAGTTCGATCGCCTGCTGGAAACTTACGTTGCATACGCTCCAGCGGGGTTGAAGTCGTTCATGATGGCGATGCCGCTATGGTTGAAGACCAAACTCTTTCTTCCGCGGGAAA
The DNA here is from genome assembly GCA_043728745.1 of Verrucomicrobiaceae bacterium. Taxonomy (GTDB): domain Bacteria; phylum Verrucomicrobiota; class Verrucomicrobiia; order Chthoniobacterales; family Chthoniobacteraceae; genus SXWH01. The sequence goes on from JAYTMG010000304.1 coordinate 10,377, forward strand.
TCAAAGCCGCCCTCAATGGCACCTACAAAAAACGGATCGTCTTCACCGGCCACCACGAGTCGCACGCCGCTTCTGCGTTTTTCCCGTCTCCCTTCGACGAAGCCGCGATCCTCACCCTCGACGGTGTCGGCGAATGGGACACAGCAACCATCGGCTACGGACGAGGCAACCGAATTGAGCTTCTTAAGACACTGCATTTCCCCCATTCACTCGGGCTCCTGTATTCGGCCATCACGTATTTTTGCGGATTCCGCGTAAACTCCGGCGAATACAAACTCATGGGCCTCGCTCCGTACGGCGTGCCGAAGTACGCCGACATCATCCGGGAAAAGCTCATGGACCTCCGCGAAGACGGTTCGTTCCGCATGGATATGAAGTATTTCAATTACGCGCAGGGTCTCACCATGACGAGCCCGGCACTCGATGAATTGCTCGGCGGCCCTCCACGCCCGGCGGAATCCGCAATCACCCAGCGGGAGATGGATCTAGCTGCGAGCATCCAAAACGTGACCGAAGAAATCGTGCTGCGAATGGCCCGCCACGCCAAGCAACTCACCGGCGCGAAGAACCTCGTCCTCGCTGGCGGCGTCGCGCTGAATTGCGTCGCAAACGGAATCCTCCTTCGGAGCGGGATTTTTGACGACATCTGGATTCCCGCACCCGCTGGTGATGCCGGCGGCGCACTCGGCTGCGCACAGTTCGTCTCGCATCAACTACTTAACGCGCCGCGCAATCCGGCTGGCCGTGACAGCCTTAAAGGCGCGCTGCTCGGGCCGAAGTTTTCCGATGCCGAAATTCGCGCACATTTGGAAAAAGAGAAGATCACTCATCATCACTTCGCAGAGGAAGCGGCGCTGCTCGATGCCGTAGTGAAAGAAATGGTTGCCGGGAAGGTGTGCGGCTGGTTTCAGGGCCGGATGGAGTTCGGGCCGCGTGCGCTCGGGTCGCGCAGTATCATCGGTGACCCACGCAATGCCGCCATGCAGACGCAGATGAACGTGCGCATTAAGTTCCGCGAAAGCTTCCGTCCGTTTGCTCCGAGCTGTCTCGCCGAAGACGCTGCGGAGTGGTTTGAGTTGGACCGCGAATCGCCGTACATGTTGCTCGTCGCGCCTGTCCTGGCGAAACACCACTCCAAGCTCACCGACGAACAGAGCCGCCTGATGACTGATGACCCAGACTTACGAAAACGCGTAAACGTCCCTCGCAGCGCCCTGCCCGCAATCACACACGTCGATTACTCAGCTCGCATCCAAACGACTACTGAAGAACGCAACGGGCGCTACTACCGGCTCATCCGGGAATTCAAGCGACAAACCGGCGTAGGCGTGATTGTAAACACAAGTTTCAACATCCGAGGCGAACCCATCGTCTGCACCCCGCAAGATGCGATTCGTTGCTTCATGGCGTGCGATATGGATGTCCTCGTGCTGGAAAACTGTATCCTCTTCAAAACCGAACAACCGCAAATGAGCGCAGCCGACCGCGAGAAATACGTCGGCAGTTTTAGCCTCGATTGACGCCATGATGAACCCGTTTAAAGAAGTGAACTGGAAGCCCGGCACAGAAGACCTGCGCAGCTTTGGACGCAGCCTAATGATCGGCTTCCCGGCCATCGCTGTGATTCTTTTCATCATCACTGCCGTCCGGACGTGGAGTGTTCCAGTATGGCCGCTTTGGGTCGCGCTCATCGGATTTGGCGTTGGCGCAATCAGCCGTGCCGTCCCGACCATCGCGCCTCCGTTTTACTATGTTTGGTACGCGCTTGGCTGCACCATCGGCATGATCGTCACGAACATAATCATCGCAGCGATATACTATTTCGTCTTCGCGCCGATAGGGTTCATCCTCCGCGCGACCGGGCGCGACCCGATGGAACGGAAATTTCTCCCAGCCGATAAAAGCTACTGGAAAGAAGCCGAAAAAAACGCAGACGCCGAACGTTACTTCAGACAATACTAGAGCCATGGAAAAGCCCGAATCCGATTCATTTGAGAAAGCAGCCGAAAGCGAACCAACGACCCTCCTTCAAGAAATTGTCGGCCTGCTAAAGCACAACAAAAAATGGTGGCTCATACCGATACTCATCGTGCTTCTCGGCGTCGGCGGGCTTATCGCCGTAGCACTCGTCTCTCCGGGTGCCGCACCGTTTATCTACACGCTGTTTTAGTTAAAAAAACGCGATTGCAGCGTGGGAGTGGGGCACTGCGAGATTCGACGGATTTCGCAGGTGGAGAACTGGTGTGCGAATCTTCCTATGGTTCATCGGTTACTGAAGTTTTATGGCTGATTTTTTGATGAACTTCGCGACTGGAGCTTTCCATCGCTCTGTCCCTTTACCCTCCATCCATGCTTATTGAAGAGAAGTTTTCCGACGAGGGCTGATTTATTTGACACCAGCATGGCGCAGGAAATCAAAACCCACATCACACGGCGAGCGATTTTTAGCGGTCTATCCCTTTACAAACCGAGGTTTCCGTGGGTTCATGTAAACAATGAAGACGACGCTAACTGCACTAATTGGACTTTCACTGAGCCTTGGAAACTCCTTCGCCATTGACGCAACACTCACCGACGATGTCTCGATATTCGTAGGGCAGAGAGCTCCGACATTCTACCCGTATGCGTCGCTGTTACGGGTCGACGAGGAACACATGGCTTTACTCAAGTTTGACGTCGCGTCGGTCATCCCCGCTGGCACAGCGCCTACCGACGTAAGCTCAGAATGAGGACTGTCGTGTAGCAAACAAAAGTGGAAAAGAGCGTGCGATCAAAAGTGGAAAGTTTTCGTTGATTATGAAGGATTTAGAACGGAGGCGAGTGGAGAAGAA
>JAYTMG010000305.1:0-6875 GCA_043728745.1 Verrucomicrobiaceae bacterium
AACTCGTGGTTGCTGCCGTCGCGTTTCAGGGTGCCGTAGACGAAGACGCGGGTCATGGGGGAGAATTGAGGTCAGGTTTTGGCTCCACGGAATTTCGAATCACACGCAGCCAATCCTGTCTGTCATTCTGAACGAAGTGAAGAATCCATCGGCATGATCGCCAGCGCATATCAGAGCAGAGTGGATTCTTTGCTGCGCTCAGAATGACAGGGAGTGGGGGTTTCGGTCATGGCGGCAAAGCCTCGACGACCAGAGCGGTGATGTTGTCGTGGCCGCCGCGTTCCAGGGCGGCGTTGATGAGTCGTTGCGCCACGGGGGCGGTATCGGTGGTGCGCACGATTTCCTCCAATTGCCGGTCCCATAGTTCCTGCGTGAGCCCGTCGGAGCAGAGCAGATAGCGGTCGCCCGGTGCGCAGGGGAGAGCCTGGAACTGCGGGTCGATGAACATGTGCTCGGCGCCGAGGGCCTGGTTTAGCACATTGCGCATCGGGTGCTCGCGGGCCTCGCGCTCGGTCAGTTTGCCGTTGCGGCGCAGCCAGCCGACATGGCCGTGGTCGAGCGTGAGCTGGATCAGCCCGCCCCCGGGCGGGAGGTGATAGATGCGGCTGTCGCCGATGTGGCCGAAATACATCCAACCCGGCGTAAACCACGCGAGGCTGAGAGTGGTGCCCATGCCGCGGCACTCCTCGTAGGACTGTCCGAGTTTCAAGAGGTCGTAGTGAATGGCATCGAAAAGCTCCCGCAACGTGGCGGCATAGCCGCTCTGCGGGCCGGGCGCGGCGAGGCGGAAGCCCCGGGGCAGCAGGTGCGTGATCTTGTCCTTGGTGATGTTGCTGGCGAATTCGCCCGAATTGGCGCCGCCCATGCCGTCGCTGACGGCATACACGAAATCACTGCGGTAAGAAGAGGCTTCGCCGATCTTACCCAGATAACGGACCTCGCGGGCGTCGAATTCGAGGGCAAGAAACGTATCCTCGTTGTTGGCCCGGACCTGACCGGGGTGGGTCAGTCCCGACCAGCGGAGAGTGGGAGCGGGGGCGCGGGGGCCGCCGGGGGCCTCGTCAAGCAGGGCAGCGAACTCGAAGTCGATGATGCAAAACCGCCCGTCGGTCTTGCGGTAAGTGATATTGCGAATCTCGGGGTCGTCGTGGCGGACACCGAAGGTCTCTAGCTCGGTAAAAAGTTCTTTCAGGCGGGCGGGGTTGACCTGGTCGACACGCGAGCCGCAGTTGCTCGTGACAATTTTGAGGCCCGGATCATCCACCGCCAAAAGCCGGGGGACAAAGCTGCATTCCCGCTGCTCGAGGTGGCGGAGCACGCGCACTTCGTTCTCAAACCGGGCATAGGCCTGGGGGCCGCGGAAGGTTTTGTGGACCAAGCCGTCGTAGCCGATGTGGACCAGCGCGCGCTTCGTGTTTTTGACCTCGTGCATGGATGGGCAAGGGCGACGATTCAGTCCCGGCGGCGGGTGGCAAGAGCGCGCTGGGCTGGCAAATCAACCGGGCCGGGTCGAGCCACTTGTAAAAGCCGGGTCAGGGAGGGAAATTCTCGTTGCCTCTGGCATGTGAGGTGCTGATTTGGGCATTAAGTTTTGTGAGACATGCGCCGGCGACCTTTTTGCCAGTGGCTGTCTTGAAACCCTCAAACCAACCGAAAAATCATGGCTAAGTTCAAACTGGAATACATCTGGCTCGATGGCTACACGCCTCTCGCCAGCCTGCGCAGCAAGACCCAGATCAAGGAATTCGCCAGCTTCCCCAAGCTGGCTGATCTGCCCGACTGGGGCTTCGACGGCAGTTCGACGCAGCAGGCCGAGGGCAAGAGCTCCGACGTGGTGCTCAAACCCGTCGCGGTGTTCCCCGACAGCACGCGCAAGAACGGCGTGCTGGTGATGTGCGAGACCTACCTCCACACCGGGGTGGCCCATCCGTCCAATTCCCGTGCCACGATCCCCGATGATCCGGATACTTGGTTTGGTTTCGAGCAGGAGTATTTCCTCTGGAAGGACGGTGCGCCGCTCGGCTTCCCGAAGGAAGGTTTCCCGGCCCCGCAGGGTCCGTATTACACTGGAGTCGGCTACAAGAACGTCGGCGGCGTGGCCCGCGAGATCGTCGAGAAGCACATCGACATCTGCCTCGACGCCGGCATCAACCTCGAGGGCATCAACGCCGAGGTGGCCAAGGGGCAGTGGGAATTCCAGATCTTCGGCAAGGGCTCCAAGAGCGCCGCCGACCAGATGTGGGTCGCCCGTTACATCCTCGCCCGCGGGTGCGAGAGCTATGGCATCGACATCGAGTGGCGCTGCAAGCCGATCCTCGCGCCCTTCCAGCAACCGCTCGACTGGAACGGCTCGGGCATGCACTCCAATTTTTCGACCAAGCACATGCGCGAAGTCGGCGGCAAGGCCTACTTCGAGAAACTCATGGCCGCGTTCAACCAGTTTCGCGACGAGCATATCGCCGTCTATGGGCCGGAGAACCATCTCCGCCTCACGGGTCTGCACGAGACGCAGTCGATCGACAAGTTCAGTTACGGCGTGGCCGACCGCGGCGCCTCGGTGCGCGTCCCGCACAGTTTCGTCAACAACGGCTACAAGGGCTACCTTGAGGACCGTCGTCCGAATTCCGAAGGCGATCCTTACAAAATTGCCGGACGTATTCTCCAAACGATCCAGACCGTTCCGACGAAGTAATTTTCACGGAGAACAAAAACTCATTAAAACGCCGTCCTGCATCGCGCAGGGCGGCGTTTTTTATTTGCAGTCGTAGCTCATGCAATCGCGTCATTTTTTCTGGCCCGAAATCTCCCGAAAATAGAGGTTGAACAACGGAGGGATGCTGCGAGGTTCGGCCCGATTTTCCTCGGATAAACTGGGGCGAATTCCAATCGTAACACTCAACACTCCAAATATATGGGACTACTCGACGGAATCCTCGGCTCGCTCTTCGGCGGCCTCAATCAACAACAATCCGGCAACCTCCTCAGCTCGGTCGCAGGAATGCTCCAAGGCGGCGGCGGCATTCAGGGACTGCTGACCAAATTCAGCGGCCAGGGCCTCGGCGACCTCGTCAAAGGCTGGGTCAGCACGGGACCGAACCCGCCTGCGACTGCCCAACAAGTCGAGAAAGTCTTCGGCGCAGATCAGCTCAGCCAGCTCGCTTCGCAAGCCGGTGTGCCCGCCAACGAAATCTCGGGCCACCTCGCCAAGCTGCTCCCGCAGCTCGTGGACAAACTGACGCCCGACGGCAAAGTGCCTGAAGGCAACGCGATGCAACAGGGTCTCTCGTCGCTGCTCTCCGGCGGCATCGGGAAACTCTTCGGGAACTAAGCCAAAGCTCGAACCTTTCAGATCCACAGCCGCTCCTGAAAAAGGAGCGGCTGTTTTCTTTATGCCAGTCATTGAGTTGCTCACTGAAATCGCCGCGCCGATTGATCGGGTGTTCGATCTTTCGCTGAGTATCGATCTCCATATTGACTGCGCGTTCGACACGGGCGAGCAGGCAGTGGCAGGCGTGACTTCAGGGCTTATTTCCGCAGGCCAAACTGTGACGTGGCGAGCGAGGCACTTCGGGATCTGGCAGGAGTTGACTGTCCAAATCACGAGTTTTGATCGCCCAAAATCTTTCACGGATACGATGTTGCGCGGCGCTTTTCGGGAAATGGAACATCACCACCTGTTTGAGACGGCGAATGGCGGCACCACGATGCGGGATTCATTCCGCTACACGTCGCCGTTCGGAATTCTAGGAAGGATGGCGGATGCTCTATTTTTGGAGCGTTACATGCGGTCGTTCCTCATCGCGCGAAACCAAAACATCAAAACTGCGGCGGAGTCCGACGGGTGGAAGCGCTACCTCCTGTAGTGGTTTCCCAAAAGAACCGGCAGGAATCTCCACATTTGGCTTCCCCGAAGGCCCGCCACGCCCTACGCAATCCGGGTTCACTTTTTCTAACAACCTCAAGCCCACTTTTACCATGGCCAAAGCCACCGAAACCGAATCCGAAAGCAAAGTCATCGCAGCCCGCAACAAGAACCTCGATATGGTCCTCCAAACCATCGCGAAAGAATACGGCGAGGGCGCAATCATGCGGCTCGGCGACTCGCGCACGATGGAGGTCGAGGTCATCCCGACCGGCAATATTCTGATCGACCGCGCACTCGGCGCCGGCGGATTTCCGCGCGGACGAATCGTCGAGGTTTTTGGTCCGGAATCGTCGGGTAAAACCACGCTCACGCTCACACTCATCGCGCAGGCGCAAAAGCTCGGCGGGCTTGCGGCGTTCATCGACGTGGAGCACGCGCTCGACCCGCAGTATGCAAAGAAACTCGGGGTGAATCTCAACGACCTTCTCGTGTCCCAGCCAAGCAGTGGCGAGGAAGCGCTGCGCATCGTGGAGACACTCGTGCGCTCCAACGCGCTGGACGTGATCGTTCTCGACTCCGTCGCCGCATTGGTGACGAAGCAGGAACTCGAAGGTGAAATCGGCGACTCCACCGTTGGCGCACAGGCGCGACTCATGTCCGCCGCGATGCGCAAACTCACGGCTCTCATTTCGAAGGCCCGGACGATCGTCGTTTTCACCAACCAAATCCGCGAAAAAATCGGCGTAATGTTCGGCAACCCCGAGACAACTCCCGGCGGAAAAGCGCTGAAATTTTACGCCAGCGTGCGCGTGGACATCCGCCGCATCGGCGCGATTAAAACAAGCGACGGCACCGTGACTGGCAATCGCACCAAGATCAAAATCGTGAAGAACAAAATCGCGCCGCCGTTCTGCGAGTGCGAGTTCGACATCATGTATAACGAAGGCATCTCCTCCACCGGCGCGCTGCTCGATCTCGCGCTGGAAAAAGGGGTCGTCGAGAAGCGCGGCTCATGGCTCAGCTTCAAGGGCGCGCAGCTTGCGCAGGGCCGCGATGCCGCGAAGGACGTGCTCAAAAAGGATCAGGCGTTGTTCGACGAAATCACCGTTCTCGTGAAAGCGAAGCTCGACGAAGAAACAGCCGAAGCCGCGAAATAGGAAATTCCGTTTCCCAAACGGGTCATTTCCGTGTTCTCTCCTAATTATGAACGCCGCCCAACAGCAAATCCTGGACAAAGTCATCGAGCTGCTCAGTGAGCATTTCGACCACTCGATCGTCGCGGTCGGATGGTACGACGAAGACAAACAGTATTCCACCACCGCAACCTACAGCGGCGGCGTCGCACCAGCACTCGGGCTCTGCAAGCTCTACGAAACGAAGTGGCAGAAAGAACACCTGTGGGGCCCGGACGACGAGGACTGATCCTCGGACTGTAATTTCATGCACGGTGGCTCACGCCGGCCAATGCGTCCAATGAATCGGAGGCTTCGCTTTTTTCGCTCGATGAGGGGTAAGAATCTCCTCGCACCTCGTCATTCTTAGTTTTGGGAGTGCCGGGGCATGAAAGGAATCGGGATGGGAGGACAGGCGAGGTCGGCCCGTGTCGGCGTTAGTATTCCGTTACATTCACCGCGAGGCCGCCCCGCGAGGTTTCTTTGTATTTTGTGCTCATGTCGGCGCCGGTGGCACGCATCGTGGCGATGACTTTATCGAGCGAGACGTGGTGCGTGCCGTCGCCGCGCAAGGCGAGTCTGGCGGCATTGATGGCTTTCACGGCGCCCATCGCGTTGCGCTCGATGCACGGGACTTGGACGAGCCCGCCGATAGGGTCGCACGTCAGCCCGAGGTTGTGCTCCATGCCGATCTCGGCGGCGTTTTCTACTTGCGCCACGGTGCCGCCGAGTGCTTCGCACAATGCGCCTGCGGCCATCGAGCAGGCGACGCCGACTTCGCCTTGGCAGCCGACTTCTGCGCCGGAAATGGAGGCGTTCATTTTATAGAGCATCCCGATGGCTCCTGCGGTGAGGAGAAAGCGGACGATGGCGTCCTCATCCGAGCGCTCGCAGAAGCGCGCGAAATAGTGAAGCACCGCCGGGATGATGCCCGCAGCGCCATTCGTCGGCGCGGTGACGATGCGCCCGCCAGCGGCATTTTCCTCGTTCACGGCCATCGCCCAGAGGCTCATCCAATCGAGCACGGTGAGCGGGTCGCGCAAGGCAGCGGTGGGATTCGCACTGAGTTCGCGAAAGATTTTTGCAGCGCGGCGCACGACCTTCAGGCCGCCGGGCAGCGTGCCCTCGCTGTGGCAGCCGCGTTCCACGCACGCTTGCATCGCGCACCACACGCGGAGCAGCGCCGCGCGCGTCTCCGCCTCGGGCCGCCAGCAGGCTTCGTTGCGCAGCGTCATCTCGCTCACGCTCAGGCCGGATTCACGCGCAAGCCGCAGCAGATCGTCGCCACTACGAAAGGCGAACGGCAGCGCGGGTGCGTCCATCACCGGAGCGTTTTGTTCGCCAACCACAAAGCCGCCGCCAACGCTGTAGTAAGTCTTCACCAGCAACTCCGTGCCCGCCTCGTCGCGGGCGATAAAGCGCATCCCGTTCGGATGCGCAGGCAGAGCTTCGGTGCGGTGAAAAAGCAGGTCGCTCCATTCGTCAAAAGCGATCTCCCGCTCGCCGTGCAGCAGCAGCATTTTCGCTGTTCGGATGCGCTCGATCTGCGCGGGCACCGCATCAGTGTCCACGCCGTCCGGCGTCTCGCCTTCGAGCCCGAGCAGCACGGCTTTGTCGGTGCCGTGGCCTTTGCCAGTGAGCGCGAGTGAGCCGTAGAGATGCGCCTCCACGCGCGCTGTTTTCTCCAGCACGCCCGCCTCCGCGAGCCGCTGGGTAAAGCGCAAGCCCGCGCGCATAGGCTGTCGTGTAGCAAACAAAAGTGGAAAAGAGCGTGCGATCAAAAGTGGAAAGTTTTCGTTGATTATGAAGGATTTAGAACGGAGGCGAGTGGAGAAGAA
>JAYTMG010000306.1:0-4442 GCA_043728745.1 Verrucomicrobiaceae bacterium
ACGGATGCGAAGATGCCGTTGTCGCGCAGGAGTTGATTCTCGCGGTAGCCGCGCACGCTGTTGAGCCCGCCGAGGCTGAACTGTTCGGGCGAGAGGAGCGGCTCGTCGCTGAGTTGCGCGTTGGCGCGAATGACGAGCAGCGACTCCCGCAGCAGCCGCGCCGCGCCTTCCTCGGGCACGTCCGGGACTTTCTCGGAATCGAAGATTCGGCGCATGTATTGAATCTGCCCGAGCCACGTGAAGAACTTGCTGTCGGGAATCTCCGGGTCCACCCCGCCCGCCCCGCCAAAGCCGGACGATGTCCCCGCCGACCGCGCGGCATCGGCGCGTGTGGAGCCGAGTGCGTATTGACCGAGCCCGACTGTCGTGCGCACGGAGAGGACTTCGCGCTGACTGCGATGCACCCATTCCAGCCCCATGCGCCACGCGAAAATGTCCGTCTCGCCCTCAATCGCGCCGGGGGAAAAACTGAAGCGTTCGCCGAGCAGATACGTCTCGCTGTGCTTCCGCTCGGCCCCGAGCGTGATGGCGACCTGATCGTTTAAAGTCTCAATGAGCGGCTGGCGGAGCGTGAGCCCCCATTCCTCGGATTTGCTGGTGATGCCGAGCGCGGCAAATGTTTCATCGACGATGCTGGCGTCGTTTCGCCCGGCGTGGATCGCGAGCGTCGTGCCCCACGGCGAAATAGGAAATTCATACCGGGCCGAGACGTTATCCGCCGCGCCGTACTCCAAGTCGCCCTCGCGCGACCAACGGAGCACGCCCCAGCGGAGCTCCAGCGGATCGTTATTTCCGGTGAGGTTGAGCGACTCGGCGTGAATCTCGCCGAAACCCTCGCCCACGCTGGGCGGACGCTGATTTCCAATCGTGAGCCCGAGCCGAAACGGCTGCCGTTCCTTCACGATGACGTGCAGCACATTCTCCCCCGGAAGAAGCCCCGGCTTGAGCTCGGCGTTGATTTGCGTGATGCCGGGATTTTGCCGCAGGAGTTGCAGACCGGTCTTGAGCTGGTTGAAATTCACAGGCTGCCCGGCTGCACGCGAAAGCTGACGCTTCATCCAGCCGTTGCGGAACCACCGATTGCCTTGCAGATCGATTTCCTTGAGTTTCCCCTCGACCACCTGCAATCGCACGACGCCGGTCGCCACATCCTGGTCCGGCAACAGCGCGCCGGAGCTGATATACCCAGCGTCGATATAGAGCTTTGTGACCGCCACGCGCGCCGCCTCCAGTTCCTCACTGGACACCGCGCGCCCGGTGAACGGCGCGACCACTTTGGCAAGCTGGCGCTTTGAAAATACGGTGTTCCCCGTGAACTCAAACCGCTTCACCACGATGCGCACAGTCGGCTCCAGAAAACTCGGATCGAGCGGCGGCAACACGGGCACCATCGCCTCCGGCCCGAGCTCCATTCGGAATCGCCGGGCCGGAGGTAAAGTCTGCGGAACATCGGGGAGCAGCGGCAGCTCTTCGGGCGACAGGAGCATTTCCTCCGCAGACGCCGGTGCCACGGGCAACTCCGGGGCCAATTGCGAATCCACAGCAAAAAGCCATGTGGGAATAAATACCACAGCCAGCGTAGTAAGCGTCGTAATCGTAAAGTGAGGAATCATTCTCGGGACTCCGCAACTTGTGCGTGCCAAGCGGCGAGAGGCAAGGCGATTTGCCGGAATCTCGTGGCACGAACGCCCTCGTTCGTGATCGTGTCCCGGACGCCCCGTCCGGCACCACTTCACACCGCGCAGCGGCAATTGTCGCTCGCGCGACTCATTGTTTTGCGGCTTCGCCGTAAGGGTTTGCCGGACGGGGCGTCCGGGGCACGATCACGAACGGGGCGTTCGTGCCACGCGCTCGCCGTCGCCCTTTTCCTCCTCCCAAATTTCCCCCTTTCACAGCGAAGCACTCCGACGATAAAAGCGACGCATGACACCTGAATCACGCCTCGCCGCTCTTGCACTCGATCTTCCGCCCGCGCCTGTGCCCGTGGCGGTTTACAAGCCCGTCGTAGTCGTCGGGAATATCGCTTACGTCTCGGGACACGGCCCGCTTCGCGTGGATAAATCGCTCATCACCGGAGTCGTCGGACGCGACCTCGACCTCGACGCCGGAAAGCTCGCGGCGCGTCAAGTGGGGCTCGCGATTTTGGCCACACTGCGCGCGCATTTCGGCAGCCTCGACCGCGTGAAGCGTGTCGTGAAAGTGCTCGGCATGGTGAACAGCGCGCCGGATTTTTACGAACACCCGAAGGTCATCAACGGATGCTCCGAACTCTTCGCCGAAGTGTGGGGCGCGGACCATGGAATCGGGGCACGCAGCGCAGTCGGCATGGGGCCGTTGCCGGGGAATATCGCGGTGGAAATCGAGGCCATCTTCGAGGTCGCGGTATGACGCCCTACAGCGTCGCCAACGAGAGCTGCATCGAGTCTCCAGCCGTCTTCATTTTTTCCGAAAAAGTGGACGCGAATCTCGCGCGGATGGTCGCCATCGCTGGCGGTCCCGAGCGACTGCGCCCGCATGTGAAGACGCACAAACTCGGCTCACTGGTGAAGCGGCAACTCGCGCTGGGCATCACGAAATTCAAAGCCGCCACGCTCGCGGAAGCCGCGATGTGCGTCGCCGCTGGAGCGCGGGATGTGCTCGTGTCTTACCCGCTCGCCGGCCCTGCGATGGCGCGCTTTTGCGAACTGGTCGCGCGATTTCACGATGTGCGATTCTCGACTATCGCAGACAGCCCCCAAGCGATTCGCGGGCTCAGCGCAGCGGCGCGCGTGGCCGGGGTGAAGGTGAACGTTTTTCTGGATGTGGACTGCGGAATGCACCGCACCGGCGCTCCAATCGATCGTTGTCCGGTTCTTTATAAACTCATCGAAGAAACCCCGTCGCTCATCGCTCTCGGACTGCACGCTTACGACGGCCACATCCACGAACCTTCCGCCGAGGCCCGGCGGGCGGCTTGCGAAGCTGCGTTTGCGCCCGTGGTGGAGTTGCGCCGCAGCCTGGGCGCGCAAACGCTCATCGCCGGAGGCACACCGACCTTTCCATTTCACGCCGCCCACGCAGACCGCGAATGCTCGCCGGGCACGCCGGTTTTGTGGGACTTCGGATACGGAGAAAAGTTCACTGACATGCCGTTTGAAATCGCCGCCTGCATCCTCACCCGCGTCGTGAGCAAGCCCGGCAAAAACATGCTCACGCTGGACCTCGGTTACAAAGCCGTCGCCGCGGAAAACCCGCTCACCCAGCGCGTCCGCATCGCCGAACTGCCCGACGCCGTCGCCGTCATGCACAGCGAAGAGCACCTCGTCATCGAAACGGCGCAGGCGATGGAATGCTTCATCGGCCAGACGCTCCACGCGCTGCCGAAGCACATCTGCCCATCCGTCGCACTGCACAATGAAGCGTGGATCGTCCACGATGGCGTGGCGACCGAGCGCTGCGAAGTGACACGCGGTCGCGCGTAAAATCACATCGGTCCGAAGAGTAGTGGGACAGGCGCCCTCGCCTGTCATAGTCTCCGAGGGCGCCCCGCCCGGTGTGGATTGATGGGCGAGTCGCCCATCAAGACAATGCATGCGGGACGCCTGCGCCCCTCCATTATACCTTCTCCTTGAAAAACAAACCGGCAATGAAACGGTGACTACGAAGGACGCGAAGTGCGCGAAGAACAGAAGCGTGGGACTGCGCCCTGTCGTTTCTTCGCGTCCTTTGCGGTCTTCGTAGTCTTACTATTTCTTCGAGACCGATTCCCGCAAATGCAGGCGGGGTGCCTGCGCCACTACGGTTCGCGATTACTTTTTCTTGCCGAATTTCTTCGCTGCGGGCGCTTTCAGTTTCTTGAATTCGCGCGTCAAGCTGGTCAGCGATTCTTCGATGCCCATGCGCTCCAGCGAGGTTGCTCCTACGAAGCCGACGGCGTCCGTGGCTTTCATCACGCGCTCGGCGTCCGCAGGCGTATTGATGGGTCCGCCGTGGCAGAGGAAGAAGATGTCCTTCCGCACGGTGTTCGCGGCGTCGATGATTTCCTGAGTGCGCTTGAGTGTGAAATCCCAGCTCTTCACGGCGCTCTTCACACCGATGCTGCCGCCGACTGTCGTGCCGACATGGGCGATGATTGCATCCGCTCCGGCCTTTGCCATCTCGACCGCCTCTTCCGGCGAACCGACATACACGACACTGAAAAGGTCCATCCTGCGAGCGAGCGCGACCATTTCGTATTCCTTCTTCACGCTCATCCCGGTTTCTTCCAGGACGCCGCGAAAGTGTCCGTCGATGATTGTGTGCGTGGGGAAATTGTTCACTCCCGAAAAACCCATCTCTTTCACCTGCCCGAGCCAGTGCCACATGCGGCGGCGCGGGTCGGTGGCGTGGACGCCGCAAATCACGGGGCACTCTTCCACGACGGGAAGCACTTCGTATTCGCCGATCTCCATCGCGATCGCGTT
>JAYTMG010000307.1:0-2359 GCA_043728745.1 Verrucomicrobiaceae bacterium
GAAAAGACGCGAAAGGATTTCCCATTTCGCGCTTTTTTGCGTTTTTCGCGGGCCAATCTCGCGGTGCCTCAGCGCAAGTAACAAAGTAGAATTAATCACCCCCGGTGAGGAGTGTGCGTGTCCGATTTTGACAATTGTCCGGAAGAACCGCTGTATGATCAGAACATTATGAAAAGCGCCATCACGATCTGTCTTGTTCCTGAAGCCAAACTTGGGCCGTTTGTTTACCACGAAGGTCTCGCCGATGGATGTGTGCGCGCAGCGAAAGCGGGCTTCGATGCGGTGGAGATATTCCCGCCTGCTGCGAATGCAATCGACATCGCGGAACTTCAGTCGCTGCTCGACCATCACGGGCTCAAAGTCGCCGCAATCGGCACCGGCGCTGGCTGGGTGCTGCACAAGTATTCACTGACTTCGCCCGATCCGGAGAACCGGGCGAAAGCGCGCGAGTTCATCGAAGCAATCATTGAACTCGCGGGCGGCTTCGGCGCTCCCGCGATCCTCGGCTCCATGCAAGGCCGATACGACGCGCCGGTCGCGCGCGAGCAAGCGCTGGAATGGCTCGCGGAGTCGCTGGAAGTGCTCGGTGAACTTGCCCGGCAGCACAGGGTTCCGTTTCTTTACGAGCCGCTCAATCGGTATGAGACAAACCTTTTCAATCGTCAGGGCGACGCTGCGAATTTCCTCCGCTCACTCCGCACGCGCAACGTGGAGCTGCTGTGCGACCTTTTCCACATGGCCATCGAAGAAGCGGACATTGCGGCGACGCTGGAGGTTTGCGGATCGATGGTCGGGCATGTTCATTTTGCGGACTCAAATCGCCGTGCGATGGGCGACGGGCATACGCCGATCACACCGATCGTGGAAGCGCTACGGGCCATCGGATACGACGGGTATCTCTCGGCGGAAATCCTTCCGCTTCCCGATTCGGATACTGCGGCAAAAAAGACTATCGCTAGTTTTCGCGACGCGATCCGGGCGAGTTGATTCGAGCGTTCTGTGGCGCTTGCCCCAGCCGTGCTGCTGGCGCATCCCCCGCAGCCTCTGCGGGGATGACCCTCGCGATGGCGTAACGGAGTTTATCGCTCGCGTCGCGCGCTGTAGGGCGCGCCATTTCCCGCCACGCAATCGTTGCAAAGCGCGATTCCAGCGTTACGCTCTGCGGACTCATGAAAATTACCCTTCCTCGAACCACCTCACTTTTTTCTGCCTTAGTAGCGCTTTCCGCGCAGGCGCAGATTGTCATCAACGAAATCAACTACGACCCTGCGGACACGACGAAGGCGATTGAGTTTGTGGAGCTTCACAATCCTACGGGCGCGGCAGTAAATGTGGGCGGCTGGCGGCTCGAAGATGGTGTAGATTTTGTCATCCCGGCGGGGACGACGATTGCGGCTGGAGGGTATCTCGTTTTGGCGGAGAATCCGGCGGTTTTTCAGACGCGCTACGGTTTTGCTCCGCTCGGGCCTTGGCTGGGGTCGCTCTCAAACAGCGGCGAGCGCATCCAGCTTCGCAATACTTCCGCGGCTGTGGTGGATGAGGTGAATTACGGTGTGGGCTTTCCGTGGCCGACTTCGGCAAATGGCGGCGGGCCTTCGATGGAGGCGATCCATTCGGCGCTCGACCGTTCACTGGGGGGATCTTGGCGCGCTTCTGCGACTACGGCAGACACGGCGATCATCGCGAAAGGCTCGTCGGGCTGGCGGTATCGCGAGACTCGTAGCGAGCCGCCTGGCACTTGGAAGCAGCGCTTGTTTGACGATACGGGCGCGGAGTGGGCGGCGGCGACGCTGCCGGCGGGCTTTGCGCTGAGCGCGCAGTTTGTGCCAGCGGTGACTTTCAATACGGTGCCCGGCTACGGTGGAAACACGGCGGACAAAACGCGGGCGTATTATTTCCGGAAGCATTTCACCATCGCGGACCCTGCGGCGATTCCGTTTCTCACGATCAATATCCGCCGGGATGATGCGGCGGTAGTTTGGGTGAATGACGATGCGACAGCAACAGCGGTCGCGGCGGACGCCGCCTTTAATCCGCCTTACTCTTACGCAGTCTATGGGCCGAATGCGACAAACGTGGCCACGTATGTGAGCTACACGATTCCCGGCTCAAAGCTGGTGGCAGGCGACAACATCCTCGCGATTGAGCTTCACCAATCATCGATCAATTCGAGCGATCTTTTGCTCGATGTGGAGCTGGTGCTTCCCGGTGCCAGCGGTGGCTCGCCCGGCGTGGTAAATTCCGTTTTCTCCGCGACTGCGCCTCCGGCAATCCGGCAGGTGGAGCACACGCCCGCGCAGCCTGTAGCAAACGTTCCGGTGCTCATCACTGCAAAGGTGACGGACCCGCAGGGCGTCGC
>JAYTMG010000308.1:0-4018 GCA_043728745.1 Verrucomicrobiaceae bacterium
GGAGAGCACGGGCTTGCAGTAGCCGAAAAGGCGCGAGGTCTCGGCGAGGCCGGCGAGAACGTCGATGGTGGCGACGGCGGCGGCGGTCTCCTGGAGCGAGGTGAGTTCGCGGAGGACTTCGTCGCGGAGCTGGATGAACAGCTCGAACTCCAGCGCCTGCGACCGTTCGTCGGCACCGAGGATTTTGTTCTCCACTTCCTTCAGCTCGGGCGTGATGTATCGCTCGCCCGTCGCGACGGTTTGCTTGCGGTGCCAGGTCGGGGGGACGGCGGCGAGGTTGGATTTTGTGACTTCAAAAAAGTATCCGAAGACGCCGGTATACCGCACTTTGAGATTCTTGATGCCAGTCTCGGCGATGGCTTTTTCCTGGAGCTGGGCGATCCATTCCTTGCCCGCCGTGGACGCGTTGCGAAGCTCGTCGAGCGGCGCGTGGTAGCCCTCGCGGAAGATGCCGCCTTCCTTCGTGAAGGCGGGCGGTTCATCGACGAGTGCCCGCGTGAGCAGTTCGACGACGTGGGGCAGAGGATGGAGCTGGGGAAGAAGGAGAGCGGCGAGGGAGCGCGTGACTGGTGACTGGTGATTTGTGATTTGTGGCGCAAGCGTTGAGTCGGAGGATTCGCTGGAGAAGAGCGGTGTGCCGCTTTCCTTTCGCAGCAATGCGCTGAGGTCTTCGCGGAGCTGTGGGATTTGTTCCAGCGACGTGCGCAGGACTTGCAAATCGCGGGCATTTCCGCCGGTCTGAGTGAGGCGTCCGACGGTGCGCTCCAGATCGCGGATGCCTTTTAAAGTCTCGCGGATATTGCCAAGAAGGAACGGCTCGCTGAGGAAGTCGCCGATGAGGTTCTGCCGCTCGCGGAGCGTGGCGATGTCGCAGATGGGGTGCAAAATCCAGTCGCGCAATTTGCGTGCGCCCATCGGCGTGAGTGTGCGATCGAGGCAGCCGAGAAGGGATGTGTCGCGTCCGCCCCCACGACTCTGCACGAGCTCGAGGTTCGACTGAGTGGCGGCATCGACGACCATGAACTGGCTGTTGCGATAGACCGAGAGGCGGTTGACGTGCGCGAGCGAGCGGCGCAGCTCTTTGAGATACTGAAGGATGGCGCCTGCCGCGGCGATGGCTGCGGGCATTTCAGCGCATCCAAAGCCATCCAGACTCTGCACCTTGAAATGCTCGCGAAGCGTGAAATACGCCTGCTCCGGGAGGAATGTGTAGCCGTCGCGCGGGACCATGCGCGCCATGTCCCGATAGCGCTCGGTGTTTTCCTCGGAGACGAGAAGTTCGGCAGGTTGCACCCGCGCGATTTCATCGGCGAGCGCCTGGTCGTCGGCCAGCTCCGTGAGGCGAAAATCGCCGGTGGTCAGATCGAGAAATGCGAACCCGTGCCCGCTTTTTGCGCCGGGATGCAGCGCGGCGAGGAAGTTGTTTCGCTTTGCATCGAGCATGTTCACGTCCCCGATGGTGCCCGGGCTGACGATGTGGGTGACCTCCCGCTGCACAATCTGCCCCGGCCGCGGCTCGCTGACCTGATCGCAAATGGCGACGCGTTTCCCCGCTTTGATGAGCCGCCGGATGTAGCCGTCGAGCGCGTGATGCGGCACTCCGGCCATGGGCGTCCCGTTGCGTTTCGTGAGCGCGATATTCAGGATCGCGGCGGCGTCTTTCGCATCGTCTGCGAACATCTCGTAGAAATCGCCCAGGCGAAAAAGCAGCAGCGTATCCGGCGGCAAAGTGCGCCGGATGCCGTGGTATTGCTGCATCATCGGAGTGAGCGTTTCAGACATAGCCGCGCAGGCTAGCGGCTCCGTTTCCCTCGGCAAGCAGCGCGTGAAACTCTCTCGCTTCGACTACAGCGAATCCATCGTCTTGAGCGCGTTCCCGAGCATCTCGACATGGCGCTCAATGGTGAAGTGACTGAGAAACGCATCGCGCAGCGTCTGTGCATCCTGAAACATCGCGGCTTGAAGCGCGGTCGCCACGGCCTCGGGTGATTTTGCGGGGACGAAGCCGGGGTAATCCGCCGGGAGCAGCTCCGGGATCGCACGCCAGCGCGTGGTGACGACGGCCATGCCTGCGGCCATGGCCTCAACGATGACAAGGCCGAAGCTCTCGGCATGGTAGTAGGTGGGGAAGCTGAGGCAGTCGCAATCGCGGAGGAGCGCCTTCTTTTTCGCCCCCTCGACAAACCCCGCATAATCCACAACACCCGTGAGGTCCGGCTTCGCGAGCCGTGCGAGGAACTCGCTTTCTTCGCCGGGATGAATAAATGCGCCCGCGACAGTGAGATGAATGGAGAAAGGCGACTTCTTTTCGTGCAGTGCGATGTTTGCAAGCGCCACACCGTCGAGTGTGTCGAAGAGTCCTTTCTCTCGAATGCAATGGGCAATGTAGAGGACGCGAAACGTCTGCCCTTCAGGCGCGCCGGGCTTGGCGGCAAGAAGGTCTCTTCGCGCAGCGAGGCGGGAATTGCGCTTCGGTAAGACTTCAGTTTCGAAGTCTGGGAATGGGTCCGGGATTCCATTGGGGACGATCTCAACTCGGTCGCTGAGCGTCCAAAGCGCGTCCCTCATGCTCGGGATTGCGAGCGCGATTCCCAGCTTGGGTTTCCCCATGAGCAAACGCGTGATGCTTCGCTCAAACCAACGTCCATCTTTTCGCAGCCAATCGCCTACGCCAACGGCGTGCCAGTGGTGAATAAAGGTCCGGAAAAATGGACGGCAAATAAGCATCACGATCCAATCCCGGTAAAGTGCGGCGCGTTTTCCCGGCGCTGGGACGTAGTAAAATGACCGCACTCCGTGACGGATGCGGCACCAGATCGCTTCGACGCAATAGCGGAGCAGTGTCAGGAGCTTGCCCAATCGAAACGTCCCGATGTCCTCCATGTTGTCGGAAACCTGCGCGTTCACATGGTAGCACTGCACGGGGCTCGCGGTCGCGCCGGCCTTCCTGCAATCACCGCCGAATCCGTCCAGCATGAGCTTCACCATGTAGCTCTGGCCATGGTGCGGCGGCGGGATGTGGGCGAAAACGAGGAGTTTCATCGGCTGCCGCGAAACTTCACGAATTCCGGGCCTTCGTCCAATCCGCAATTTTTGGATGTTCGTTCAGCCAAGGATGCGGAATGGTGCGTGCGTGCGCTTTTCCATCGTCACACCCAGCTTCCGGCAGCTCGATTGGCTGCGACTTTGCGTGCGCTCGATCGAGGATCAGGGCGTGGAAATGGAGCACTTCATCGAGGACGGCGGGACGGGCTCCGAGCTGGAGGAATGGGTCCGGAGTTCGACTCGTGCGCAACTTTGCGTGGAGCGCGACGGCGGAATTTACGATGCGCTCAACCGTGGTTTTGCCCGTGCTTCCGGCGACGTGCTGGCGTGGCTGAACTGCGATGAACAATACCTCCCCGGCGCGCTTGCGGCGGTCGACGCGGAGTTTGCCGCGCACCCAGAACTCGACGTTTTGCTGGCGGATAATCTGATCGTCGATGGCTCCGGAAAATATCTGGCGCATCGGTTTTCGCTCGTGCCGGAGGTGAGCCAATGTTGGTGGCGTTTTCCAGTTTCGAGTTGTGCGCTTTTTTTCCGCCGCAGAGTCTGGGCTCCGTTTGATACGCAATGGAAGTCCTCCGGCGATTGGTGGTGGTTCATGGCGATGCTGCGGCGCGGGGCGCGCGTGGGAGTGATGCGGCGGTTCGTTGCGACCTTCGGCGAGACCGGTGAAAATCTCGGCCTTTCGCCCGTCACGCGCACCGAGCACGCGGCGATCGCAGCGGAGCGTCCTCTTTGGGTGCGCGCGCTGGCTCCCGCAATCTTGCTACGGCACAAGGCGCGAATGCTGGCGAGCGGCGCTCATAGAGTGAAGCCGTTTGACTACGAAATTTTTACGGCCGCGGGCGGTGGACGGCAGAGATTTCACGTCCCAAATCCGACCGCCAACTGGCGGCGATAACTAGCCCGAATTTCTCACACGTTGAAAAGCGCCCCACCACTGCGTATCTGTTTTCCAGCAGATTCAGGGAGG
>JAYTMG010000309.1:0-1613 GCA_043728745.1 Verrucomicrobiaceae bacterium
TCGGCGGAAACGATCGTCACATCGCCATCATCTTCCACATCCGCGACGACGGGCGCGATGCTGGAGAGCTTCTCGGCACCTTTGAGGTTGATGAGGATGACGCCCATTGTGTTGCGTCCGGTTTCGCGGACTTCTTTGACTCGCGTGCGGACCATTTGGCCTTTGTTCGTGATGAGCATCAGTTCGTCATTTTCATGCACGGTGAGCGCCCCGACGACGATGCCGGTTTTGTCGCCGGTCTTCATGGTGATGATGCCTTTTCCGCCGCGTGATTGGACGCGGTAGTCCTCAAACGGCGTGCGTTTGCCGATGCCGTTTGCGCCCGCGACGAGGAGCGTGCAGGTGTTATCGACGATGGCTGCGGCGACGACGCAATCGCCTTTGTCCGGCCGGATGCCCCACACGCCGATGCTGTTGCGGCCTTGGTCGCGCATCTCTTCTTCGTTGAAGCGAATGCTCATGCCTTCCTTGGTGATGAGCACCATTTCGTTCGTTCCGTTCGTGAGTTTGCAGTCGATGAGGACGTCGTCCTTCTCGATGTTGATCGCGATGATGCCGCCTTTGCGGATGTTTTTGAACTCGCTGAGGTTCGTCTTTTTCACGATGCCCGTTTGCGTCGCGAAGCAGATGAACAGATTCTCCGACCAAGTTTCCTCGTCCGTTTTCTGTCCTTGAATGCGGATGGTTGCCGCTATTTTTTCGTCCTGCCGGAGTTCCAGAAGATTCGCGATGCTGCGGCCTTTGCTGGAACGCGAGCCTTCCTGAATCTCATACACACGCTCCACGTAGCAGCGCCCGCTCTTGGTGAAAAAGACGAGGTAATCGTGCGTGGTGGCCGTGAAGAGATGCTCGACGAAATCGTCGTCGTCCTCCTCGGTCGCGCCATCGCGGGTGACCATTCCTTTTACGCCTTTTCCGCCGCGACGCTGTGCGCGATAGGCGGAGACTGCGGTGCGTTTGATAAAGCCCGCGTGCGTGATGGTGATGATGCAGCCTTCGTTCGCGATGAGGTCTTCGATGTTGATTTCGCCTTCATCCGGCACGATCTGCGTTTTGCGCGGGTTGCCGTATTTGTCTTTGATGACGCGAAGTTCCTTCTTGATGATCGTCATCACGCGCACCTCTTTCGCGAGGATGTCGAGGAGGTCTTTGATCGTCTCGATGAGCGCATCGTATTCCGTCTTGATCGCTTCGCGCTCCAGGCCAGTCAACTGGTAGAGGCGGAGGTCGAGGATGGCGTTGGACTGGCGTTCGTTGAACTTGTATTCGCCCGCAGTGAGCTTGCCTTCGTCGCGGATGAGGATGCCGATTTGCTCCACGCTCGCGCGAGTCCACGAGAGCGCCATGAGCTTCGCGCGCGCATCGTCCCGGTCGCGGGAATCGCGGATGATTTTGATGAAGTCGTCGAGGTTGTTGAGCGCGATGAGCAGCGCTTCGAGCCGCTCTGCGAGATGCTCTGCTTCGCGAAGAAGGAAGCGCGTGCGGCGCAGAATGACTTCGCGGCGATGCTCGATAAAGCAGGTGATCGCGTCCTTGAGCGTGAGCAATTTTGGTTTGCCGTGATCGATGGCGAGCATCGATGCGGAGAACGATGATTCCAGCGCGGTGTGCTT
>JAYTMG010000310.1:0-7950 GCA_043728745.1 Verrucomicrobiaceae bacterium
GACGGAGATCTACGATGAACGGCTCATGCCCGTGGATGGATTTCCGGGGGCCAACTACCAGTTCACGATCAACATTACCGCGCTCGTTGAGCCGGAAGAGGCAGTTCTTTTCGATGAAAATACCGCTGTTCGCTTCAGCGTGGGAAACTTCACTTTCGATGAATTACTCGGTTCCGACGAGAATTTCGATTCGACCGTATCCGGCCAGAATCGGAGCGCCGCATTCACATTTAATACGGCAGACATCAGCAGTGACGACTTTCAGTTTGGACGGGTGACGATCAATTGGGAAGGGCTGAACCAAATCCGGATCAATGCGACATTCAATACCGCCTCCGCGGGAGTTCAGCATTTCTTCGAGCCAAAGATCGCACCGGACTTCTGGCTCTGGGCTTATGGTTCCAATGTGGACGAAGCACCCGAGGCAAACATCGACGATCTCGGCTTCGCGGAGGTCACCGTCGGCCCATACACTCAGGCTCCGCTGACTTATTTTGTGCTCGGTAGTTCGACAGTGACTGGCGACGACAGCCTCGTCCATGTGGGCCTCGACGGTGCGACCGATGGAATCAAACCGACGGCCGCCATCACGGTCCCAGCACCAGCCACGGTGGTAAACTCCTCGCCGCTGATCTTTGAGGGAACCGTGCGCGACCGCTACCAGGTCGGAACCACAGTGCTAAACAGCACTTCTCCTCCCACAGTTCAGTTCTTCCTCAATTCCAAAAATACGCCTCCCGAAGAGCAGGATTGGGAGGACGCAACTGTCAGCGACACTTTGGACTCTGAGGGGAACCGGACATGGCAAAGCCCCGCCTCGGTGGATCTCGTTCCCGGTGACAATTATTTGTTTCTGCGCGCCATTGATGCGGAAGGAAATGTCGCAAGCTTCGGTTCACGGTTCTTCAAATTTTCTACAAAAGGCCAAGTATCCATCACCGGTGCGGCGACTGGCTTCCCCGTAGGGCAAAACGGAAATGTCGTAGGAACAGTCGCCGGATCAGGCTCGGTGTTTCCGAAGCCAAAAACGATTTCGGTGAAAGCCAACGCGTCACCTGATCCAGCATCGGACACGCGCACAAACGTCGAGGCCGGCTCCATGGGAATCGCGGTCGCCAAACCGGGCGCAGGCGCAATTTTCGATGGCTGGACGGCCACCGTGGACAACGCCGCGTTCGAGCTCGATCCTGTGGAAGCCGTGAAGGAACGCCTCACCTTTCCAACCCGCCCGAAGCTCGTAATCATCGGCAATTTCGTCCCGAATCCGTTCCTCGTCTCCGGCGTGGGAACTTACTTCGGCGGAATCAACGGCTCAGCCGCAAACGAGCGCGGAACCTTCACGGGGAAGATCGCGAAGACCGGCGCATTTAGCGGGAAAATCGCACTGGGCGCTCTGTCGCTCGCGGTCAAAGGCAAGTTCACCGGCAGCGGAAAATGGACGGGCATCGTGTCGAAAAAAGGCAAGTCCTACACCGTCACACTCAACGCGACCGTGGTGGCTGGCGATCCCCAACAAATCACCGGCACCATCGTCGGCGAAAACCTCGATTCGACGCTCACCGCCGACCTTTCGCGATGGGTGAAAAAGACAAACGAAGCAACCGAGTATGAAGGCACCTACAACGTCCTGCTTCCTGCGACGGGAACCGCCCCGTTGGGCATCGGCTACGGGCAGGTGAAAATCTCTAAGCTCGGCAAAGTGAAGTTCGTCGGCAAGGCCGGCAACGCAGCGCCAATCACGTTTAGCTCCGTTCTTTTCGAGCGCTCCGCAACGGAGATCGTCTTCCCATTCTTTGCTCCCGTGGAAAAGAAACTCGGCAATCTCTCCGGCCTGGTCGCCTACGATAGCACCAAACCCGACAGCGATCTCACCGGCGATCTCGCGTGGTCCAAGCCGCCCACTTTCAAAGCCGAACCCGCCTCCATCGACGGCCAGATCGCGCTTCATGGCTCACGGTTCACCCCGCCGCCACGAGGCGGGCTCGTGATGCTCGCACCGGGCGTCGCGGGAACGCTCGTCATCCGCGGACCGTCATTCACTTCGCCACCGTCCGGCGGCGTCGCCTTCCTTTCCGCGAGCGTTCAGCTCCAGCAACATCAGGCAACCGGCACCGTGCCGGACGCCGCCACAGTCCAAAAAGCCACGCTCAAGTTTTCCGCAGGCACCGGGCTCTTCACTGGAAAATTCTTCGATCCAACTCTGCGCAAAACATTCTCGTTTAGCGGCGCGGCGACACAGAAAGCCAACTCCGCAGGCGGCGTCTTCATCCGCGGAAATCGCGCGGGATTCGTGACGCTCGACGGCCCGCCGTAGCAGCTACTTCAGCCCCGTAGCCATCACCGTCTGGAAGTGCGGCGGCTCCTTTTCCCGTGCGCAAACGGTCACTTCGATGTCGCGAAATCCAGCGTCCGTGAGCCACGCGTGAAGGTCCGTCTCGCTAAACCCCAGCCAGCGATCTGCATACAGTTCACGCGCTTCTTCGAACTGATGCTGGAGAAGATCCAGCACCACCACGCGTCCGCCTTTTTTCAGCACCATGAATGCAGCCGCGATCGCCCTCGCCGGATGCTCCGCGTGGTGCAGCGCCTGACTGAGCAACGCGAGGTCCGCGGTCTCCGGCTTCACCGGCGGCGACTCGATATTCCCCTGCCGATACTCCAGATTCGCAAAGCCGTGCTCGCGGGCAAGATTCGCCCCGAACTCCACCATCTTCTCGCTCGAATCCACCGCGATCACCTTCTTCGCACGCTTTGCGAGAAGCTGCGCCAGCGTGCCCTCGCCCGCACCGAGATCCACGGCCACCGTCGTAGGCGGCACGAGGAGAAACAGAAAATCCGCCACCGCTTTCCACGAGCGCCCCGGCACATAAGTGCGGCCAAATTTCCCCGCGAGTTTGTTGAAATAATCACGCGCGCGGTCGTTCCGTTTCTTCACCGCGATCTCCACAGCCGCGCGGTCGTGCGCGCTCTCGGGAATCTCACGCTCGACTGATTCCAGAATGGTCGTAAGCCCGGCCATCGCATCGGCATCCGCGATGTAGTAGCTGTTCTTTCCCGAGCGCCGATCCATCACAAGCCCCGCCTGCCGGAGCTGCGCGAGATGATTTGAAATCCGCGATTGCCCCATCCCGAGAATCTCCTGCAACTCCACCACCGACAGCTCCTCGCGCCTCAGCAGCAGAAGCATTCGCAACCGAGTAGGATCGGCAATGAGGGCCAGAGTTTCGACGAGTGAAGCCATGCGCCGCGCATCATTCCCCGCCCGGCTCCGGAATGCGATAACTTTGGTTCGACGAGCACAGCGTAACCACCGTGCCATCGTCCGCGTCTCCGGAGTTGAACCTTTATTTCATTCACATGCCATACACCGGAATCGTCCTCGCACTCCTCGGAGTTCACCTCGCTTTGTTCCTCATCTTAATCGGCCACTGGCTCGTCTCGGCGGGCTTCTTCCCGCAGGCAGTGGAGAAAATTGCCGTCGTCTATAAAGAGCGTCCCATCCGTGCGGCACTCATCGGGCTCTTCACTTACGGGCCAGTTTTCTTTCTCCTGCTGAATGCGGGCAAATTCGGCAAAGCGGCGATCTTCCCGATCATTATTGGATACCTCGGGCTCGTAGTCGCGTTCGTCGGAACCGCAGGACTCGCGCTGCTGATCGGGCGCAATCTTTCCAAGGACGCACCCATGTGGAACCAGTCGCTCCGCGGTAGCGTGATGCTGGCGCTCGTATTCGTCACGCCATTCGTCGGCTGGGGATTTCTCATGCACATCGCCCTCGCCAGCGGCTTCGGCGCAGTGCTCATCGCGAAGCCCTGGAAGTCGCCGAAGCCCATCGGAACCGAAGCAATCTCACTCGCATGAAGCCCGTCTCCCGCCGCGAATTTCTGCTCACTGGAGCTGCTGCTGTCGCATTCAGCACGGCGATCTTCCGAAGCGCGCAAGGTCTTCTCAAAGACGGATCGCAATACTTCGGGATGGGCCTCGCCAAGCCGCTCGATGGAAAAATCCAGCCACCCGCAAACACCGCGATCGATCCCGTTGCCCACGCGCTGAACCGCCTCACTTTCGGCGCTACGCCCGGCGAGTACGGACGCGTCGCGAAAATGGGCGTGGATGCGTTTATCGCCGAACAGCTCGCGCCCGAGAATATCGAGAACGGTCGCTGCGACCGCGCGCTTGCTCGATTCTGCGACCTTTGGGGCGAGCCGCTTGGCGAGCATTACGAAGAGGACGACGAATCTCTTTCGCCCATCCTGCGCCGTGTCACGACGCTGCGCGCCATCTACAGCAACCAGCAGCTTTTTGAAGTGATGTGCGAGTTTTGGAGCGACCATTTCAACATCGATCCGGGCAAGGGCGATTGCCGCTGGAGCAAGCCCAGCGACGACCGCGACGTCATCCGCAAGCACGCGCTCGGCAATTTCCGCGACATGCTCCGCGCCAGCGCGCTCAGCCCGGCGATGCTCTGGTACCTCGACGGACAGGCGAACGAAAAACGCAAGCCCGACGATAAGCCGAACGAGAACTACGCCCGTGAACTCATGGAGTTGCACACACTCGGCGTCCACGGCGGATACTCGCAAAACGACGTCATGGAAGTCGCACGCTGCCTCAGCGGATGGACCCTGCGCTCGAAGAAAAAAGTCGGCGGCTTCATCGACTTCAAAATGCCCGGCGGAAAACTCTTCAAGGATCGCGGCGAAGTTTATTTCCGACCCGAAGCTCACGATGGCGGCGCAAAGCGAGTGCTCGGCCAGGAAATTCCCGGTGGCCTCGGTGAGAGCGACATTGAGCGCGTCATCGACATCGTCGCGAACCACATCAGCACTGCGCGATTTATCGCTACGAAGCTCTGCAAGCGCTTCATCGCCGACGAGCCTGCGGAAAGCGCAGTCAGCGCCGTGGCGCAAAAATTTACCGAAACCAAAGGCGACATCAAAGCCACACTCCGCGCGGTCTTCGCGACACCCGACTTTCACGCATCGGCTGGAGTGAAAATGAAGCGCCCGTTTCATTTCATCGTCTCCGCACTCCGCGCCACGAACGCGCAGACCGACGGCGACAAAGGTGTGCAGCAATTCCTCGAAAAAATGGGCCAGGCTCCATTCCGCTACCCGACGCCCGATGGATATCCGATCGAATCCTCCGCATGGGAATCCACGCTGCTCTGGCGGTGGAAATTCGCACTCGCTCTTTCCAACAACAAAATCGACGGCACCAGCATCGAGCGCACAAAACTCCAGCGCCAGCTCGGCGGCGACTCCGCGCTCATGGCAACGCTGCTCAATCGCAGCGCGACTGCCGACGAGTCGGACGCATTTCTAAAATCCGGCGACGGTCTCGCGCTCCTGCTCGCCTCGCCCGGCTTCCAACGCTGCTGATCTATGCTCGCAAATCTCTCATCCAATCCCGACGACAAACGCACCCTCGTCGTTGTCTTTCTCCGCGGCGGCGCAGACGGCCTCACGCTCGTCGTGCCCACCGAGGACGACCATTACTACAAAGCCCGGCCCCGCCTCGCGCTGAAGAAAAAGGATACCATCGCGCTCGACGGAAAATTCGGCCTCAACACAAACCTCGCTCCTCTCGAAGCCGCATGGAAAGAAGGCGACCTCGCCATCGTCCACGCTGCCGGTTGCGAAGACACGACGCGCTCGCACTTCGAGGCGCAGGATCTCATGGAGCACGGCGGATTCGTCGCCGGCGGATGGCTCGCGCGCTTTCTCCGTGCCCGTGGACCGGGCCGCTCCCCGCTCAGCGCAGTGGCGCTTTCCGCTACGATGCCCGAGGTGCTTTCCGGTGCGCCCAGCGCGGCTGCATTTCAGCGGCTCTCGGAGTTTTCTTTCGGGCAAAAAACAACGCCGAATTTTCCGACTGAACTTCGCAAACTCTACGAACTAGAGAAAGGCCCGCTGCGCATCGCCGCAGAATCCACCTTCGACGCAATTCGCCGCATCGAATCTATCGACACTAAAGCCGCGCCTGCAAACGGAGCGAAATACGAGGAGAAGGACGGCTTCCACCAAGGTCTGCGACAAGTCGCGCAGCTCATCAAAGCGGATGTCGGGCTCGATGCTGCGAGCGTCGATTTAAACGGCTGGGATACGCACTTCACACAAAACCTCGTCATCGACTCCAACATCAAAAGCCTCGGCAGCGGCCTTGCCGAATTTCGCCGCGACATGGGTGCCCGCATGGCCACAACGACCGTCGTGGTGATGACAGAATTTGGCCGCCGACTCGGCGAAAACGCCAGCCTCGGCACCGACCACGGACGCGGCGGCGTGATGTTTGCAATGGGCGGCGGCGTGAGCGGCGGCAAGATGCTCGGCACATGGAACGGCCTCACCCGCGAGATGCTCGATGACCCCGGCGACCTCCCGGTCTGGAACAACTACCGCGACATCCTCGCGCCAATCCTCGCGAAGCATGGAGCCCCTGCGGATTCGATGGGCAAAATATTTCCCGACTACGCGCTCAAACCGCTGCCGATATTCGGATAATTTCCGCATACCGATCTCGAGCAATCCGAACATCGGCAGCGCGACGGCTTTTGCCCGATTGGTGCCGTTCCCACTCAAAAGTCCGGGTAGGGTTTCACCCCATTCGAGCGTGTCGCGCGCGGCGTAGTATCCGGTTTGATGAAAACCTTGTTTACGGCAGAAGCGATTTCAAAAGGCGGGCGTTCGGGTACACTTGAGTCTCCTGACGCGTTGCTCAATGTCACTCTGGGAAACCCATTGGAACCAGGAATTGAGAAGCGCGGTCCGAACCCCGAGTTGCTTTTCGCTGCGGCGTATTCGGCGTGCTACCATGGCGCGTTAATCAACGCGGCGGAGACGCTTTGCACACCGCTCAAAGACTCCACGGTGCGGGCACTCGTCAGCCTCATCGAAGACGATGAAGGCGGCTACCGACTCGCGGTGGAACTGCATTCGAAACTCCCCGGCGTGGACGCGACTTACGCTCTGCGCATCATGGAGCACGCGCACAAGACTTGTCCGTATTCCAAGGCGCTGAGGGGCGATACGCTCGTCACGCTGGTTGTGGACTGAGTCAGCACGGGCGAGTCACGGCCGGAAGTGCGGACCGGAGCGGCATTTTGAGATTGCGATGCGGCGCTTAGTGCCAATCTTGCAGCGGCTTCACGGTGAAGCCATCGCGCATGGCACGGATGCCTTCGAGCGAGGCGCTGGCGGCGCGGAGCGTGGTCATCACGGGCACGCGGTTGCTGCTCGCGGTGCTGCGGATTTTCACTTCGTCTTCGCGCGCGGATTTACCGCTTGGCGTGTTGATGACCATCGCGAGTTCGCCGTTTTTCAGCATGTCGAGCGCGTTGGGGCGTCCTTCGCTGAGCTTGAAGATTTTCGTCACTGGGACGCCCGCTTTTTCTAAAACGGCGGCGGTTCCGCTGGTGGAGAAGAGCTTGAATCCAAGCTCCACGTAGCCTGCGGCGATGTCTGCGGCTTTGCTTTTTTCGGCGTCGGCGATGGAGATGAAGATGTTGCCGGTCTTTGGCAGCGCGGGTTGCGCGGCCATTTGCGCTTTGGCAAATGCCATGCCGAAGCTGGCGTCGATGCCCATGACTTCGCCGGTAGATTTCATCTCCGGGCCGAGGATGATGTCGGTGCCGGGGAATTTCGCGAACGGGAATACGGCTTCTTTTACCGAGTAGTGCGTCGGGATGATTTCCTTTGTAAAGCCGAGGTCCGCGAGCTTGTGACCGACCATGATTTTGGCGGCGAGTTTCGGCAGTTGGATGCCGACTGCTTTGCTGACAAACGGCGCGGTGCGCGAGGCGCGTGGGTTTACTTCGAGCACGTACACGGTTTCGTTTTGCACGGCGAATTGCACGTTCATGAGGCCGATGACGTTTAGCTCGCGGGCCATCGCTTTGGTCGCGCTGGTGATTTCGGCTTTCACTTTGTCGCTCAGCGAAAATGGCGGGAT
>JAYTMG010000311.1:0-1335 GCA_043728745.1 Verrucomicrobiaceae bacterium
GATGCGCGAATCGGCGCTGCGGACCGGCTGCTCGCGGCGGATTGGGGTGCGATGTTCCGGCCGTTTCACGAGGAAAATGCGGGGCGAACTGCGGAGGCGGTTCGTTCGAGGGTCGGCATCATGCGCGAGGAAATGCGGCGCGCGTTGTCGCGCTGGTACGGCAGTGCGGAGAGCCTGGCTGGGCTGAGTTTGACTCACTGGGACAAGACGTTGACGAACGCGGGACGCAGTCTTTTCGACGACATCCTCGCGCAAATCAAGCGGGCCGCCAACACGGACAACGCGGGCCTTCGAGTCTCGGCGGATGCACTCGCCGACATGAAGATCGCCGGGTTTTCCCCCGCTGAATCGGGTGCCGTCGTCCAGCGCGTGATGGCTCCGACCTTTGATCCGACGCCGTTTCCAGCGCGCATCGAGCCGGATACGATCCCGGTCCGCAAGACGCTTGCAGACTGGCTGATGTTTCGCTCGATCGCGAAAGTGCGCGCCCGTTTGTTCGGCGAAACCGGCGTGAAAGAAATCCCCGCGCCGGAAAAAGTGCGGCGCTTTCACGAACCCGCGCGCGCTGCGCTGGAGAAGCAGCTCGAAACCGTGGTGAGCGACCGTTTCCCCAGCATCCCGGAGAAATTTGCTGCGGGCACGAGCGTCGATTATGCGACGCAGACGGCGGCGGAGATCACGCGCCGGTTGCGGGAACTCCGCGACTTGCTGTGCCGCGAGCGGGCGGAATTGCAAAAGCCTTTTGAGTTGGACGCGTCCGTGCTCGCCGCTGCAGCGGAACTGAACGCACGATCGGAAACCATCGCATCCGACATCCGCGTGCTCGCGCTGCAAGAAGGAGTGTCGTTCGACGAACATGCCGAGTCAGCCCCGCCGATGCCGTGGATGCTGCCCGAAACTCCGCCGCTCTTGATCGGATAGCGCGGACAGAGGGTCGTCTCTGATGCTTCACGGGCGCTTGTGAAACTTTTCACAAATGGCTTGCCCGACCCGCCGCATCCCCGCACTTTCGGCGCTAACACTTATGGCCGCTAGCACTGTTGAGTTTGAAATGCCCGATGCTTTGACCAAGACCCAGCAGGGTCTGGAAGGCACTGGGGACGCTTTGGGCGAAAAGCTCATTATTAATATGGGGCCTTCGCACCCAGCCACGCATGGCGTGCTTCGGCTTGTGCTGGAGCTTGATGGCGAGGTTATTACGAAGGCGACGCCGGACGTCGGCTTCCTGCATCGCGGCGACGAAAAGATCGCGGAAAACATGACTTACAACCAGTTCGTGCCTTATACGGACCGGCTGGATTACCTCGCGCCCGTCGCGAACAACGTCGCCTACGC
>JAYTMG010000312.1:0-29510 GCA_043728745.1 Verrucomicrobiaceae bacterium
CGAGAATAATGCGCTTCGCTTGAGGGGAAGCACGCGGAGGGCCGCGTGCGCCACGACGCAAGCGTGCTCACTTGAGCATTTCCACTTTTAATCACACCCACCACAAATCACCGTTGGAAGGTCCACGCGAGAATGCGGCTCTTTTTTTGGCCCTGCGCCATTTCAATGACTTTCACGTCGGCGGCTTTCGCGGCTTTGAGGGCCTTCTGAAGACTCGGGAGGTTGTCGCTTTTTGAAACAAGCGTGGTGAACCAGCCGCATCGCTCCGCGCACTCCACGCTCTGCGCGATCATGCGTCGCAAAAAGGCCAGCTCGCCGCCGTCGCACCACAATTCGCCGCTGGTTCCTCCGAAATTGAGGACGGATTTCTTGGTGCCGAGATTCGTCGCTTTTCGGCGTGCGCCCGCAGCCGCTTCTGCTGCGGATGCGTGGAAGGGCGGGTTGCACATCGTCGCGTCGAAATACTCGGCGGGCGTCACCACACCTCGAAAGCATTCTGTCGCCGTGCGCTGCAAGCGACATTCGATTCGCCCGGCCACTGCGGGATTTGCGGCGACGAGTTTTTGCGCCCATCGGACCGCAACAGGATCGATGTCCGTGGCCACAAATCGCCAGCGATATTCGCTCGCGCCAATGAGGGGATAAATGCAGTTCGCCCCGGTGCCCACGTCGAGAATCGTCCGTTCCGCTGAGTGGCCGATCAGGTCGGCGAGATGATGGACGTAGTCACTCCGACCCGGAATCGGCGGGCAGAGATAGCCATCCGGAATGTCCCACATTTTCAGTCCGTAGCCGTGGAGTAGCAGCGCTTGATTGAGCGCCTTCACCGCCCTCGGGTCCGCGTAGTCGATCGACGCAGCGCCATACGAATTCGGTCGAACGAATGACGCAAGCGCAGAGGAGCATTCGCAGAGTTCCGCGAAATCATACAGTTCCCGAAAGCGGTTGCGCGGATGCAGCGCGTCCTTGCTCATCGAGCTTTCCCTCGCGGGGGCGTGCGGTCGTCGCCGAAATATTTCTCGCTCCGATAGCGCAGCCAGACGCGCAACACCTGCGGCACCTTCTCGCGCTCCGCGTCGTTCAGCGACTCATACAGCACCAACGCCTTCTCACGCTCACCTCGGCACGCACGGTTGTTATGGGCGTCCCAATAACTCCGCGCCACGCGGATGCGACGGCACGTTTCTTTGATCAAAGCCGCGCCGGTGAGCGGCTTGTCGGTGGCTTTCTTTTTCGCAGGCATGAGCAGACGGTGTAGGCGGAAACCTGCGGCGCTGCGAAGGAAAACGGAGCCTGCTCAAAAGCTGCGGTAGTCGTAGTCGCCAACCGCTTAGTGCGTAATTTCCGTCCGTCCGATTCACTTGGAATCACACCCGTTCCGAACACGCTCGCCCATTTCCGAAACGGGCGCTAAACACTGACTTCGATGACACCGCTACCACTCCGCTCTTGGGCCTTGGAATTTGCACGCCGCTGGAATGCAGGCACGCATACCGTCTTTCTCGTGCATGGAAATATTCACGACATTTTCGCGGTGCCCGGCGGATACGAGCCGCTGAAAGGATTCTTCATGCGACGCTTGCTGCCGGGCCGTCCGTGGATGCTTTTCTACGACATCGGTGACGGACTTTCGTTTGGTTCTCCGGACATGCAGAAGCGCTTTTACGAGTGGCTCGATATTTTCGACACGGTCGAAGGAACGAACTATCGCGCGACGGGATTGCCACGCAGTTTCACGCTCATCGCACCGCTGCTTCGGCGCTTCTTTTTGGCGACCGGCGAGGATTCCAAAATGCCGCGCGGCGTCACGCTCGCGATCGACTTCCCGGAGAAAATCATCCCCGCTGCCGAAGAATCCGGCGCATCTGTGGATGAGCGAATGGCGCTCGTCACGCTGCTGAAATGGGCTGCCTCGCCAGACCTTCGCAGCCGCGACATCGGCGTATTACTCGTCGCGGAAAGTGCGGGCGAACTGCACTCCGATTTGCTCCAAAATCCTTACGTCGCGCAAATGCGGATCGACCTTCCCGACATTGACGATCGTGCCGCATACCTCACGAACGAAGCCGATGCAAAAGAGAGCGACCTCACGATCGAGCAACTCTCCCAGCGCACCGCTGGACTGAGCCTGCTGCGCATTCATCATCTGCTCGCCGAGGCTGTGAAAAACGGCAAGCGCGTGACGAGTGAACACGTCTCGTCGGCAAAGAAGCGGCTTATCGAAGAATACTGCCAGGGCCTCGTGCGCTTCAAAGATCCCAAGCCCGGAGTCTCCCTCGACCGCGTCGCGACACACACCGCCGCCAAGGCAAAACTGCGGGACGTCGCGCGGCTTTTCCGCGAGGGAAAAAACGACGTGATCGAGCGCGGAATCCTCGTCCCCGGCCGCGTCGGGGTCGGCAAATCCTTCCTCATCGATTGCTTTGCCAGCGAATGTGGCCTGCCCGTGCTGGAGCTCGGCGAGTTCCGCAGCAAGTGGGTCGGCGACACCGAGCGTCAGCAAGCGCGAATCCTCATGACTATCCGCGCGCTCGGCCCGGTAATCGTCGTCGTCGATGAAGCCGACGCGGTCTTTGGAAATCGCAGCGGCGATGGCGACGGCGGCGTGAGCACCCGCGTCTTCGCAGCGTTTGCAGCGCATCTCGGCGACTCGTCGCTGCGTGGGCGCGAAGTGTGGGTCGCGATGACTTCCCGCCCGGACCTTCTCGCCATCGACATGAAACGGCAGGGCCGCTTCGGCCTTGCTCTCCCGCTTTTCCCAGCGCAAGGCCCGGACGATGTGGTGACGCTTTTCAAGACCATCGCTGGAGTAAAAAAGATCGCACTCACCGATGAAGTGATCGCATTCGCCCGCGAGAAACTCGGCACTCGCGCACTCACGGGCAGCGATGTGGAAGCGGTCATCACGCGCGCAAAAGAAAGCGCCGTGCTCGCCGGACGCGACAACGACCTCAAGCTCGAAGATTTCACCGGTGCCGTTGATTCGTTCATCGACCCACTCGACCCGCAACTCCTGCGCCTGCAAGAATTCGCAGCGATTCTGTCCTGCTCCGATTCCCGCTTTCTACCGGAAAAATATCGAGCGCTTGATCGCGCCGAACTCGCGTCGGAATTTGAGCGGCTGAAGCGGACGCGGTAGGGCATCGGCAGACGTGACCGATCACGAAGCGAGCTGATCGCGCCTCACACCTGCGATTCCATCATTTCCCGTCGGGTCAGCCCCTACGCCTTCTTCACGATGAACCCAAGATTCCCCCAGCGCGCCCAATAATGATGGGCGGTCGCGTCCGGGTCGGTCTGGCCGATTTTATCGTGCTTGTAGGTCTTCGTGATGAATTCGGTGAAGGCAGATGAAAGGTGGACATCGTGCGAAACGAGCACGTCGCCGTCGCCCATACGGTCCCAGAAATACTCATACTCCATGAGCATGTGGCTGCGGCGATGCGAGCTGTCGTGGAGGAACAAATCGACCCGAGCAGGTAGCTGATCTTTCGCCATGAAGTCCTCCACTTTTCCCCGCATCGGGACGAAGCCTGCGCGCAAATTCTCGGGGATGAGGGAGCCGTGCGGGCAGTCTTCCATCCACTCAATGCTGTGGAGTTTTGAAGTGGAGAGATGTTCGTCGGCGAGCGCTTTTAGGATGAATGCGGAGGACATGCCGAGGAAGCCGCCGGTCTCGACGATGACCTGCGGTTTCCGCCAGCGGGTGAGCGCGTAGAGGAGCGTGCAGTCGAGAAGCCCCATCGGGCTTTTGCTGCCAGAGGCGTGGCGGCGCTTGACCATTTCGAGGGAGAAGGGGTCTTGTTGCATCGCTGCCTGGAGGCGCCAGAGTTCGTTCCAATTGAATTTGTTCAGATTCATCAACCGGCTGTTTAGTTCCGCATACGCCTCGCGCGCAAACAAGAATTTGCGATCCGACTTCTAAAGGGCGCGATTAAAAGTGGAAATGCGTCCCCGAGCTTGGACGCAATCGCGCATTCCACTTTTCAATTCTACTTCGTGACGCCCGAGCAGCACGGTGTTTCATCCGGACGGTCTGTGCATTCTGGATTCTGGACAGCAACGATATCCGGAGAAATAGACCATCATTCTGTACCCATCATTTTGTTTCTATGGAACGCCGGAGTTCACAAAATGATAGAGTGATAATTTCCCCTGCTGCCCTCTGTCGGTTCATACTGGCGGGGCGAGGAATCCAGTGCCAGACGGATAGTTGCAAACGCTCACCAAAGTCCCGCCGGGCAACGTCCTCGCCCAGACCGTGGCCGTGCCGCACTCAACCTACTACCGTTGAACTAGGTCCCCCCGCCCCCCGCATCCAGCGCACCAAAAAAACCTCGTGCCACTCAAAAAACGTCTCCCCGTCAGCTCAACCTCCGCTATAAAAAGCCCGCGTGTGCGCACCATTCCACCGAAGCCAACCTGACAGAGAGAAAGCGCCATTCTCCGAGTCGCCCGCTGCCCGATTGGTGAGAATTGCCAGTCGGATGATGGGAAGTTAGGCGTTTCTGCGCGCACTCTATGAACGAGAGCCTATGTCACAGCTTTCGTATCCCGCGTCCTGTCCGTCCTGCGGCTCATCCCGAGTTACCCGCACGTAGCGTTTCTTCGCGGCGGGCAGAATGCGCGCCCTCCCCGCTGCACGTCGCTCGCCTTTTCATGCGTCTTTTCAATTTCGGAGTGTGATGTGCCTCCGTGACCGCCCGTGCCTTTATCCTCGCGAAGTGGCATTGCACGCGCTTAATCAGAGGCTTCGCCCATGCTTCAACAATTCATCCACTGGCTGGAATCCTTGCAGTCGAGCCTCATCGCGCTCGGCTGGGTCGGCCTTTTCGCTTTCGCGCTCATCTTCGCCGCCACTCAAATGGCAGCCATCATCCCGGGCTCGCCCATCGCGATGGCGGCGGGGTTTTTCTTTGGGTTTGGCAAAGGCTGGGTGGCGCTCACGATGGGCTGCGCGCTCAGTGCGGCGATCAATTTCCTCATCTCGCGGCACGTCGCCCGCGCGGCTTTTGACCGGAAACTTGCGGGCCATCCGAAGTTCCAGCTCATCGACTCCGCCATCGGCCGGGGCGGGTGGAAAATCATCGCGCTCCTGCGGTTCGTGCCGATTCCGTTTGGCATCGCGAACTATGCTTACGGGATCACTCCGGTGAGCTTCCGCTCTTACTTCGGCGCGACGATGCTCGCCATCATTCCGGCGAACACGCTCTTCGTGTCGATGGGCGCGACGTTCCAAGGGAGCCTCGCGACGCTCTTTAGCAAGGACCGTCCGCACAGCCCGCTGGAATTCGCGCTGCCGATCGTCGGCGTCGTGGCTGCGTTTTTTGCGTTCCGATACTTGTCGAAATTGGCGAGCGCCGCTGTGAACGGCAGGCCAGTCGCGGATGGGAAATAGCGGCTATTTGCCGAAGAGACCCGTGAAGAACTTCTTCATCGCGGACCACGATTCCTTGTCGGCCTTTTCCTGATACGCCGCGCCGGACTTCGTGAATCCGTGCTGGGCTCCTTCGTAGCTCACGAACGTCATGTCCACGCCCGCTTTTTCCATCTCTACTTTGAAGTCTGGAACTTCTGCATTCACATGTCCGTCGGCGCCGCCGTGGCAGACGAGGACTTTCGCTTTCACCTTCCCTTTTTCCGCAGGCAGCGTGGTGGAGAGCCCGCCGTGGAAGCTGACGACTCCCGCGACTTTCTCGCCGCTGCGTGCGAGTTCCAAGACGCTCGTCCCGCCGAAGCAGTAGCCGATCGCGCCGAGCTTTGCGGCGTCCACGTTTTTCTGCGCTTTGAGCTGGGCGAGGCCGAGCAGGACGCGCTTGCGGAGGAGCGGGAGGTCTTTCTTATAAGTGCCGGCTTGGATTGCGCAGTCTTTCGAGTCTGTGGGGCGCACGCCTTTTCCGTAGATGTCGGCGGCAAAGGCCACGTAGCCAAGCTCGGCGAGCTGCGTCGTGCGGGATTTGGTGTAATCTTGCAGGCCGGTCCAGTCGTGAATGACGAGGACGCCGGGGCGCGGAGTCTTCACGGCGTCGTCGTAAGCGAGGAAGCCCTCCAGCTCGGTGCCGCCATCCTTGTAGGTGATGAGTTCGGTCTGGATTTTGGCGAATGCGGAAGCGGAGAGCGCGGCGAGAATGCAGATGGCTGTTTTCATGAGTCTCGCATAGCCGAGCAATGCTGCGGAGCAAAGGCGGAAGTTCACCGTCTCACGATCGTTCGCCGGCAGGAAAACCGCCGCCAAGGCGCACAATTCTTTTACAATTCCTGCGCGCCCGCATGACATGGTGCGACGCATTCTTTTGCAAAATCTTGGGCTATGAAAAATACCATCACGTTTCTAATCGCACTCATTTTCCTCGCTACAGCACGCGGCGCGTCAGATGCGGACTTCACCATCGTCCACGCGTCGAAAGTCACCATCACGGAAGACACCGTCACCATCGTCTGCGAAGCATACGCAACCATCACGCTCGTGTACGATGACCACATCCGGGAATACAAAGGCCATCGATGGATGGGGATGCCCGCCGAGCGCGTGAAAGTCCGCACCGGCAATAACGCGACGCTCATCATGAAACACCCCAAGCACGGCCCGGAAGCGGCATGGAAAGAAACGCTCAAGCTCGCCAAAGATTTGCAAGACGGCAAGGAGGTCGGGCGCATCGGCTTCTACGAACCGGAGATGACGATCAAAGGCAACGTGATCACCTCCGCCACCGGCGAAGGTTTTTTGTATCCGAAAGCGAAGTGAGCGCGCGTAGTCGATGCGCGGCTAAGCCCCAGGACGTGGCGGCGGTCCGCCGATGCCGGGTGGGCGATACTCTTCGGGCGTCAATTTGCCGTCGCCATTTTTGTCGAGCGGTTTGAGAGATTCCGCCGCTTTGGTGATTTCGTCGGCGTCGAGCGCGCCGTCTTTGTTGAGGTCGAGTGCGTTGATAACCGGCATCACCATTGCGCCGCCGCGTGCGGGCGCCGGGCCGCTATCGAGGATTCCGCGCGGTGGGCCGCCGAGAGGGGCGGGACGCTGTGCGCCGCCGGGTGGACGGTCGCCTTTTGAAAAACTCTGGTCGGGCGTGCCGCGCCACATCCGCGCTACAAACGGATATTCGGCGCTGACGCAGTAGTAGTAGGTGCCCTCGGGGAATTCGGGCGTGATGCCGGTGCGTCCGTTGGCTTCATCGAGATCGCCAATGCCGGCGACAAACTCGAAGTCTTGTTGGAAGCGTCCGTCGTAGTTTCCGCCGGGGCCGTTTTCCTGCGCGGGGCGCGGGCCTTTTTTGAGCTGATAGCTGGATTTCATTTTGCGCAGCTCACTCTTGGCGTCCTCGGCATCGGCGTAGGCCCAACTGGTGTAAACCGGGAATCCATCGGCAGCCCAGCCGACTTGCAGCATCTTTTTGCCATCGCCGCCGAGTCGCTCGACGAGGCCGACGGGCAGCGCGTGGTAATGGTACGAGCCGTTCGGCTGGACGTGGGCGTTGTGTTCATCAAGCCCGAGATTCAGGAATCCTGTCGCGGCTTCGTAGCGCCAGCCGGATTGCGGATCGTTGTTCCAAGTCTCGCCGGTGCCGGGCTCGAAAGGCACGCCATTTAGTGCGACACCCCACCACCATCCGCCGCGCCGTTGCGAGGACTCACCCGCCTTCGGCTTGAGCGGGACGCGGAACGTGTAGTCTTGCGTGGTCGGGACGTTGGGATTTCCGCGGCGCGGAAAAGTCCCCGGCGCGTGGTCCGGCCAGCCGTTCGCTTTGATGATGCGGAATTCGCCGTCGATTGTGATCGTGACGGAGTTCTCGTTCTTTCCGGCGGCAGCAGGGCGACGCGGTGCGACGTCGGCTTGCGCTAGGAAAAACGCGGGAGCGCCGGGGGTTTCGCTATTGGCTTCGTGTCCCGGATGCGCCGCTGCTGGCACAACGAGCGCGAGAAATGCAGCGGCGTACGGCAGGATGTTGGAATGTGTTTTCATAGGCGCGAGTTCGTTGCATTTACCTTGAGCGGAAATGCAGCGAGAGCGGATTTTGCGGAGAAACCGTGAGGTTCATACTCGGGTTACCGTGGATTTCGGGGTGCGGCTGCACTTCACGAGCACAGCCGCACCGCGCGAGGCCGCTCTGTTATTGCGACGAATTGCGACCGTCTATTTCTCTGACTCTGGGCGCGGCGGGCGTGGCTCACCGCGAGGCTCTCCACCGGGTGCGCCGGGAGGCCGACCTTCGCCGCGTCCGCGTGGCGGGCCTGCGTCGGGGCCACCTTGGCCTTGCGGGCGCATAGGACGGAATTCTTCTTCGGTGATTTTGCCGTCGCCGTTTTTGTCGAGTTTTTTGAGCGATTCAGAAGCTTTGGCGAGTTCATCGGCGTCAATGGTGCCGTCTTTGTTGAGGTCGAGTGCTTCAATGATCGGACTGACGGGACGAAAGCCCTGTCCGCCCGGCGCAACTGGCCCGCCCTGTCCCGGACGGCCCTCGCCCCGTGGCTGCCCTTCTCCGCGCGGGCGCTCTCCCGGCGGACGCTCTCCGCGTGGTTGGTCGCCCGGAGGGCGCTCCCCGGCAGGACGGTCGCCGCCCGGCGGTCGTGGAGGCGGTGCGTCTTGTGCGTTGATGAGATTCGAGGATGCGCCGATCGCCAGCGCGAGGATGATGGTTTTTGTTTTCATTCGGTGAGTCCGGTATTTTGCTAATTTCCCGGCAAGCCTCAATGCAATAAAGCGCGCAGTTGGAGCGTAAAGAAAGTGAAACGTCCGTCATGGCGAACGTGTCGGTTGAACTCCCTCTCATGCGTTCACGATTACCTTTTCATCCGCTCAGGACGAGAAACGCGTCAAAATCCCGGTGATTGCAAATATGGCGACGACGGGTGCCCCAAATGGCGCAAAGATACCGGAAAAATTGGCGCTATGGGGATTCTGCAACTTCAGCCGCTGGGTGAGCGCATCTGCCTTCCATAATGGTTCGCGTCGCGCCTCGTGCGCCCCTTAATGGGCCGGAGCCTGCCCAAGACCGCCGAGCGTCGATTTCCGGGCCAAAACATCACAATCGCGCCATTTCTGAGAAAAAGTTCCGGTAAATATCTTGGTGATAATTGTAATTTTTCCGCAGAATCGAAAATGATACCTGCTTCGTTTTAGAGTAGGGAAACACCCCATTCAAACCTTGTTATAAACATGTTTCTCTCAGAAAAATGAAACCCGATGAAAACAGAAAACTTTTTTATCTTTTACTTGCATCAAAGCAATTCTGAATTAATCTTACATCATTGAACAACTCATTAAATCAAATCCTTGGCACGACGCCTGCTAAACAACAAACCATCTCACAAAGAGACCCAACAACTCACTAATCCAAACCAAATGAACAAGAACCTCAAAACCTCGAAACACTCCCTCACACTCGGCGACCTCGTCCTCGCCGTCAGCGGCTCCAGCCGCAACTTCGCCGAAACCGCAGCCGCCGTCGCGGACCTCCTCGAAACGGGCCGCGTCCGCCTCACCAATAACGGTCGCCACATCCGCGCTCGCGTCGCCTAAAACTCTCCAAATCAACATTTAACACATTCTCACCATGAAAAAATCCCTTAAAACAGCCAGCCGCAGCCTCACTCTCGGTGACCTCATCGTCGCCGTCAGCTCCACCAGCCGTAATAACCGCGAGACACTCGCCGCGATGACAGACCTGCTCGAAAGCGGACGCGTCCGCATCCTGTCCGGCCAGAAAACGGTCCGCGCTCGCGTGTTCTAAACAAACACGCCCAATCCGAGTAGTCCGCGTTCGTTTGGCCTGGGCCCCATCGAACGACAAGACACGCTCAAAACTTTCCAAAACCCCGCCGGCGACAAAGCAAAGTTCCGGCGGGGTAAGTTTTGTACCGATGGTCCCTCGAATACCCAGCCACGCAAAGCATCGGCTGGTCCGCCCGAAAGGGTTTTGCCCCTGAACTCTGAAAGAGTTCCCAGTAAGATGGGAGGTAATGGGAGACGCTTCGCGCCTCAGGGGGCCGAGACGGCCCCCCTCCGTGGGGCTTTTTGTGGCTCAGCGTATTGGGTCACCCCAGCAGACCCGCCCATCGGGTAAAGACGGTGCGGGCCAGCGGCTCGATCTGCGGTAGCTCCCGCGCTCCTGCTTTGAGAAACTCACCGCCTTCCACCCCGAAGTTCGCCAAGTCGCGGGCGTCGGGGATGACCATCGCTTCGAGCGTTGGTAGGTCGATTTCGAGGTGGAACTGAAAGCCGTAGAGGCTGCCGATTCGGAAGAGCTGATTGGGAGTAATCGCGGAGGATGCGAGCAGCGTTGCATCGGGTGGTAAGTCGAACGTGTCGCCGTGCCATTGCACCGGGCGGAAGACGCTCGGACAGCCCTGCCATAGCGGATCGCTCGCGGCTGCGGGGGTGAGCGTGACATCGAAAAAGCCGATCTCTTTCTCACGGTTGGCGAATACTTTCCCGCCGAGCGCCTCGGCGATGAGTTGCGCTCCGAGACACATCCCGAGCAACGGTTTCCCTTCTGCACGGGCGGACTTCACGAGGCGGATGCAGTCGTTCAGCCACGGATAAGTCCCGGCCTCATAGACGCTGATTCCTCCGCCGCCGATTGCAGCGCCTTCGTAGCCGGCGAGGGTGTGGGGAATCGCGCCGCCGTCCCACGCGTGGACGATGTCGAGTTCGATGCCCAGCTCGCCAATGATTTTGGCGAAGAGTCCGGGGCCATCGG
Organism: Verrucomicrobiaceae bacterium; assembly: GCA_043728745.1. Taxonomy (GTDB): domain Bacteria; phylum Verrucomicrobiota; class Verrucomicrobiia; order Chthoniobacterales; family Chthoniobacteraceae; genus SXWH01. Next base: position 10,698 of record JAYTMG010000312.1, read on the forward strand.
TGTCGCCGTTTTGGATAAACAGGACCCGTTTCATTTTGGCAGCAGTTTCAGCAATCGTTTCGCGCGACCGGCGAACGGGCCTTCTTTTCTCCGGACGTAGCTGGGGCTGAGTTTCACTTCGGAAATCACCTCTTCGCAAAGCCGCCGGGCCTCCGCGTGGTCGCCGAGTTCTGCGCAGACTTCGGCGAGTTCGACCTGCGGCTCCGCGTAGGAATGTCGGGCAGTGTATCGCTCGTAGAATTCGCGCGCTTTCGCAAAATCGCCGAGCTTTCTCATGCACCGGGCGGCCTGCCACAGGAGATGCTCGTGGTCGTAGCTGGCGTCCTCTTTGACCACGCTCTCGATGAGCGGCCATGCGTCTTGCGGACGGTTTTGCGCGAGCAGACAATAGCCGAGGCGGGCACGGGCGTCCCGCAGCTTGGAGTCTTTGGCGAGGGCGGTGCGGTAGCATTCTTCGGCGCGTGGGAATTTGCCTTGCCGCCATAGTTCATCGCCGAGTTCCTCGTGGTTTGCAGCGTTGCCGATGCGGCTGGCGGCGGTCTCCAGCGCTTCGAGGTGCCGGGCATCGCGGCCCCGGCGGAAAAGGAAGTGCTCCAGCCCAGAGCCGTCCCATTTGAAAGTAAACCAGTAGATCAAGCAACCGATGAACGGCAGCCCGAAGATGATCCAAATCCATAAAAAGCTGCGGCTGTTTCGGACCGCATCGACGATGAGGTAAATCTGAACGCCGAGCACCAGCAAACCGAGGATGCTGACCAGCCATGAAGGTAGGTATTCGTAGAGCGAGTAGAAGAAATCCATACCGAGCCTCTCAACCTTCCCGTTCGCTTTGCGCCAAGGAGCTGGCTTGCGCGACCCGCTCCAGATCTTCGAGGAACCGCGCTCGGCGATTGTCCGGGATGACGCTGATGATTTGCTCCTGCAACTCCGTGGCGATTTGAAAAGCCGCGTAAAGCAGCCGCTGGCCTTCGCTTTCGAGGCACACTCGGCGGGCGCGCTTGTCGGTTTCGTGGGGGTGGCGCGTCACGAGTTTTGCGGTTTCCATCCGGCGTAAAATGGACGTGATTGTGTTCGGGTCGCTGGCCATCAAGTCGGTGAGAGTCTGCTGCGTCAGCCCGCGCGGGTCGCCCTCCTGCAACCAGCGCAGGATGCTGTATTGATCCGGCGTGATCCCGAGGTGCGCGATGCGCTGCCGGAAGGTCTGGTTCAGCGAATACCACGCGCGCCGCAGCAAGGGCGGCAGGCGGCGGGTGGTGGATGGCGTAGTTGCCGGGTTGTGTGGCATTACGGCGTCTTAACCGATCGAAACGAAATAGGGAAATACCGTTTGAAATAAAGCAAATTGCCGTTACGTAAGCGCCGCCTCATGACCCGCATCCACTCTCCAGCCTGCACCCTCGCAATCGTCCTCGCGATCGCCGTCGCCGCTGCCCGCGCGGACTACAAAGCCGACATCGGCTGGACCAAGCTCCAAGCGGAAGTCGGCGCGTCATTACCCAACGGAGCAGGAGTGCCCGTCACCCAAGTCGAAGCCCCCGAGAGCCCCGGAAACTACGGCCCAAACCCCGCAAACCCCGAGTTCACCGGCAAGGCACTCACCTTCAAATCCGGCCCTGCGGGAGACTCCGGACACGCCACCGTCGTCGCCGGTTATTACTACGGGTTAAACGGCAGCATCGCACCGGGAATCACGACCATCGACGTTTATGAAGTGAACAACTGGCTCGGGAGCGGCTTCCTCCGCAGAGGGAGCGTCTTCAGCCCAAACGCCGAGCCAAACGCCATCCAGAGCCATAGCTGGATCGGCTCCTTCGACAGCGGCGGTGCCCAAGACATCGAAGTCCTCCGCCGATTCGACTCCGCCATCCAGCAATCCGAGTTTCTCGGCGTCGTCGGACTTAACAATAACGCACCAGGCAATGTCCCGCCCCTCCTCTCCGGCACTTACAACGGCATCTCCGTCGGTCGCTCCGACAGCTTCCACAGCTACGGCACCAACACCGCCGACGGCACCGGGCGGACAAAACCCGAGCTCGTCTCCCCGCATGACGCCACAAGCTGGGCCACCCCGACCGTCGCCGCCACCGCAGCCATGCTCCGCCAAAACGCACCCGCCAACGCAAAGAAAGTCGTCTCCCTCAAATCCATCCTCCTCGCCGGCGCAACCAAACACCAATTCCCCGGCTGGAGCCGCACCCTCACCCGCCCCATCGACAGCGTTTTCGGCGCCGGCCAGCTCAACGCCTACCGCAGCTACCGCATCCTCAACGCAGGCCAACAAACCGCCAGCACAACCACATCCGTCGGCATCCGCGGATGGGACCTCAACACCACCCGCGCCGCCGGTCGCCTCTACTTCTTCGACATCGCCCCCGGCAACACCGCCCCCGCCCTCTCCGCACTCATCACCTGGGGCCGCACCATCGGCGGCGCGTGGCCCAGCGCATCCACCTCCACCCTCGCAAACCTCACCCTCCGGCTCCACACCGCCACCGGCTTCACCAAAGGCACACTCATCGACTCCAGCGAAAGCCCCGTCGATAACATCGAGCACATCTACCAGCCCGCACTCCCACCCGGCCGCTACGCACTCGAAGTCACCAGCGACACCAACAACATCACCTACGGACTCGCCTGGTATTCCCAGCCCACCGTCACCATCGCCCCCCTCGCAAACGCCGCCGAGCACAGCCTCACCCCCGGCACATTCACCATCACCCGCGCAGGCGACCTCACCGCCCCCCTCACCGTCGCATACACCATCACCGGCACCGCCACCCCCGGCACCGACTACCAGAGCCTCCCTGGCACCATCACCATCCCCGCCCTCGCCGCTTCGGTAAATGTGAACATCATCCCCCTAGCCGACACCCTCGCCGAAGGAACAGAAACCGCCACCCTCACCCTCACCCCCGACATCGCCTACTCCCTCGGCACCACCCCCGCAGCCAGCCTCAGCATCACCGACCTCCCCATCGACGCATGGCGCTTCGACCACTTCACCGCCCCCGAACTAACCGACCCACAACTCAGCGGCGACACCGCCGACTTCGACAAAGACGGCATCGTAAACCTCCTCGAATACGCCCTCGACATCGACCCCAAAACCCCCAGCCCCAGCCTCCCCTTTCCGACGCTCACCAGCGGCAAACTCCGCCTCACCCACACCAAAGTGAAAGCCGCCACCGACATCACCTACACCATCGAAGTCAGCAACGAACTCGGCACCTGGAACTCCGGCCCCGCCCACACCCAAATCGTCACCACCATCGACAACGGCACCACCGAGACCATCACCACCGAATCCCTCCTCCCCCTCGACGCCGGCCAAAAACAATTCATCCGCCTCCGAATCACCCGGCCGTAATGGCCTGTCACCCGTCACCTCACGGCAAGCCACCGTGTTTGTTGGCTGTGATTTGTGATTTGTGATTAGTCGCAAGCGTGCGAGTTGATTCCGCCGCACGCTTCGTCATTCGTCATTGGCATTCGTCATTCGTCATTCGTCATTCGTCATTCGTCATTCGTCATTCACAACCGCTCGCCTTTCCCCCACCCCGCGATAAAAAGCCCCATGCACCGAACCATCATCGCACTCTTCGCATTCGCACTCACCAGCCACGCAAAGCCACTCAACATCGTCCTCCTCTACGCCGACGACTGGCGGCACGACACCCTCGGCTGCGCCGGCAATCCCGTCGTCAAAACCCCAGCCCTCGACGCCCTCGCCCAGCAAAGCGTCCGCTTCACCCACAACTGCGTCACCACCTCCATCTGCGGCGTCAGCCGCGCCACACTCCTCACCGGCCAGTGGATGTCCCGCCACGGCAACGAAGCGTTTGCCATGTTCAAAACCTCGTGGGCCCAAACCTACCCCGGACTCCTCCGCGAACACGGATACCACGTCGGCCACATCGGCAAATGGCACAACGGCAAATTCCCCGCCGCCAACTACGACTTCGCACGCGCCTACAGCGGCACCCACTGGATCAAACAGCCCGACGGCACCCTCATCCACGTCACCCAGAAAAACGAAAACGACGCCCTCGACTTCCTCAAAACCCGCCCTAAAGACAAACCCTTCTGCCTCACCCTCGCCTTCTTCGCCACCCACGCCGAAGACGGCCACCCCAAGCAATACCTCCCCCAGCCCCAAAGCATGGAACTCTACAAAGACATCGCCATCCCCACCCCCGCCACCTCCAGCGACGAACACTTCCACAAACTCCCACCCTTCATCGCCAACGAAAAAAACGAAGGCCGCAACCGCTGGACCTGGCGCTTCAACACCCCCGAGCGATACCAAGAGTACATGAAAAACTACTACCGCCTCGCCACCGAAGTCGATGCCACCTGCGGACGCATCCTCGCCGAACTCGAAGCCCTCGGCCTCGCCCAAGAAACCCTCATCATCTTCACCACCGACAACGGATACTTCCACGCCGAGCACGGCCTCGCCGACAAATGGTATCCCCACCAAGAAAGCATCCGCGTCCCCCTCATCATCCGCGACCCCCGCATGGACAAAAAGCGCGCCGGCACCACCAACGACGACTTCACCCTCAACGCCGACCTCGCCCCCACCATCCTAGCCGCCACCGGCATCCCCGCCCCCGCCACCATGCAAGGCCGCGACATCGCCCCGCTCTACCTCGACGCCCAAAAACCCACCTGGCGCACCGAATTCTACTACGAACACGCCACCATCAAAAACATCCACTTCATCCCCGCCTCCCAAGCCCTCGTCCGCAAAACCGAAAAGCTCATCCTCTGGCCCGACTACCAATACGAAGAACTCTTCGACCTCCAAACCGACCCCGGCGAAACCGACAACATCATCGCCAAAAACAAAGCCCGCGCCGACCAAATGCGCCAGCGCTTCGAAGAACTAAAAGCAGCCGCCAAATAACCCCACCTTCGAGAAAAAAAGAACCCCCGTCCTGTAATCCTCCTTCACGCCGCCACGCCCCAAAACGATTGCTACCCACACTCAAAACAAACGCGGGCATGAAAATGAACGGAATAAAAAATCCGCCCCCCCTTTTTCTGCCCACCATCTTTATGCCAAAAGCGAGGACTCGCCCAAAAATATCGCCACAGAAGTGTGTGTGGGGGCTATTACGTTGCCGGGATGTCTGACCGGGGCAGCACTACAAAGTTCCAAGCCGGACGGGCGGCACGGTCGCCACTTTTAATTGGCCAAGAATTCGGGCTGCTGGGAGATTGCTTGTCATGACTCCACAACAGGAACGCGCGGCTTATCTCACGCGCAGGCAGTTTTTCTCGAAGAGTGCCGTGGGCATCGGCACGGCGGCGCTGGCTTCGCTCCTCGAGCCGAAAGCGCTTGCGGCGGGCGGGCTGCCGGGGATTCCTCATTTTGCGCCGAAGGCGAAGCGCGTGATCTATCTGCTCCAGAACGGCGGGCCGCCGCATTTGGATATGTTCGATTACAAGCCGGAGCTCGAGAAGTGGCGCGGCAAGGAAATCCCGGAGAGCATCCACAAAAACCAGCGTCAGTCCACGATGACGCAGGGCGCGAAGAAGCTGGTGCTGCCGCCGTTTGTGAAGTTTGCGCAGCATGGGAAGACGGGGGCGTGGGCGAGCGAGTATATGCCGCACACGGCGTCGATCGTGGACGATATCGCGTTTGTGAAATCCATGCACACGGGGGCGGTGAACCACGCGCCAGCGATCTCGTTTTTCCTCACGGGCTCGGAGATGCCGGGGCGTCCGAGTATGGGCGCGTGGACGACTTACGGGCTGGGGAGCGAGACGCAGGATCTACCTTCATTTGTGGTGATGACTTCGCGGGATAAGGAGGCGACGTGCGGGCAGATCTTCTACGACTTTTATTGGGCGAGCGGGTTCTTGCCGTCGAAGTTTCAAGGCACACGATTCCGCGGCGGCGGGGACCCGGTGCTGTATCTATCGAACCCGGACGGGATGTCGCGCGAGGTGCGGAGAGGGTTGCTGGATGACATGGCGAAGCTGAACGAGAAGCACTACGCGGAGTTTGCCGACCCGGAAATCGCGACGCGCATTTCGCAATACGAGATGGCTTACCGGATGCAGGCGAGCGTGCCGGAGCTGACGGATTTTTCGAAAGAGCCGAAGTCGGTGATGGAGAGCTACGGCCCGGATGTGAACCGGCAGGGCTCGTTCGCGAACAACTGTCTGATGGCGCGGCGGCTGGTGGAGCGCGGCGTGCGCTTTGTGCAGATGTTTCACGCAGGATGGGATCATCACCGGAATCTTTCGACGCAGTTTGAGATCCAATGCCGCGATACGGACCAACCAGCGGCGGCGCTGGTGAAGGATTTGAAGCAGCGCGGCCTGCTCGACGATACGCTGGTGATTTGGGCGGGCGAATTTGGGCGCACGCCGTTCATCCAGGGCGACATCGCGGACCGCAAGCAGTGGGGCCGCGATCATCATCCGTATGGTTTCACGATTTGGATGGCGGGCGGTGGAATCAAGCCGGGCATCACGTACGGAGCGACGGACGATTTCGCCTACAACGCGGTGGAGAATCCGGTACACGTCCACGATTTCCAGGCAACGGTGATGCACTTGCTCGGTATCGACCACGAGCGTCTGACGTTCCGCTTCCAAGGCCGCCAATACCAGCTGACGGACGTACACGGGAGCGTGGTAAAAGGGATTCTGGCGTAAGTTGAGGATCGCTCGCGATGCCTTTTCCTGTCTTTCGCTTTGCGGCAAAACTGCACGCTGATGAGCCGCGTGTCGCTTTGAACACCACCGCTGCGGATCTCGTTTATTGCCGAGCCTCGGGCGGCTCGTTACGCTCGCGGGAGTATGGACATTAAACGCCCGACGCGCCCGATGCGCCCAGTGGTTGCGAGCTATATCGTGACATTTCTGAAGCCCGAGATGCTGCACGTTTATCGGCAGGTCTCAGGGCTTCAAAAGTGGCGTCCGTTCGTGCTGTGCAAAAAGCGGGAGAATGCAGACCAATTTCCCTTCACCGATGTTCGCGTGGTGAGAAAGGCCGCATTTCATCAAGTGCGGCGCTGGTGGCAAAAGACCGTGCTCGGCGCGCCCATCACGATCGCCAGCTCCGAGGCACGCCGACTCCGACTCGCGATTGGCTGCACCGGCGCTTCGCTATTGCACGTCTATTTCGGGCACATCGGCGTCCACCTTTTGCCAATGCTCGCGGAATGCCCCGTGCCGTTTGTCGTGAGTTTTCACGGCGCGGATGCGCAAGTGGATCTCGACCAGCCAAAGCACGCGCTCGCGATGCAGCGTGTGCTCACGCTCGCCCGACTCGTGCTCGTGCGAAGCGAGAGCATCGCAGTGCGGCTGCGCGAGCTGGGTTGCGCGCGGGAAAAGATCCGCATTCACCGTACGGGCATCCCGTTGGAGGCGATCCCATTTCGCCAGCGCACGGCTCCCGCAGATGGCGCATGGAACTGCGTGCAGGCGTGCCGACTCATCGAGAAAAAGGGAATCGAAACCACGCTGCGGGCATTCGCGGAATTCGCCCGCGCATTCCCCGCATCGACGCTGACTCTCGCTGGCGAAGGCCCGCTGCTCTCGCGCATCGGCGTGCTCGCAGCGGAGTTGGGCATCGCAGCACAGGTGAAGACGCCGGGCTTTCTCACGCAAGATGCACTCGCGGCGCTGCTCGACAGCTCGCACCTTTTTCTCCATCCCAGCGAACTCGGCGCAGACGGGAATCAGGAAGGCGTGCCGAACTCGATGCTGGAAGCAATGGCCGCAGGATTGCCGCCGCTCGCGACGCTTCACGGCGGCATCCCCGAGGCGGTCGAGCATGGAGTCAGCGGCCTGCTCGTGGCCGAACGCGATGCCGCAGCGCTGGCAAAAGAGATGATCGATTTAGCCAAAACTCCCGAACGCTACGCAGCGATGAGCGCGGCGGCGGCGGCGCGCGTCGCGGAGCAGTTCGACATCCGGGCGACCGTGCGCGCGCTGGAGGGAATTTACGACGAGGCGCTCACATTGTGAGCTTGGGCGGACGCGATGCGGGAAGCCGCGCGGCCTGCTGGTGAATCTCGATGATTTGCTGATGCAGCCGCGTCTGTTCGTCGATGGATAGACCAGGCGTGCGGATGCGAGCCTCGATCGCGTGACGACGCTTCGTGATATCACGTCGCTCCAGTTCGTGCCAACAATCCTCGGCCATAATCTTCGGCTCATCCGGAAGCGGACGACTGAGAATCGGCGCGAGCGCCGCCTCTTCATCCGCCGAAAGAGTCGCGGTAAAAGTGTTCACGGATGCCGTATCCTCCGCGCGAAAATCTGCCCCGAGCACCTTCACCAAAAGCGCGGAACCGGGCGATCCGTCATCGAGCACGCGGTCCCAGCCCTGAGCTTGCAGCCACATCCGCGCCACCGGGTGACGAAGCGCCAGCAAGAGCAACCACTGCTGCCCCTGATCCAGAATGATTGGCTCGAAGGGCCGCGCGTCCAAGGCCGAGTCCTCTTCGGATTTCGGAAAGTCCGTCTTCTTTTTTAGCATCGCCCGCAGTTCCGGCGTTCCGATTTCGAGACGCGTCGCGGCGTTATTCACGACGATCTCCCGCGTCACCGCGTCGGGAATGAGGCTGATAAATTCGGCGAGCTTTCGCGCGGCAGCAACTTTGCCGCGCGGGCTGTTGAAGTCAGGATTCCGAGCCTGCCGCTCGATTTGGAAATCGAAGAAATCCCGCGACATCGCAATCTGCGCCGCGAACGCTTCGCCGCCCTGTTTTTGGATCAGCGAATCCGGATCTTCGCCCGGCGGCATCTCGGCGATACGCACGAGTAGGTTTTCATTGAGAAGCTGCGGCAGCGAGCGTTCCGCAGCCTTTTCGCCAGCGGCGTCGGAGTCGAAGCACAGCACGACTTCATCGACATATCGCTTCAAAATACGCGCCTGCCGGTCGGTGAACGCCGTGCCCTGCGGCGCGATCACATTCTGCACTCCGTGCTCGAACGCCGTGATCAAATCGATCTGCCCTTCGCACACAATCGCCTGCTTTTTGTCGATGAGCGCTCGCTTCGCTTTGTGCAGGCCAAAGAGCACCGCGCCCTTTGTAAACAGGGGCGTCTCGGGTGAGTTCACGTATTTCGCCGGGCTCTGCTCCGCGAAAAGCACGCGCCCGCTGAACGCGATGACCTCGCCCGTGTCGTTGCAAATCGGAAACATCACCCGCCCTCGGAACCGGTCGAAAATGCGCCCGCCCTCCTCGCCGCTGGAGAACAGTCCGCTCTTCGCGAGTTCCTCAGCGGAGTAGCCGACCGACTCCGCGTGGCGCAGCAACCCGTCCCACGAATCCGGCGCAAACCCAATCTTCCACGACTTCGCAACTTCTGCGTTGAGCCCGCGCTTTTTGAGATACTCTCGCGCACCTTCCGCAGATTTCCCGCGCATGAGCTGGGTGTGAAAAAAATCCGCCGCTTCCGCATGAAGCCCGAGCAACCTCCGCCGCATGTCGATGCGGGCGTAATCCTCCGAACTCATCTGCGTCTCGGGAATTTGGATGCCAGCTCGCTCCGCTAATTTGCGCACTGCGGCTGGAAATTCGATGTGCTCGTATTCCATCACAAACCGGAACACCGTCCCGCCCGCGCCGCAGCCAAAACACTTGAAAATCTGCCGCTGCGGATTCACCGAAAACGAAGGCGTGCGCTCGCGATGGAATGGGCACAGCGCCTTGAACATCACGCCCATTCGCTTGAGCGGAAAGTACGAGCCGACCACTTCGACGATGTCATTCGCCGCCGCAATTTGTTCGATGATTTCGTTTGGTATTCCCGCCACGAAAAGGAGTCTCCACGCGACCAGCCCGCGTGTCGAGGCTCGCTATCTTCCCGCGTCGATCGCGGGTGTGATGAAATCGCGGGTGTGATGAAAAGTGGAATAAAGCTCGTGGCAAACCCGTCGTGGCTCACGCAGCCCTCTGCGTGACACTGCTACCCGCGAAGCGCTGATCCATTGAGCGTTCCACCGAGAATCATGCGCTTCGCGTGAGGGGTTGCACGCGGAGGGCCGCGTGCGCCACGACGCAAGCGTTCTCACTTGAGCAGTTCCACTTTTAATCGCACCCGTCGATCGCAGCGATTGCGCGCTGATGATTTGGGATGATTGCATCAGACGAAGCCGTGCTCACTTTCAAATCATGAATGATCCCGTTCCCCAAGCGATACACCCAGCCATGCACCGTGAGATCTTGCCCCGCCTCCCACGCTCCTTGCACCACCGTCGTCTCGCACACATTGGCGACCTGCTCGATCACGTTCAGCTCGCACAAGCGATCATGGCGTTCATCCGGCGCGAATTTTTCCAGCAGTGCCGAGTGTTTGTTTCGCACGTCCTGAATGTGCCGCAGCCAATTGTCGATGAGCCCAAACCGGCGATTCCAAAGAGCCGCATTCACGCCGCCGCAACCGTAGTGCCCGACCACAAGAATGTGCCGCACTTTGAGAACCTCCACTGCAAATTGGATGCAGGAGAGGCAGTTCAAATCAGTATGCACCACGACATTTGCCACATTGCGGTGGACGAAGATCTCGCCCGGCAAAAGCCCCGTGATTTGATTTGCGGGCACACGGGAATCCGAGCAGCCGATCCACAGATATTCGGGCGATTGCACCCCTTCCAGCTTCTTAAAAAAATCGGGCTCCTTTGCACGGATTGACTCAGACCATTCCCGATTGTTCGCTAATAGATGATCCAAATTTGACATGCGCGCTGGGTAGCGTCCGCGCTTTGCGAATGCAAGCTGCGACGCGCTTTCACGATACGAACCGCTCGGGCACAATCACCTCGCGTTTCTCCGTGAGCCGCGAAATCAGACGATCCCAGCTCTCCTGCCCGCGGATGATTTCCACTTCGATGCGCAGGTAGTAGATGGGCACTTCCAGTTTATCGACTCCGGCAATTTTCGCGGGAAAACGGACGGCGTCTTTCTCGGTGGTGACGATGCAATCGAGGTCGCGCGTACTGGCGCGAACGAGAAAATCCCGCAGCTCTTCGTCGCTGAAACGATGATGGTCTGCGAAGCGCGATGTGATGACGCGGTGCGCCCCCAACTTCTCCAGCGAACCCTCGAAGCTCTCGGGCCGCGCGATGCCGCTCAGCGCGCCGATGTAGCTGTCTTTGAGATACGAAAGCGGCTTGCGATCATCGGGGTCATAGACGTTTTGGAGATACTGCGGTTTGTGCGAGCACTCGATGATTTCTGCCGTCGGATTGTAGCTCTGGATTCGCTCGATGAGCGCCTCGTTTTCTCCCAGCACCGACTTCGTGATGAGCACGTATTGCGCGCGGCGGATGTTGCCCGGAGGCTCGCGCAGAGTGCCGCGAGGAAGAAGATATTCGTTCCCAAATGGCGCGGCGCGATCCACGAGGCAGATGTCGATGCGGTGTTCGATATTCTGATACTGCATCCCGTCATCGAGGATGAAGAGGTCCACATTATACTCCCGCACCGCGTGGCGTCCCGTGCGGGCGCGGTCGCGGTCCACGAGCACGATCACATTCCCCAGCGAGCGCGCGAGCATGTAGGGCTCGTCTCCCGACCACTCGGAATCCATCTTCAGTTGGAGCCCGTCGTGGACGACACGCGGCTTGAATTTCCCAAAAAACCTACGCCGAAACCGACGGTAAAACGGGAGCTTCTTGCTCTTGTAGCCACGCGAGAGGATGGCGACCTTGCGGCCTCCGTCGCGGAGTTCGCGCGCGAGTTTTTCCACTACGGGCGTCTTGCCCGTCCCGCCCACGGTGAGGTTGCCGACGCTCAGCACCATCACGCCGAGCTGGCGGCCTTTGCGCAGGCGCTTGCGATACAGCCAGAGCCGCGTCTGCGCGATGAAGCGAAACACCCACGACAGCAGGTAAAGGAACCAGCGAAGCAGCAGCGCACGTTTACCGAAACGGCGATCCAGAATCACATCCGTGGCGAATGTCTCAAACCGGTCAAGGCTGTCGCGAAGTGCCATGACTTAAAGGATCGTCGCCCCCGAGTTATCAGCCGATCGGATGAGTGTGAATGCGCCGCCGTTCCCGCTCGCAGCCAGCATCGCAGCGGCGACAGCGTCCGCATTTTCCAGCGTCACGCAGCAAATCGTCGAGCCGCTCCCGCTCAGAAATCCCCCAATCGCGCCCGCGCCTTCCGCCGCCGCAATCACCTTCCCGAGAAACGGGATGAGCCGCTCGCGATACGGCTGATGCAGCCCGTCGCCGAAACTCCCGCGCAGCAAATCGTAGCGTTGCGTGAGGAATGCCGCGGTGATGCGGCATGCGTTTGATGAGCTCATCACCGCATCGCGGCGCGGGATCGTGTCGGGCAGAATACTGCGCGCCATCGGCGTGCTCACCTCGAAGTCCGGGACGAGCAGGACGAACTTCAGTTCCGGCGCCACTTCACAGCGAATCGTCTCCGCGCCCGCTCGGGAAACCGTGAAGCCGCCAAACGCCGCCGGTGCCGCATTATCCGGATGCCCCTCCAGCGCCGCGCATAGCTCGAAGAGCGCCGTGCGATCCAGCGGCGAGCCCGCGAGCGCATTCAGCCCGTGCATCAGCCCCAGCCGCACCGTCACGCTGCTCCCGAGCCCGCGCGACTGCGGGACTTCCCCCGAGATCCTCCAGTCGAACCCAAACGGCGCAACCTTCGCCGCCGCAAAAAAAGAACGCGCCGCATCCGCAAACACCGCCGGATGCTCCGAACGGTCGCTGCGGGAAACCGCCACTTCATTCGCCAAACCCAGCGCGATCCCCAGACTATCAAAGCCGGGACCGAGATTTGCCGTCGTGCCTGGAACGCGTGTTGTGACCGTTTGCTGCATGGCGTGGAGCATTCGTTTCTTGGGCGATGCGTCAAGGTCGCAGAGTAAAGTCGGTTTATCCTGCGAGCCCCGACACACCTTCCGCGTTTGTCCGTGGGCGAAATGGTAAAGATTCCGCGAAAGGTTCGTCGGCGCGAGACTCTGGCCCGCCCTCTTTGAGAAGGCGTCGCGAGAACGGGCTATGGGCGGAATGCCATTCTTAGGGATATCGGTGGGTCCAGACTGATTATCTAGACCTGCCCTGCTTCACCGGTCCGGTCGTTTCGGAGGGAGGCAAAGAAGCGCGGCGAACCCCTGCTAACCGATCTGCGCGCTGTAGTCCGCCGGGCTTTTCAGTGCTTCGCGGGCGGCGGGGTCTTTGGGCTCGAGCTTGAAGAGCCAGCCTTCGGTGTAAGGCGCGGTGTTGACGAGCGCTGGGTTGGAACGCACAGCTTCATTGACCGCTACGACTTTGCCCGCCACGGGCGCGTAAATGTCGCTCGCGGCCTTCACGCTTTCCACGACGCATGCGACCTGGCCGGCGTCGAATTCCTTCCCGATTTCCGGGAGGTCCACGAAGACCACATCGGTGAGTTCATGCTGGGCGTGGTCGGTGATGCCGACGGTGCCATCGGTGCGAAGCCATTCGTGGGATACTGCGTAGCGAAGATCTTCTGGTACGTTCATAAAGTGGTGTCTATTTTGTCGTGGAATCGGTGGGTTTGAAAAGCGCGAAGTCTAGGCTTTCGCTTTGCGGAGCGGTTTTTTCTCCACTACGGCCGGGAAGCGGCGGCCTCGGATGTCGATCTCGATCGCGGTGTCGGGCTTCGCGGCATCGGCGGGAAGGTATGCCATCCCGATGCCCGTGGATAGCGTTGGCGAGAGGCCGCCACTCGACGTCTCGCCGATTTGCACGCCGTCTTTAAAAATAGGATAATGGCTGCGGGGCGGCGGCGTGACGCCCTGCATCTTAAACGCAGCAAGCCTCAGCGCCGGGCCGTTTTCTTTTTGCGCAGCGAGCACCGAGCGCCCGATGAAGTCGGGCTTTTGGAGGTCCACAAAGAAGCCGAGGCCCGCCTCGATGGGTGTCCGGTCGGGAGAAAGATCATTGCCGTTGAGCGGGTAGCACATCTCCAGTCGCAGCGTGTCGCGCGCACCGAGTCCGCAGGGCTTTATTCCGAACGCCGCGCCGCTGGCCAGCACGTCATTCCATACCTGCGCGCCGCTCGCCGCAGGGCAGAAAAGCTCGAAGCCGTCCTCGCCCGTGTAGCCGGTCCGCGCGATGAATGTATGCCCGCCGCCGATGTCCAGCCGGACGATGTGATTGCGCGTCGGAGCCTCGCATTTTCCACCGACGTATGCGTCGAACCACGCTGCCGCTTTGGGTCCCTGCACCGCGAGGCCCGCGAACTCGTCGCTGCGATTGTTCAGGGTCACGCCTTCGGGGAGTTGCGATTTCATCCAGGCGAAATCCTCGTCGATCATCGAGGCATTCACCACGAGCAGCCATTCGTGGTCGCAGACGCGATAAATCAATAGATCGTCGATGACTCCGCCGCGCTCGTTCAACATGAGTGTGTACTGTCCTTGCCCGATGGAGAGGCGCTCGACGTTGTTCGTCAGCATCCGGTTCAGCCACTGCGCTCCTGCGGAGCCTTCCACGAAAAATTGCCCCATGTGCGAGATATCAAAAACCCCAAGCGCGGTGCGGACGGCGTGGTGCTCGTCCATGATCCCGCTGTATTGCACCGGCATATCCCAGCCGCCAAAACCGATGAGCTTCCCCCCGAGACGAACGTGCTCCCCGTGGAGCGGCGTTCTTTTCAAAACAATGTTGGATTCAGACATGAGGCGCGGACACTACGGGCCACGCGAGATGTGTCAAACTCCTGCGCCGCCTCAATAGACGCCTTCGACGATGGTCTTCTCCATCGCACCAAACGGACGCACCTCTGCGACACCGTCCCACGCATACGGCGCGCGCGGTTTGCGGCGCAGCGCCTCGTCCCGTTCGAGGAAGCGCGGCATGAAAAACTCCTTCGTGAGCGTGGTTAATTCCACGCGGCCCCATGTGTCATATTCCACGGTCTTCATGGTGTCATTCGGATCGACGACGCGCAGCATCGCCCGCGGTTGCGGCGCGTAATACGTGATGGAAAACTGATCCTCCTGTCGCAGCGGCACGCTCGCGGCGAGCCCCATGAGCGTATTGCCGTAGGTCGGGTAAAAGCCGATGCGGCCCTCCAGAACCTCTTCTACAATGAAGCGCACGTATTGCGGCAGCATCGTCGTCCCGCCGCAGAACACACCACGGATGCCCGCTTCATAAATGTCCACTTTCTCCGCGAGCGCCTCCAGCAGCTTGGGAGTTGTGAAGAGTCCAGACACTTTCCGGTGTTTCAAAATCACCGCAGCCTGATCCACCACATGCGCCATGTATTGCTTCGCCACATCGAACTGTTTGTTCGTAATCAGCTTCTTCACAAAGCGCGGGTCGAGGTCGATGAAATAGCACGACGAACCGCGGACATGCGCGAGATGCTCAATGGCCAGGCGCAAGCGCCGCGGCCCGGTCGGCCCCATCATCAGCCACGCACCGCCACGGGGGAAATGCTCGTCGGAAATCTTCTCCGAAAACTCGCTGTAGTCCGTCTTGTAATCGTTCCAGCCGATGCGCTGCTTCGGCATTCCGGTCGTTCCACCGGTCTCGAAAATATTAAAAGGCTGCCCCTTGAACTGCGCAGGCACCCAAACCTCGGGCTGAAGATCCCGCAGCCATTCGTCCTCAAAGTGCGGGAACTTCGTCATATCCGCAACACACTTCACCTCCGCGCGCGGGTCGAAGTTCTTCTTCGCCCAATCCAGCCAGAACGGGCAACCGGTCTCCGGTGAGAAATGCCACGCGAGAATCTCGCGAAGATGAGTTTCGAGTTGCGATTGGGCTTTTGCGACGGCGTCGGCGGAGACTTCGGACATAGTGAAAAATAGTGTGTGTGCGTAATAAATTCCGAATCCACGAAGCGCAAGGAAATGTTCACTATTCGGACGAAGGACACGGGGAGTGACGAATGACGCGACGCCCGTCATTCGTCATTGGACACAGCACTGGCGCTCCCTCGCGAAGCCGTGTAGATCCAGCCCATGCATCTTGTGCTCTATGATGACGAATGTCCGCTCTGCATTTTCCAAATGCGGGTGCTGACCTGGCTGGACTGGCTCCACAAGCTCTCGCTCGTGCCGCTCTCCAGCGAACGCGCCCGCGATGCTGCGCCGACGCTCACCCGCGAGTCGCTGCTGGAGGCCATGCACTGCGTTACGGAAAACGGCGATCTTCATCGCGGAGCGCGCGCCATCCGGTTTGTCGGGATGCGGCTTCCGCTGCTTGTCCCGCTTGCACTTTTTCTTTGGATTCCGGGCGTCATTTGGGTCGCAGAGCGCGTCTATATGATGATCAGCAGGAACCGCAAACTCCTGAGCCGGGCTTTCGGCTGTGGGGATGCGTGCTCGATTCTGCCCGCGAAGAAGCGCGAAGGCGACGAGATGAAGTAATCATGGAGCGGCTGCAAAATGCGCTCCTCACGGCGACCCGCGCGCTGCTGTCGGAGATGAATGAGCGCGGGCATTGGACGGGCGAACTCTCGTCTTCGGCGCTCTCGACAGCAACCGCGGTGGTCGCTTTGAAAACAATGCGCACCGACGAGTCGCTCGTCGAAAGGGGCATCCGCTGGCTGCTCGAAAACCAAAACGCCGACGGCGGTTGGGGCGACACCACACGCTCGAAGTCGAACCTTTCCACTACCGCGCTTTGCTGGGCCGCGACGAGCGACATGAAGGCAGAGGCGTGGCTCGGCGACATGGCCACGCTCCCGCAGCGCATCGCCGCTCGCTACGGGAAGGATCACACATTTTCCGTCCCGATCCTCATGACGCTTGCGATCGCCGGACGCGTGGATTGGCGCGCGATCCCGAAGCTTCCGTTCGAGCTTGCCGCCGTGCCGCATTGGCTTTGGGGCGCGATTCAGTTGCCCGTTGTCAGCTACGCACTGCCCGCGCTCATCGCCATCGGGCAGGCGATTCAGCACCACGCGCCGTCGTGGAATCCGCTTCGGCCTTTGGCGAAAAACAAGACCCTGCGTGTGCTGGCGACGCTTCAGCCGAGCAATGGCGGATTTCTGGAAGCAACGCCGCTTACCTCCTTTGTCACGATGGCGCTCGCTTCGTGCGGGCTCGGTGAAAACGGCGTCGCAAAAAAAGGTGTCGAGTTTCTGCGCGCCAGCGTGCGAGCGGATGGGAGCTGGCCCATCGACACGGACCTCGCGACTTGGACGAGCACGCTCGCGATCAAAGCGCTGCCGGCCAATGCGCTCAAAGCCGAACAACGACTCACGCTTCGCGAATGGTTGCTCGGCCAGCAGTGGAACCGCCAGCATCCTTACACTCACGCAGCGCCCGGCGGTTGGGCGTGGACTGATCTGCCCGGTGGCGTGCCCGATGCCGATGACACGCCCGGCGCGCTGCTCGCGCTGCTAAAGCTCGGCATCGTGGATGGGCCGCTGACTGTCGCAGGAACCGCTGGTGTAAAATGGCTGCTCGATCTGCAAAATCGCGACGGCGGAATCCCGACATTTTGCCGTGGCTGGGGCGCGCTGCCATTCGATCGCAGCTCGCCGGACCTCACAGCGCACACGATTCGTGCATGGCTTGCGTGGCGCAAAATTGTCGCGGCAAATCTCAAGGTAGAACGCGGCATTCAGCGCGCCCGCGCATTCCTCATCAAGCACCAGCAGACCGACGGTTCATGGCTTCCGTTGTGGTTTGGAAACGAGCACGCGCCCGACGAAGTGAACCCGCTCTACGGCACCGCGCATGTCGTCGCTGCCTTCCGCGCACTCGGCGATACGGACATCGCGCGTCGTGGCGAAGCATGGATCGCCGCCGCGCAAAATGACGACGGCGGATGGGGCGGAGTGAAAGGCGCGCCATCGACTGTGGAGGAGACCGCACTCGCCGTGGAAGCGCTTGCATTGACAAGCCACGTCACCGCTACGAAACGCGGAGTAGATTGGCTCTGCGAGCGAGTCGAGAGCGGCAAATGGCGTGAGCCCGCGCCCATCGGATTTTACTTCGCGAAGCTTTGGTACCACGAACGGCTCTACCCGCAAATTTGGACCGTTGCTGCGCTGAACAAAGCCACTTCCGGGCTTGGAGTGTCCGAGTAAATTAGCAGGGCGCTTACTGAACAGAAAAAACCGCGACGCTGCGCGGCTGCATCGTGATTTCTACGAGTGGCTTCGTCCCCTTCCAAGTGATCGTATTTGTGGGCGTCGCTTCAGCCGGAAAAACCGCTTCGAGCTTGAGTGTGCTGGTCTTGTTTAACAACGGGCGGGTTCCAGCCATGACCTGCATCGGTGCGCCGGGGAGGCCCGTGATGGACACTGCCCTTGCGGCGTTGAAGACCACGATGACGGCGCTCTTTTCCGTCGCTCTGGCGAAGGCGAAAATGCCGTCGTCTTTCGGCGTTTCACCGCTATCGCCCCACAGCGGCCAGGTCTCACCGAGTGTGAGCGCGGGCAGCTCGCGGCGTAGTTTCACGAACATCGCAGTGGTGGCGAACGACGCGCTTTCCTGTGCCGTTTTCAGTCGCTCCGGCTCGTCGGCGCGGAGGAATGTGAGCCGCCCTGTCTCGCCTTCGCTCAGAAGCTTCCCATCTTCATCGTGCAGCGCGGCCTCGGTGCCGTAGTAAAGGCAAGGGACGCCTTCGACGAGCAGCACGAGCGCGTTGGCGAGGGTGTTTGTTTTCTCCGAAATCTTCCACGCTCGGAATCGGTTCAGCCCGTCATGGTTTTCGACGAAGTTCACCATCTTTTGCCGTGCGTTGAGCCCATCGAGTCCAGGCGTCGGATTGTAGAATTTTCCGCCCGCATTCTTCAGCGCGTTTTCGAGCGTAAAGGGCGATCCGTATCCATCATTCGAGTGGCGGAGATATTGCCGGGCGGCGAAGCAGAAATCGAAGCTCAGCAC
>JAYTMG010000313.1:0-1452 GCA_043728745.1 Verrucomicrobiaceae bacterium
TCGCGGCCGTAGTTCGTCTCGGTGAGCGCGCCTTGCGAGTAAATCGTGCGGCCAAATTCGCCGCCCCAAACGATCAGCGTGTCATCGAGAAGACCGCGCTGTTTGAGATCGGTGATGAGCGCCGCAGTCGCCTGATCGGTGTCTTTGCACTGCCCTTTCAGCGCGTTTGGAAGGCCGCCGTGATGATCCCAGCCCATGTGGAAAAGCTGCACAAACCGCACATCCCGCTCCGCCAGCCGGCGCGCAAGCAAGCAGTTCGACGCATAGCTGCCTGGCCGCTTCACGTCAGCTCCGTACATATCGAGGACGGACTGCGGCTCCTTCGAAATATCCAGCAGATCCGGCACACTCGCCTGCATCTTGAACGCCATTTCATACTGCGCGATACGCGCCTGAATCTCCGGATCGCCCACCACGTCGAACCGGCTCTGGTTCAAGGCGGCGAGCTCATCCAGCGTCTCCCGGCGAGTCGCGGAGTCGATGCCCGGCGGGTTCGAGAGATACAAAACGCGGTCGCCTTTATTGCGGAATTTTACGCCCTGATGTTTCGACGACAAAAAGCCCGCGCTCCAAAGCCGATCATAAAGCGGTTGGTCGTCCGGACGCCCGCTGCCAAACGAAGTCAGCACGACATACGACGGCAAATCGCGGTTCTCGCTGCCGAGTCCGTAGCCCACCCACGAGCCGATGCTCGGACGTCCCGCGAGCTGCGAACCCGTCTGCATAAAAGTGATCGCCGGATCGTGATTGATCGCCTCCGTGTTCATCGAGCGAATGATCGTCCATTCGTCTGCCAGCTTGCTCATGTGCGGCATCAACTCGCTGAACCACGCCCCGCTTTTTCCATGCTGCGCAAATTTGAAAATGCTCGGCGCGACGGGGAACTTCGACTGCCCGGAAGTCATCGTCGTGAGCCGTTGCCCCTGCCGGATGCTTGCCGGCAACTCCTCTCCGCGACGGCCTGCCATCGCGGGTTTCGGATCGAAGAGATCCATCTGCGACGGAGCGCCGCTTTGAAAAAGATAGATGATCCGTTTCGCCTTGGGCGCGTGGTGCGGCATCCCTGGAAATCCCGCTGCCTGCGCGCTTCCGCCAAAGAGCGAGCCGAGCGCCGCCATACCCAGCCCGCCGGCGGAGCGTGCGAGAAAAGTGCGGCGCGTCACCGCTTTTTGCGCCTCAGCGCCAAGTCCGAGGAATGAATGATCGTTGCAGTTCATGATCGCTATTTAGTGCGTTCCGCGCGGCCGCGCCAGTCAAAGCGGGTGTGATTAAAAGTGAAAATGCTCAAGTGAGCACGCTTGCGTCGTGGCGCACGCGGCCCTCCGCGGGCTCCCCCCACACGCGAAGCGCATGATTCTCGGTGGAACGCTCATTGGATCAGCGCTTCGCGGGTAAAAGTGTCACGCAGAGGGCTGCGTGAGCCACGACTGGTTTGGCCCGCGTGCAATTCCA
>JAYTMG010000314.1:0-11360 GCA_043728745.1 Verrucomicrobiaceae bacterium
GCGGAAGTGTACGCCGCTATCGCAAAGGAACTCGGCGGCGCTGCGGACAAGTGGACCGACGCTTTTGCGTGGCTCGCCTGGCGCTTGCACCCTGCGGCGGCTGCGTCCAATTTCAAGACGCGCGCCCTTTCTCAAAAGCTCAGCGACGAGCAGCGCAAGCTGATGATCACCGCGCTGGCGTTCACGGATTCCCGCGAGGCTGCGGGTGGGATGATCGCGCTGGCAAACATGAAGGATTTTCCGATGCGGGACCTCGCCCAATGGTGGCTGATGAACCGCAAAGGCAATCTGTGGAAAGCGTATGATGTGGACTCCACTATGAAGGCGCTCGGTCTCTACGACCCGGAGAAAGTGAAACTCGTTTCGATCGAACTGCCGCCGGAGATTTCAGGCGCGCCGAAGCTCCCACCAGTCGCCGACATCGTGAAAATCTCTGGCGACGCCAAGCGCGGCGAAGCAGCAATCGCGTCATGTTACGCGTGCCATCGTGTCGGCAAGTCCGGCGTCGATTTTGGCCCGGACCTTTCGACGTTTGGCAAGCAGCAGCCCGCGGAAGTGATCGTCGGCGCAATCGCCAACCCCTCCGCCGAAATCTCGCACGGATACGAGGGCAGCGAGGTGAAGACGAAGGACGGAATCACCATTCATGGAATCGTTCTCGCCGACGGCGATCCGCTCATGATCAAGAGCACCGGCGCACAAATCCAAACGGTGCCCCGCGCCCGAATCCAAAGCGTGAAGCCGCTCG
Source organism: Verrucomicrobiaceae bacterium (assembly GCA_043728745.1). Taxonomy (GTDB): domain Bacteria; phylum Verrucomicrobiota; class Verrucomicrobiia; order Chthoniobacterales; family Chthoniobacteraceae; genus SXWH01. The sequence goes on from JAYTMG010000314.1 coordinate 749, forward strand.
GAAAATCGCTGATGTTCCAACCCGCTCAACTCGGGCTCACTGCCGAAAGCATCGCGGATATTGTCGCGTATCTAAAATCGTTATAGCGGCGTTCAAAATAGAACTTTGTCTCTGCGACCCGAACCGACTACTTCCGTGGCCATGCGACCTATTCACATCATCGATTCTCACACGGGCGGCGAACCTACACGCGTCGTCCTCGAAGGCGGGCCTGATCTCGGCGGCGGCAGCGTGGCCGAGCGTGCGGCAAGGTTTGCGGCGGAGTGGGACCACTATCGGACCGCAATCGTCTGCGAACCCCGGGGAAATGATGTGCTTGTTGGGGCGTTGCTCGTTCCGCCCGTTGACGCGGCCTGTTGCGCGGGCGTGATCTTTTTCAACAACGTCGGGCTGCTCGGGATGTGCGGACACGGGACGATCGGCCTCGTGGCGACGCTCGCGCACCTCGGGCGGATCGGCGAGGGAACGCATCGCATTGAGACGGTCGTGGGCGAAGTGACGGCGACGATTCACGGCGACAAAACAATCAGCGTTGCGAACGTGCCAAGCTATCGCCACGCGAAAGCCGTGGAGGTGGATGTTCTGGGCTTCGGGAAGGTGACGGGCGACGTAGCCTGGGCGGGAAACTGGTTTTTTCTCGTAGGCGATCATGGCGAGAATCTGGCGCTGAATCGCACGGAGCGACTTACCGACATCGCGTGGCGCATTCGCACCGCAGTGAATGCGCACGGCTTTCCGGAAGTGGACCACGTCGAGCTGTTTGGCCCCGCTGTGTGCGGCGGGGATTCACGCAATTTCGTCCTGTGTCCCGGCAAAGCCTACGATCGCTCGCCGTGCGGTACTGGCACAAGTGCGAAGGTCGCGTGCCTCGCCGCCGACGGCAAGCTGAAGGCGGGCGAGGAGTGGACGCAGGAAAGCATCATCGGGAGCAAATTCACCGCGCACTTTGAGTGGGTCGATGAAGCAAAAGGAATCATCCGCCCGACGATTTCCGGGACGGCGTATGTGTGTGCGGAAGCGACGCTGATTCTCGATGAGCGCGATCCGTTTTGCTGGGGAATTCGGTAGATTTCTGGAAATGACGAATGCGCCCTACAGACTGTAAGCTCCAGTCACCAACTGCTTCTGCTCGATGTCGCTCACGCCCTTCGATCCGACTGCGGTGCTCGCGGCTTCGTCGCGGCCTGCGTAGATGATTCGGCGGCTGATGTTGATACTGTCGAGCACGGCGCGGAGGCGCGGGTGGATGAAATTCCATGCGCCCATGTTTTGCGGCTCTTCCTGGCACCACACCCATTTCACGGCGTTCGGGTAGCGTCCGCAGATGCGGGCTAGTTCTTTGTCGTTGAGCGGATAGAGCTGCTCGATCCGGACGATCGCTGTATCGCCGATGGACTGCTCGTTGCGGAAATTGAGTAGATCGAAATACACTTTTCCCGCGCAAAAAATGACGCGCTTTACACGCTCTGCGGCGGCTTTTTTCGCGTTGGTCGAGTCGTCGAGAATCTCGTGGAATGTGTCGTCGGTAAAGTCCGCGAGCTTTGATCCAGCGGCCTCAAGGCGGAGCATGGATTTCGGCGTCATAATGATGAGCGGCTTGCGGAACTTGCGCTTCATCTGTCGGCGCAGGATGTGGAAATACTGCGCGGGGGAAGTGAGGTTTGCGACTTGGATATTCTCCTCGGCGCAGAGCTGGAGGAAGCGCTCAAGGCGCGCGCTGCTGTGCTCGGGGCCTTGGCCTTCGTAGCCGTGCGGGAGCAGGAGGACGATGCCGCTCGGGCGCTGCCACTTGCTCTCCGCGCTGGCGATGAACTGGTCGATGATGACCTGCGCGCCATTCACGAAATCGCCAAACTGCGCTTCCCATTGACAAAGCATCTCGGGGTAATTGAGCGAGTATCCGTAGTCGAAACCGAGCACCGCAGCCTCGCTGAGCAGCGAGTTGTAAATGCACAGCCGGGCCTGGTCGGGCGCGAGATTTTGCAGCGGCACATACGAGTCGCGCGTCTTTTCGTCATACACGACGGCGTGGCGCTGGCTGAAAGTTCCGCGCCGGACATCCTGCCCGCTGAGGCGCACTGGCGTGCCTTCCATGAGGAGCGTTCCCCACGCGAGCGTCTCGGCGAACGCCCAGTCGAAGCCCTCGCCTTTTGCGAAAACCGCTGCGCGCTTTTCGAGCACGCCGCGTTTGAGTTTTGGCAGCACGTTGAAGCCGTCGGGCGTCGTGGTGAGGCCCTTCACGATGGCCGCAAGGCGCGCTTTTGTGACGGCGGTTTTCGTTGGCTCGTGCGAATAAGGCGGCTGCACGACTGCGGTGCTGTCGGCGAACTTCGATTCCTTTTTGGCTTTGCCGCTCTTCTTGGCTTCGGCGGCTTTTTTCGCCTCATCGAGCGCGGCTTCGTGGCGGTCGGCGATCTCCTGGCGCATCGCAGTGGCTTCCTCTGCGGTGATGACCCCGGCGGCGATGAGGCGGTCTTTGTAAATGGTCGCAGTGGTCGGTTGCGCGGCGATTTCCCGATACATATCGGGCTGGGTGAATGCGGGCTCGTCCGTCTCGTTATGCCCATGTCGGCGGTAGCAGACGATGTCCATAACTACGTCGCGCTTGAAGTGCTGGCGGAATTCAAACGCCAGCTCCGCGCAGAAGCGAACGGCGGCGGGATCATCGCCATTCACATGGAAAATTGGAGCCTCGATCATTTTCGCGACATCGGTGCAATACTCCGTGCTTCGCGCATCGTGAGGGAGCGTGGTGAAGCCGATCTGGTTGTTGGTCACGATATGGATCGTGCCGCCGACGCGATAGCCCTGGAGCTGCGACATGTTCAGCACTTCGGTGACGATGCCCTGTCCAGCGAATGCCGCGTCGCCATGGATCAAAATCGGGACGACTTTCGTGCGCTCCGTCGCATCTCCCCGGATGCGTTGCCGTGCGCGGGCCATGCCCATGACCACGGGATTCACCGCTTCGAGATGGCTGGGGTTTGGAGCGAGGCGGACTTCCACTTTCGCTCCGCTCGGCTTGATCACGCGCTCGTTCAAATAGCCGAGATGATACTTCACATCGCCGTCGCCAAAAACCGAATCCGGGATGTAATTCGGATCAAATTCCTTGAACATCAGCGCGTACGGTTTCTTCAGAAACTCGACAATCACCGACAAGCGTCCGCGATGCGCCATGCCCATGCAAATCTCCTCCACACCAAAGCGGGGACAATTTTCCAGCACGCCATCGAGCGCCGAGAAGAGAGCCTCGCCGCCCTCGATGCTGAACCGTTTCACACCGAGAAAGCGGGTGTGCAGGAACTGCTCGAACGCCTCCACTTTCACAAGATGCCGCAGCATCCGCTTCTGCGTCGTCGAATCCAATACCCACGAAGCCCGCGCCTCGATCTTCTCGCGCAGCCAGTTCCGGACCCGCGGATTCTGGATGTGCATGTATTCAAAACCAATCTCGCCGGAGTAAATCGCGCGCAGTTTCGCGATCATGTCCCGCAATTTCATCGACTGTCCGCCGAGGAAATATTTCGACGACACAGCGAGATCGAGGTCCTTTTCCTCGAAACCCAGCTCTCGCAATGCAAGCAACGCATGATCCGGCGCAGTCTCCTGCAACGGGTTCGTCCATGCGTTCAAATGCCCGAGCGTGCGGTAACTATAGACAAGGCCGTCCACCCTGGTCTGGAGCGAGCTATCCCCCGTGCCTGCTCCGCCAGCCGTGGCCCCGTTCTTTTTGGCGGGCTGGATGGAGCCGAGCTCGAAGCCCTCGAAAAAAGCGGCGAACGATGATTCCACCGAAAGCGGGTCGCGCTGCCAGCGGGCGTACGCGTCGTCGAGAACGTCGGCGTTGAAACGGGTTGCGAAAGTAATGGCCATAAATCAGAAAAAGGGTGCTGACAATAGTACGGTTCCATTGCGAGGGGAAGTGAGAACGTAGTCATGAAACACGAACATGCGTGATTTAATAAGTGGTCCGGGATTCGGATGGCGGGCTACAAAACTTTTCAAGCCGTTTACGCTGGACAAACTCCGCACGACTCGTTTTCTTCCACAGCAATCTTCAAAAAACACAACCCATGTCCTCTAACTTCCATGAAGTGACCGCAACCGCATCGGTTGTGTCTGCCCCGATGTCACGGGAAGTCGGGGAGTAATAACCTCCAAATCGGTCGGGTTGCCGTTATTCATTTCGAGGAACTCGCGTGCCAAGCACGTAGGCGGGATTTTCAAGCTCGCGCTGATTCAGCTACGCACATGCTGCGAGATTACAAATCTCGCCTACTTTGTGGTTCCCGGCTGCCAGCCGGGAAGCCCGGTTGCGGGAACTGGCCGCAGTTTTGGTCGTTCCGCCCTCAGTTTGCACGATTCTGCCAGCAGTTCTGTTCGGACTGCGCTCAGTTCCCTGCCATCTGCCTTCCGTTTCATCAGCACTGGCCGCAGGTGCGCTCGGACTGGCCTCAGTTCGGCTCAGTCTGGAGGCAAAGCGAGCCCATCTGCCCACAGTCCGGGCAGTTCCGTCGGCAGAACGTTTCCCACTGCTCGCAGTCCCCTTCATTCTGCCCGCAGAACCCGCCCAACTGCCAGCAGTCCCGCCCAAACTGCACCCGGTCCCGTTCAAACCGCCGGTTCATTCTCTCTGTAAACACCAAAAAACACCACTGATATGCCAAATAACGACATCATTCCTGACAGCCCTGAAAATCTCTACGAGTGGGCAAAGAACTTTTGCGAAAAAGCGCCTCTCCAGCTTGCGGGTCTCGCTGGGTGGGATGCCAATCGCATCAGCAGCCTCATCAGCCGACTCGGCACCATCCGCGATACCGCAAAGTCTGTCGTGGATGCGCAGGCAGTAGTGGATGAAAAACTCGGTGATTTGGAGGGAGCCAAGAATACCCATCTCGCGTCCATCCGGCAGGATTTCTCGAATATCAAAGTGAGCGGCGGCTACAACATCGGAATCGGCGAAGTGCTCGATATCCTCACGGACTCCGCGACGTTTAATCCCCTCACCTACAAGCCCGTCATCACCCGCATCACCAGCTTCGGCGGGCACAACGAGCTCATGACAAAGAAGCGCGGCGTCACCAGCATGAACGTCTATTGGCGTCGCAAAGGCGAGGAAACCTGGCGCTTGCTGGCCGCAAAGCGCGTGAAATTCCCCGTGCAAGACGACAACGCCCCAGCCACTCCCGGCCAAGCCGAAGTCCGCGAATACCGCGTCATCGGAGTCCTCGGCGACCAAGAAGTAGGCCAACCCAGCGACATCGCAGAAGCGACGTGGCGGCCATAAATTTCCAAAGATCGCGTAGGGCGAGAAAGCCCTTTTATGCGATTGCAATTGAAACCATTAAAACCTAGAATCCGATGAATACGAATACGAACGACGCCAACGAACTAACCCAGCCCGCTGCCATCACACGGCGGGGTTTTATCAAACGCACCTCCTCGGCAACGATGATCGCAACTCTGGTTGCGCTGGGAGCGTTTGAGATTGAGGCGCATGCAGCCGAGTCGGGTAGCTCCAAGAAATGGACCATTGACGTAACTGGATTTGGAAACCCAATGGTCACAAAGTACCCTCAGAAAAAGGATGCCAATGGCTCCCCGATGGTCGACAGCGGAGGACAACCAATTCCAGACACGGAAGGCCATCCGCAAGAGAAAGTCCCGCAAGGTGCTGATGGCGGGCCAGAGCCTGTCTATAGTGGTCCCCCGTTCGGAAATGATGACTTAATGTGGATATCCGCAGAGGCACTAATTCAACTTTCCGAACCGACCATTCACGATGGAGAGACTCTAGAGGCTTGGTCCAGAGTAAAGATATCTACTACGTGGCGAGTCACAAGTAGTTATAAAGAAATCGAACTCCCGCTGGGGCCTTCAGGAGAAAATAAGTGGGGTTACTATTCGACTGAGCACACGTTTAACTGGGCGCTACGAATTGAGTTTAAATTCGAGCGACTTACGCGCGACCCTGCAACAAATATAGAAACTGTAGTTAGCAGTGCTATATGGGGCACACCCAACAATTATATTCACAGTGGGTCTGTTAAGATTGTTCCAGATGCCGGAGATATTACATTCAACCCACCCCCGGCTCCGGTTCCACCAGCAGCGACAACTTATCCAACTGATCTTGAAGGCGAAGGATGGGTTCGAACGAATAAAATTTACTATAAGCTCGAAATGCGGCGAGCGCCATCCTCATTTGCTTTCTATCTCCGCGTATACATAACAGAAGATGAGAACCCTCCAGGAGCGGGAGTGGGTGCAGATATTTTAGTTTCGGGCACTGATATGTTCACCTATTCACCTTTAAGCTATAAAATCTGATGGTCAGCTTCCGCCAAACACTGCGCGCATTGACGTATGCCCAAGGAGCATTGCTTGCTTCTAGTGTTCTTGCAATCTGCTCATGTGTTTGGTTTTTTTGGTTTACGCCCTCTCTTTCAAATATTGACACTAGCAACACGGAAACCAAGGGAAAAATCATCAAAGATAGGAATTATACATCGGAGACTTCAGTTGCATATCCCATTAAGCCAGAACGTGCTGGCGCACAATTGATTTTGATACTTAAAGAAAAAGGAGCAGAGGCCGCCTTCGCCGAACTTGAAAAACAAGATATCGGCCCTAGCAGATCAGAAAAGCGTGTTTGGTTTGGATTGTATTGTATAGCGAATGATCAGCAGCTCTTCCCCGAAGTAATTGCGCTTCTGCAGGAAACGTCCGAGAGGCGTCAGTTTTTGTTGGCCGCTTCAACAAGAATTCAATTCACTCCATCTATGGTATCATTATTTATTAATAAAGCGAATGACCTTCCGCCAAACGACCGAACTAAAGTCTATGCGTCGCTGGCAAAGGCGCTTGCTGAAAAATCGATGTTTGCCGATTCGGTCAAAATTCTGGCTGGGATGTCAGACTCTCCTCAAAAACGCGGAGCATTATGCACGATAGCTGAAATGTATGCGCGTAATGACTATGGATATGCAATCTCATGGGCGGACTCACTTGAAACTGGAGAAAGAGAACTTGTACGAGGGCAATTAGCAACCGAATTTCTGAGTAGCAAGAATCCAGCAGCCTTGCAAATCCTATTTCAAAAATCCGACAACAAGATTGAGCAGGAACAATTGGTTCGCTACATTACCCAAGCGTTTTTGGGAATGAATGATCATGTTGGATTGCAGCAGTTTTTGGATGGATTGAATAGCTCCTTGCGGGGGATTGGGGATGCCACTATGGGGCGTAGTGCTGCAACACAATCGAACGTCAGATAGATATTGAAATATAAATTCGGATAATTACGTTCATAGCCGATGATTCTCCACGGAACCGGAACCGCTCAACACATTTGGGGGCGACTCTCCCGTCTTTGCTTTGCAATTGTATTGGCGGAGTGTTCGAGTTATAAATCTAAGTCGGAAACGGGATTTGATTTTTCTGAAACAGTTAGAAATTCCACTGGAGGCTCGTGCAAAACTTCTGGGATCCGCTGGTGGAGCCAGATGGTAGAGGCGATTCAGCAGTCACGATGATCGGGCTCACGTTTCAACAGAGTTTGGGGTCTGCGGTGATCGCGCATTGCTTTGCCCGAACGCTGGCGTCGCGCTGGGGATATACGTTTTATTCGCTTGGGCTACCGGGATTTTCGCGGAGTGGGGTGGATTTGATGGGGCGAAAGTTGCTGGGGCCTCGGGTGCGTTGGACTGGGCAATGGCCTCGGGAGGCGCAGAGCGGGCGGGCGGTGGTGGCGGGGGAACTTGCAACCGGGCCGGAGGCTTGGTTGACGTTAAGTGGGGAGTTTCAGCGGTTTGAATTTATTGCGGATGTGCGGGAGGAGGTGCGGGGGGATTGGCTCAAGCTGGATGATGGGATGCGGGATGCGGGGTTGTTGATCGGGGTGCGGGAGGGAGAGGTTGTGATGACGGAGTTGGAGATTCGGCGGCTGGCGGGGATGGCGAAGCGGGGGAAGCTGCATTTTCTGACGGATCTGAAAAAGGACCCGCTGCGGGCGAAGCTGCGTGACCTCGGCGGGACTTGGCATGTGGAGACGGGGGTGGAGGCGATCCGGCTGGCGAAGGGGTTTTCGCGGATCGCGTTTTGCCAGAGTGCGCTGTATTGGTGGGGGGCGTTTCTCGGGGATGCGCGGGAGATTTACTTTCCGAAAATAGACACTGGCATGTGGTCGCACCCGGAGCCTGCGAAGTTTGCGTATGAGCCGGCGCATCATGGGATTGATCTGCGGGTGATGGATGAGGAGAGGTGGGTGTATGATTGGTGAGGGTGCGAAGCACCGGGGAGTGCTACAGCCTGCTGTAGCTTTTCTCAGCCAGCCTGCTGGCGGTGAGTCTTTTGAGCTTCCGAAGCAGAGAGTCTTTCGTGCGTGCGAGGGGTTTGGCTTTGAGTGTTGCGGGGCGTCCGTCCTACTCAGCGCCAGCAGGCTGGCTGGGGAAAGCGGCAGCAGGCTGCCAGCAGTCCACGGCCTTGCGGCTTCGATGACTATTTTATGAAACTGTATGCGGTCACGATTTGTATCAATTACGCGGATTATCTGGAGTGTGCGGTGCGGAATGCGCGGCACTTTGATGAGTGGGTGGTGGTGACTTGTAAGAAGGATACGCGAACGCAGGAGCTTTGCAAAAAGCACGGGATGAAGTGTGTGGTGAGTAAGCTGCTGAAGCCGGATGGGAAGGATTTCCATCCGGTGCATGGAAAGTGGAATGTGATCAACGAGGGGCTGGAATTCGTTGAGAGGGCGAGGAAGGCGGCAGCTCAGTCCGCCGAAGGATCATGGGCATTGGTTCTGGATGCGGATGTGCTTTTGCCTCGGCATTTCCGAGAGCGGGTGGAGGCGATGCCGCTGGTGCCGGGGACGCTCTACGGGGCGGCGGGGCGGAAGATTCTCGATGAGCGGGTGGCGTTCGACCAATTGAAAGAGTGTGAGCCGTGGGTGACGCTGGTGGGGCGGAACTCGAATGTGATCGGGTACTTTAATCTGTTCAGCCTCGATAAGGGGGCGAACCGGTATCCGACGCGCAAACCGGCGGATAAACATGGAGGGCATGATGACTGGCGGTTCACGGCAAGTTTTGACGCGGACCATAAGGCGTTCCTGCCGATGACGGTGATTCACACGGGGTGGCCGGGGGTGAATTGGGATGGACGGAAGGCGGACAGATATGAGCTGAATGACGAATTCCGAATGACGAATGACGAAGTCGTGTCGCTTGCGCCACAAATCACTTCTCACAAATCACCAATCACAACTGCTGCGGTGATCGGTTATTTTCCGGGGAACCGTTGGCGGGACGTGGTGAAGGTGGGTGCGAAGGTTTGGCTGGTGGATCAGTTCCAAGTTCACGCGAAGAGCGGCGATCCATTAGTGGAGGCGGATCGCGTTGTTCTGCGCGGGCTTTTTGAAAAGGAGACGGCGGGGATGTCGAATCTCACGCTGGCGGGGGCGCATGGAGTGGAGGAATTGGCGGCGATCCCGGATGGTTCGCTCGATCTGCTGTATCTGCCGGGCGAGGTATCGCCGGATATGTTGTCGCGCATTCTGCCGCATTGGCGGGCGAAGCTGAGGGACGGAGCGGTGGTGTGTGGCGATCTTTACGGGCATCCATACTGGCCGGAGGCGACGTATTCCATCGCGTTGCTGTTGGGGACGCCGGGTGAAGTGACGCCCGAGGGTCGGTGGCGGAAGGTGATGCGGGCGGAGGATTGGAAAGTGGCGGGTGCGGATTGCCTGCGGCTTTCTACGCTTCGCTCCGAATCTCAACCATCAACTGTCAGCGCTCAACTCGGAGTGGCGCTCGTGAATCGCACGAAGGAGAATATCGCGAAGCTGGTGTTGTCGCTGCATTCGGTGCGGAGGCATTGGGCGGGGCCGGTGGCGGTGTTGCATTGGGGAGACGAAGACCCTTCGCTGACGATCTCGTGTGCGCGACTGGGCGCGGAGCTTTGGAATGTGGGCGAAGCGCCGGATGAGGATGAGGGCTGGCTGGCGATGGCTGCGGGGATGGTGCCGTTTGAAAAGGCGCTTGTTTTGCAACCGGGGATGATCGCGGTGTCGGCGCTGGCGCGGGTGTTTTCCATGACAGGGAGTCCAATCGGGCTGGAGCCGGAACTGATGCCGCTGCTGGTAAAAGGCGGTCGCGTTTCCGCTGCGAATACCGATGCCATCGCGGTGTGTGTGGGTTCGCCGGATACTTGGTCTGACGAAAAATGGCAGGCGTGGTCGGAGACGGAAGCCGCGGCGGGAGTCGAGCTGGCGGGAGTGATCGCGACGCCGATGGATGCGGCAATCGTGAGCGTGGTGACGCCGGACGAGGCACCGGATTTTGAACGGGCGTGGCTGTCCTGGAAGTTCCCACCCGGCACTCCGGTGGTGTTGGTGCTCGCCGGGATGCGGCGGAGCGAGTTCTGGCTGGATGCGAATCCGGCAACTCCGAAGGTGATTGAGCTACCCGCAGGCGCGGCGGATGACGGGAAGGCTGTGCTCGACGCGGTGATGAATGCAACGGACCGGCGACGGCTCATTTTTCTTCCACCGACAGCGATGCCGATGCCGGGAGCGAGCCTGATCACGGGCACGGTATTTGTGCATCAT
>JAYTMG010000315.1:0-1335 GCA_043728745.1 Verrucomicrobiaceae bacterium
GAGTTTTTCGAGCGTCACTCCGCGATTTCCCGTGGCGAAAACGCCTACGAGCCCGGCTTTTTCGAACAGCACCGGAAACGCTTGCGCGGCGACTGCGGCTTGCTCTTTATCCACCATCCGGCGGTAAAGACGCGAGCTGCGTCCCGATGCGAGGATGTCGGCGAGAAGGTCCAGCGCAACAGCATCCGGATGTGTCTCGGGGCACGCGACCCACGCGTGGAGTGACGCGGGGAGCGGCGTTTTTCCCTCCTTCACTTCCACGAGCACGGGCTTTTCCGGCGGCGTGAGTTTGGTGACCGGGCGCGGCGGCGGCGTGCCTTTTTTGATTTCGCCGAAGTATCCTTCCACGAGCTTCTTCGCGTCCTCGGGCTTGAACGAGCCAGCGATGACGAGCGTGGCGTTGTTCGGCATGTAGTATGTTTTCCAGAAGTCGCGGAACTCTTCGATCTTCGCTTGGTCGATGTATTGCGTGCTGCCGATGGGCGTCCACTCGTAGGTCGTGCCCGCGAAGACCATTTTGCAAAGCTGCTCGAAGAGCGAGCCGTACGGCTGGTTGTCGTAACGCATCCGGCGCTCTTCTTTGACGACCTGCCGCTGCGTCTCGACGCCGGTTTCGTCGATTCGATTATGCAGCATCCGCTCGCTCTCGATCCAGAGCGCGAGTTCGAGTTGGTTCGATGGGAGATTGAAGAAATAATCCGTCACATCGAACGACGTGCTCGCATTCAAGTTCCCGCCTGCGCCGGAGATGTATTTGTCGATCTTCTGGCGCGGGATATTCTCGCTGCCCTCAAACATCAAATGCTCGAAAAAGTGAGCAAAGCCCGTGCGGTCGGAGCGCTCGTTTTTCGAGCCGACATGATACAGCACATACGTCGAGACAACGGGCGCGGCGTGGTTTTCGTGAAGGATGACGTGCAGCCCGTTGGGCAGATCGTATTCGGTAAAAGCGAGCGGCTTAATGGCCGATGCCGCCGCCGCTGCGGGCGCTTTGGATTCTTGGGCGAGGGCCGACGACGCGAGGACGAGGGAGCAGGAAAAGATGACAGACTTGAGCATAGTGTGTGGTGGTAAAGCGGGAATGTCCCCGCGCGTAAACACCAGAGCGGAGCAAATCGCGGAAGTTGTCTGGGAAAACATCCATGAATTTCCCGTAAGAGGTGAATTTTGCATTGGACATCACACCGTGTATGGACAATGTATTTGCCAGATGCACACCGGCTTTAAGAGCTGGCGGAATCAAGGAATGCTGGACAACCCGGCAATTTCACGCATCGTCGCAACACATTCCACGCCATGAAACAGAACCCATCTCGCCAAGCATTCTCACTGGTC
>JAYTMG010000316.1:0-20659 GCA_043728745.1 Verrucomicrobiaceae bacterium
CCGGAAGTCCTCGTGAACGACGCGATCCGCATGGTCTCTGTCAGCCTAAGACGCCACCAGATCGACCTCGTTTGCGCAGTCGAAAGCTCCAGCTACGTCGAAGTTGATCGACATAAAGTTCTGCAAATTCTCGTAAACCTTCTTCGCAATGCTAAGCACGCAATGGAAGGCTCCGAATCCGACATTCGGCGCATCTCGGTCCGAGTTTCAGAGGATGAAACGGGCGCTGTTCTCATGACCGTCTCCGATAGCGGATGCGGAATTCCGGCGGAAAACCTCACTCGAATATTTTCGCACGGATTTACCACGCGAAAAGATGGTCACGGCTTCGGCCTTCATAGTTCCGCGCTTGCTGCCCAGCAAATGGGGGGAGTGCTGACGGTGAATAGTGACGGCCCTAGGCACGGCGCGAGCTTTACACTGAAGCTGCCATCGGCAATGCAAGGAGCTTCGCCGACGTAACTACATGCAGCCCAATCATAGAATCTTGTTAGTGGATGACAATCCGAGCATCCATGAGGACTTCCGGAAAATTCTTCTCGGAAGTCAGCTTCGCAACGACGCTCTCGATGCTGCTGAGGCCATCCTTTTTGATGCGGCTCCCGTCGGGAAGGACAACCCGCGCAAGTTCCTTGTGGACTCTGCATTTCAAGGACAAGAGGCACTTGAGCATGTCAAAAAAGCAATCGCGGAAGGTCAGCCTTATGCGATGGCGTTTGTCGATGTCCGGATGCCTCCAGGCTGGGACGGGATTGAAACAATTGCGCATCTGTGGGATGTCGATCCGACGCTTCAGATCGTAGTGTGTACCGCTTACTCCGACTACTCGTGGGAAAAGATGACGGTGAAGGTCGGCATAAGCGATAACATCGTCATCCTCAAAAAACCCTTCGACAATATCGAGGTCCTCCAGCTCGCACACGCCCTCACGAAGAAATGGCTCGTGACGCGTCAGGCTCAGTTGAAACTCGATGAACTCGCCGAGATGGTGAAGGTGCGCACGGGCGAGCTCGAGCAAACTAACACTGAACTCAAGCGCAGCGAAGAACGCTTTTCCCAAGCATTCCAAACATCACCGATCCCGCAGGCGATTCAATCGTTGAGTGCCCAGCGCTTCGTTGATGTTAACCACGCGTTTCTCACGATGACGGGTTTTAGCCGCGAAGAAATCGTCGGGCGCACACCGTTGGACCTTCGGCTTTGCATCGACTACGAGAGCCGCTTCCTCGCAGCCGCGCGCGACGGAAAAATCGTCCGCGAGACAGAGGCCCAGATCAGTACGCGCAGCGGAGAACTGCGGACGGCACTCCTTTCCCTGGAGCCTTTCGATCTCGCCGGAGAAAGGCACATCCTCCTCATGGCGCAAGACACGACGGAGCGGCAGCAGCTCGAAAACCAGTTGCGGCAGGCGCAGAAAATGGAGGCAGTCGGCCAGCTCGCTGCCGGCATTGCGCATGATTTTAATAACCTCCTCACCATCATCCAGGGGCACGCAAGCATGCACCTCGACGCGTCATCACTTAGTCCCTCGGTCAACGCATCCCTGCACCAAATCAACGGAGCGGGCGAGCGTGCCGCCGACCTCACCAAGAAGCTCCTCACTTTTTCGCGGCGCGGAATGGTGAGACCGAGAGTGGTCAACCTGAACGACGATGTGAGTAACATCGGGCGGATGTTGCGACGCCTGCTCGGGGAAAAATGCGGCCTAAATTTCGATCTCGCGCCGATGCTTCCGCGAGTATTTGCAGATGCCACAAGCATGGAGCAGGTCTTGATGAATCTCGCGCTGAACGCACGAGACGCGATGCCGGATGGCGGGGCGATTCTCATCTCCACGAAGCCTGCCACTTTTACAGACGATACGCTCCTGCACCCCGACGCCCGTCCGGGAGAATACGTCTGCATGACAGTCACAGATACCGGCACGGGAATGGACCCCGAGACCCGCAGCCGAATGTTCGAGCCGTTCTTCACGACGAAAAGCCTCAATCGAGGCACTGGAATGGGGCTCGCGACTGTGTATGGAATCGTGAAGCAGCATGAAGGCTGGATCGAGGTCGATACTGTAGTCGGAAAAGGAACGGAGTTCCGCGTCTACATCCCGGTCACGGACAAGCCGATGGTCGCGGAGGACGCGCCGTCATTTGCGCCTGCTGCGGAACATGGAAATCACACCATCTTCGTAGTGGAGGACGACTCCGCTGTCCGCGCCCTCGTCGTCGAAGTTTTGCAAAGTTACAATTACAACGTGATCGAGGCCGAGAACGGAGACACTGCCATCGCCATGTGGTCGGGGCTTCGAGATCAGGTGGATTTACTTCTCACCGACATGGTCATGCCCGGCACTGCAAACGGGCTCGACGTCGCGCGTCATTGTCTCGGCAACAAGCCAGAGCTAAAAGTGATTTACACCAGCGGATACAGCAGTGAGCTTTTCGGCAGCAACGTGCAGCTCCTGGAAGGCGTGAACTATCTCCCCAAGCCGTACCTCTCCAACAAACTCACAACGATCATCCGGAACGCCCTCGATCCTGCGTCCATCGCTCCAGTGATCAATTAGCGCGGCCCCGCTCAGGCCATCCCGATTCGTGACTACAACTCCCACGCTGTCTTGCCGCCAACGATGGTGCGGACGGCGCGGCCTTTCAGTTCCCAGCCGTGGAACGGATTGTTGCGGCTCTTTGAGAAGCTCTGCTCTTTATCCACGGTCCATTCGAGTCCGGGGTTGATGAGTGTCACATCTGCTGCTGCGCCAACGCTGAGTGTGCCACGGTCGAGGCCCAGCAGCCGTGCGGGGTTGATGGTGTAAAGCTCGACGAGACGCGCGAGGTCGATGGCTTTCTTTTTGTGGACGAGGATGTCGATGAACAATCCAAGTTCTGTCTCGAGCCCGAGAATCCCGAAGGGCGCGAAGTCGAACTCCACTTCTTTTTCAAACCCGCAATGCGGCGCGTGATCGCTCGCGAGCACGGTGATGGTGCCGTCGGCAATTCCCTCGATGAGTGCATCGACGTGCTCTTGCGACCGCAGCGGCGGGTTCATTTTGAAATTCGTGTTGAAGCCGCGAATCGTCTCGTCGGTGAGCGCGATGTGGTGCGGGCAAATCTCGCCACTCAGCGGGATTCCGCGGCTTCGCGCTTCGCGCAAAATGCGGACGCTTCCGGCTGCGGAAAGGTGCTGACAATGAATCGGTGTGCCCGTCAGTTCTGCGAGCAGCGAGTTCCGAGCGACGATGATTTCTTCGCCCACTGCGGGCCAGCCGGGCAGACCGAGTTCGGCGGAGACGCGGCCTTCATTCATCACGCCTTTGCCGACGAGATTGTAGTCCTGGCAATGGTCCATCACCGTGAGATTAAACATCCGCGCATACTCGCAAGCGCGGCGCATAACTTCGTGGTTTTGGATGCAGTGTCCGTCGTCCGTCAGCGCGACGATGCCCGCTTTTTTCATCGCACCGATTGGCGCAAGTTCTTCGCCCGCGATGCCTTTTGTGAGCGCGCCAGTGGGGAAGACATTCACCACCGCGTCGGCCTTTGCCTTTTCCAAAATCCATGTCACCACGCTGGCATTATCCACCGAGGGCGAAGTGTTCGGCATGCACACGACGCTTGTGAATCCTCCCGCTGCGGCGCATAGCGTCCCGGTCTTTATCGTCTCTTTTGCCGACTGCCCCGGCTCGCGAAGATGCACGTGCAAATCGATCAGCCCCGGAGTGATGAGCAGCCCCGTGCAGTCAATGGTCTGCGGCTTTTCCGCAAGCATCGCCAGCTCCGAGAGCGCGGCGATTTTGTCGCCGATAAGGAGCAAGTCGCCGACTTCGTCACGCTTGTTTGCGGGGTCGAGGATACGGCCATTTTTTAGAAGGATTGCGGTCATTGCGGCGACGATACGCGGAGATGGGGTGGTTTGAAAATCGAAGAATATTTTACGGCTTGGTTTCCACTTCTGCTTGCCGTGCTAAGAAACCCTCGCTTGCATCCACAACTCATGAAACCGACCTCCTTAACCCCGCTTCGAAGCGCGATTGAAACCCGCGCCGCAGAACTCGCACCGTCATGAGCGAACTCATCTCGGAAGCATTTCGTTTGGTGAACTTCCCGTTCACCGTTCTGATCATTCTCGTCACGCTTTACTGGCTGCTCGTCATGTTTGGCATGGTGAGCGGCGACCATGGCGTGGACGGTGCGGGTGAGGTCGGGCACGATTTGGATGCTGACGCGGACCTCGATGCGGAACACCACGTCGAGGGGCATCATAGCGGGCACCATGATGGCCCATCGCTTTGGACTTCGGCGCTCAAGTTTGTAAATCTCGGCGAAGTCCCGGTGATGGTCGTTTTGAGCATTCTCGTCCTGTCTTCGTGGACATTTTCGATGGTGGCCAATCGCTATTGGACCGGTGGTTCTTCGCTGCTCGCGCTCGTTTTTCTCGTGGCAAACTTCGTCGTGACTATTTTCGTTACGCGGTACGTGACGATGCCGCTGAAGCCGCTCTTTCGCGCGATCAACAAGCAGTACGACAAGCCCGTGGAAATCGTCGGCATGCACTGCAAAATCCTGACCAGCGAGGCGAACGGGGAATTTGGCCAGGGCGAAATCACCACGGAAGGCGCGCCATTGCTCATCAATGTGCGCGTGCTCAACAACGAAACCCTGCGCCGCGGCGACCTCGCCGTGGTCGTCCGCGAAGACAAAGAGAACCGCATTTTTTACATCACAGCCAATCCACTCCCAACCACTGACCAATGAACATCCAACCACTACTCGCAGCATCCTTCGGCGAAGCCCTTCTCTTTATCGGGATAGGCCTCGTCGTCATCATTATCGTAGGCGCATTTTTCGCGCTAATCACCTGCTACCGCAAAGTCGCGCAAGGCCAGGCTCTTGTAAAAACGGGCATGGGCGGCGCGAAGGTGGAGTTTTCAGGCATGGTGATTTATCCCATCATCCATCGCGCCGAATACATCGACATCTCGGTGAAGCGCGTGGAGATCGACCGGCAGGGAAAGAACGGGCTCATCTGCATGGACAACATGCGCGCGGATATCAAAGTCGCGTTTTTCGTCCGCGTAAATAAGACGCCGGAAGACGTGCTGAAAGTTGCGCAATCCATCGGCTGCGAACGTGCGTCGTCGGTCCAAGCGATCATCGAGCTGTTCGATGCGAAGTTTTCCGAAGGACTGAAAACGGTCGGTCGGCAGTTTCAGTTCGTCGAGCTGTACAACAGCCGCGACAAGCTGAAGGAAGGCATTTTGAAAACCGTCGGGACGGACTTGAACGGCTTTGTGCTCGACGATGTGGCCATTGATTACTTGGAGCAAACTCCGCTCTCGCTGCTCAATCCCGACAACATCCTCGACTCCGAAGGCATCAAGAAAATCACCGAACTGACGGCGACGCAAAAGGTGCTCGCCAACAAGATCGACAACGAACGCGAGAAGACGATCACGAAGCAAAACGTGGAAGGCCGCGAGGCGATTTTGGAAATGCAAAAGCAACTCGCCGAAGCCGAGCAAAAGCAGAAGCGCGAAATCGCGAGCTTCACTGCCCGCGAAGAAGCGGAGTCGAAAAAAGTGCAGGAAGAAGGCCGCTTAAAAGGCGAGCAGGCGCGCATCGCCGTGGAGGAGGAATTGCAAATCGCGGAGGAAAACAAGAACCGCCAAATCATCGTCGCCTCGCGCAATCGCGAGCGCACCGACGCTGTTGAAAAAGAGCGTGTGGAAAAAGACCGCCTCGTGGAAGTCACCGAGCGCGAACGCGTAGTGACGCTTGCGCAAATCGATAAAGAGAAAGCCGTCGAGACGGAGAAAAAGGCGATCCAAGATGTGATTCGTCAGCGCCTCGAAGTGGAAAAAACGGTCGTCGTCGAGCAACAGCGCATCAAGGACACCGAGGCATTTGCGACTGCGGATCGTGCAAAGAAAGTCGCCATCACCGCCGCCGAGCAGGAAGCCGAAGCGGTGCTCATCAAAGACATCAAAGGAGCCGAGGCCGCGAAGAAATCCGCCGAACTTCGCGCCGAGCAGGACCGCATGACGACCGTCACCCACGCGGAAGGCTCACGCGAAGCGGCCGAGCGCAAAGCGCGTGAAATGCTGATCCTCGCCGACGCCGAAGAGCAGTCCGCGACAAAAATGTCCGCCGCAAAAGTATCCCTCGCAGCAGGCGCGACCGCCGAAGCCGCCGCAAGTGGACTTGCCGAAGCGCAAGTCTTGCAAGCGAAAGCCAGCGCTGCTCGCGACCAAGGAACCGCAGAGGCAGAAGTTATGCAGCTCAAGGCTGGCGCAGAAGCCGAGGGCATCACGAAGAAAGCCGCCGCGATGAAACTGTTCGACTCCGTCGGAAAAGAGCACGAGGAATTCAAACTCCGCCTCAACAAGGAACGCGACATCGAGCTTGCGGGAATCAAGACCCGAGGCGACATCGCGAGCAGCCAGGCGAGCGTCGTGAGCGAAGCGCTCAAGCACGCGAAAATCGACATCGTTGGCGGAGACATGGCATTCCTCGACCGCATCACTGGTGCAGTCACAGCGGGCAAATCGTTCGACAAACTCGTGAACAGCAGCACCACGCTCACGGATGTGAAGGAAACATTCTTCAACAGCGACCCCGAGTATTTCCACTCACAGCTCAAAGGCTTCGTGAGTCAATTCGGCCTCACGAGCGAAGACGTGAAAAATCTCAGCGTCGCCGCCGCGCTCGGCAAAATGGCCGACATCGCCGACGACGGAAAAACCAAAGGCCTGCTCACGATGCTCATCGGCCAAGCCCACCGCCTCGGCCTCGCAGACAAGACGGTCGCGGCGGCGGGGAAGAAAGCGTGAGGACAGCGCAGCCGCATTACACTACAATCGAAGCATTATGAACGAACGCATCAGCATCAAATCTTCAGTATGCCACGGCCAAGCGTGCATCGTGGGAACACGAATTCCTGTACACCAAATCGTCCGCATGTTTGCGAATGGCGATTCGATCGAACGACTCATCGCTGCTTACCCTACCGTGACACGCGAAGACATCGCAGCGTGTCTTTTCTACGCAGCAGATTTGGCGGAAGAGCAAGTGACTCCGCTCGATGATGCGCTCCTCGCCCGATGAATATTCTCGTGGATGAAAACATCCCAAACGTCACCGTAGCAGCCTTGCGTGCACTCGATCACGATGTGCTCGATATCCGAGGGACTGATCAAGAAGGCTCGGACGACGTGGCTGTCTGGGCGCTGGCGCAGGCGGAATCGCGGACTTTGGTGACGACCGATAAAGGATTCGTCGAACATCGAAGCGAAGACCACGCGGGCTTGCTCGTCGTGCGGCTCCGCCAACCAAATGAAGACCGGATTCACGCCCGAATCATGGCCGCATTCACCCAATTCGCGCCGAATGAATGGCGCGGGCTGACTGTGGTGATGCGGGATACAGTCCAGAGCGTCACCCGAGCCGAAACCACCTGACCTGTGTCTGATACCACTCCACCGCCGCAAAAACTCGAACAAGGCACCTACGAAATTCTCCGTGCGCGCCTTAATGCGCACGGCACGGAATTGCGCGAGCGTCTCGCGAAACTGAATGCTGCGAGGCAGGATGTTTTTGGCGCGATCCCGACGGCGCTCGTCGCGACGGAGCGGCTGACTACGGAGAATAATTGCACGCCTCGCGATATGCGACATGTCGGCGGCGGGCGGTTCATTTTTGGCTACAATGTGCAGCTCGGCCTTCGTAGCGAAACGCATGTCGCGGATGTCTTTTCGCTTTACCAATATAAAGAGCGGTCCTTTTCGGCGCTGCCGCTGAGCGAGCTGGCAGATGGGCAGTTTGAGACGGATTTCAAGTCGCTCTACCGCTATTATAAAGGCACGTCGCTTTCGAAGCTCACCGTGCGCGGGCCGCACATGTTCATGGAGTTTCGCGTCGGCAAGACCGTCACCGACATCAAGACTTTCAAGTGGCTTTGCGATGGCTCCGGCATTCGCTACTTGGGCAATCGTTTCGACCACGAGTATCTCTATCCGCCGCAGCATGAATTTGAATGGAAGCGCGCGACTCGCGAGCAGCATCGCGCGGGCATCCATCCGCACATTAGTATCGAGGACCGCGTCTTTGTCGAATGCGTCGGCGGCGACCTCACCATCAAGATCGAAGACAACACGGCGAGCGGCGCTGGCATTTATTCCGAGCCTGTCGATCAGCGCGACCAGACGCTCGATGATGCGGAGATTTTCCACGCAGTTTTGGGCAATCTCATCCTGCTGCGCATCCGTCCGTATCAGGAAAAAAAGACGCGCTATTTCGTCTTCAACGAAAAGCTCGGCGAAATCCGGCGCATCGATTCCATCGAAGAAGCCTGCGTGCTTTTGCCCGATGGACACGGCATCATGCACCCGCGCGGCTATTACTTGCAAAGCGGCGAGCACAAAGAGTTCGAGACCGGCATGGAAGGTCTGCTTTTTCACAAGCGTGTCGCGTCGCCCAACGGCGAGGACACGCTCTTTGTTTTCTACGAGCGCGACTCGGGAACCTACGTCCTCTTTAGCTACAACGTCATCGCGCGGCAGTGCGACACACCGCTCATCTGTCATGGATTTTCGTTGTTTGAGCACGGCGAGCTTGCCGTCTTCCGCGCGGGGCCGGAGCCGCAGAAACACCACGTCGTGCAGATTTGGCAGACGCCATTTGTGGGCGCGGATTGGCAGCCGCCGACGAAGAGCGACAGCTACCTTTTTAAGATCGGGAATCCGACCGTCGTGCGAGCGATGGCCGAGTGCGGCGAAGTGCTCACTTTGCTGAGCAAAGAGGACAGCTACTCCGGACTCTACCTCGATTTGGTCAAGCGTACGACCGACATTCTCGACACGTATTTCTGGCTGGATCGCGCGGAATCGTTCGCGCTGCGCGAGCCGCTCGCCGCGATCAAAGAAGCCGCTGCATCGGCGCTCGCGGAGTTTGACAAAGTCACGGCGATCAAGCGCAACACAGCCGCCGAGACGCAGCGTGTGGTGGGAAAAGCGACGGCGATTTTGCGTGGGCTGCCGACTCAAGCATTCGATCAAATCGGACACTTCGTCGAAAAACTCGCTGCGTTGCGTGCGACGCGCGGCGAGCTGATTTCGCTGAAAGAACTGCGCTACGTGGACACCGCGCTCGTCGAAAAAACCGAGCAGGAAGTCGCCACGACTGGCACCGCGCTGGCGGAGCGGACTGTGCAATTTTTGCTGGCTCCGCAATCGCTCGACCCGCTGCGGGCCAGGGTTTCCGCGCTGCGCGAGGCAGTGCCGAAAATGCCGAAGGTCGCCGATGCGCAGAAGCTTGATGAGGAAATCGCGGCATCCGCGAAAGACCTCGATTTGCTGGTTGAGACAGTCGGTAATCTCAAAATTGCCGACGCCACCGAGACGACGCGGATTATTGAGGATGTCTCCGGCATTTACGCGACGCTGAATCAAGCGCGTTCGGGTTTGCGTCAGCGAATTCGCGATTTGCGCGGCACGGAAGCGGTCGCGGAATTTGCGTCGCAACAGCGGTTGCTCGATCAGGCGTTGGCCAATTATCTCGACCTCAGCGCGACGCCGGAGAAGTGCGATGAGTTCCTGAATAAGCTGATGGTGCAGGTCGAAGAACTCGAAGCGCGCTTTGCGGATTTCGAGGAATTTGTCGGCGAACTCGCAGACAAACGCACCGCTTTTGCCGGAGCATTCGAGTCGCGAAAACTCGAACTTATCGAGGCGCGCAATCGCCGTGCGAACGGCTTGCTGTCAGCCGCAGAGCGAATCCTGAAAGGCATCAAGCACCGCGCCGACAACCTTCCGGGGCTCGATGAAATCAACGCGTATTTTGCCAGCGACATGATGGTAGAGAAAGTGCGCGACCTCACCGCGCAACTGCTCGCGCTCGGCGACACGACCAAAGCCGACGACCTCGGCAGCCGGCTGAAAACCATCCGCGAAGATGCCGTGCGGCAGTTCAAAGATCGCCGTGATTTGTTCGCGGGAGGCAGCGGCGCGATCCAGCTCGGGCGGCATCAGTTTTTGGTCAACACGCAGGAGCTCGATCTCACCATCGTTCAGCGCGGCGACGCGATGTGTCTGCACATCACGGGGACGAACTTTTTCGAGCCAATCGAAGATCCGGCATTCGCGGAAACCAAGGCTGTATGGGGCTTGGACACTGTATCCGAGACAGCCGATGTGTATCGCGCGGAATGGCTGGCGTGGCAGGTAGTGGAGCAGGCGCCCCGCCTGCAGCAGTCTCTCGGGCGCCCCGCCCGAACATCCGGCGAGGCGCCGGCGGAGACGAACGCTGGCGAGGGCGCCAGCTCCACTACGGCGTTCGCCGCCACGCGCTTGGGCGAAGGCTACATCAAAGGCGTCCACGACGCCGACGCCGCGAAGATCGTCGAAGCCGTGCTGGAGATGCAGCGGACCCTCGGACTGCTCCGGTACGACACGCAATTACGCACCCAAGCCGTGCTTGCCTGGACGGCGCTGCCGGACGACGACGGGAAAGCGCTGCTCACCGCAAAGCTGCGCGGCTTTGGCGCGATGGGGCGATTTTTCTCTGCCCCACCGCCAACTGCGGAGTTGCTGAAAGAGATCGTCCAAAGCGTCCATGCAGTCCATGGACGCGATGGATTAGATGGACCTGCGGCTGAGTTTCTTTTCCACGTGCTCAGCGGGGATGGCGTGTTTCCGGCGGCACCGGAGGCGGTCGCCCTCGTCGAGAGCTTCCATGCTTTCATGGTGGAACGCAGCGGCACTAGTGCTCTCAAAGATGCACGCAAGGCCGTCTCGTCGGACATTCGCGCGGAGTTTTCGCTCATCCGTGACTGGCTGCGGGCACACACGGGCGAGCATCAATTTCTCGATGAAGCGGCTTCGCTGATCCTGAGCAACTCCACGGCTCCAGCGACGATCAACGCCGCCGCTGTGCGCGAGTTGAGCGGGATGAACGGCTCGCATTCCCGCATCTCGAACGGCGTTCTTAAACTCGACTACCTCGATTTCACCGCGCGGATGCGGGCGCACGAAGCCAACGTCGTCCCGCTTTACACGCGCTTTGTTTCGCTAAAGCGCGAGCTGCTCGAAGCGGCGCGGGAGCGGCTCAAGCTCGATGGGTTCAAGCCAAAGGTGCTCACGAGCTTTATCCGCAATCGGCTCATCGACTCCGCGTATTTGCCGCTCGTCGGCGACAATCTCGCCAAGCAAATCGGCGCGGCGGGCGATGCGAAGCGCACGGACCGCATGGGCATGTTGCTGCTCATTTCGCCGCCGGGCTATGGAAAGACCACGCTCGTCGAGTATGTCGCCAGCAGGCTCGGCATCGTGTTCATGAAAATCAACGGTCCCGCGATTGGGCATCGCGTGACTTCGCTCGATCCCGCCGAAGCTCCAAATGCTGCGGCTCGCGACGAGATGGAAAAGCTCGGGCTCGCATTTGAAATGGGCGACAACGTCATGGTCTGTCTCGACGACATTCAGCATCTCAGCGCGGAATTTTTGCAAAAGTTCATCTCGCTGTGCGACGGCTCGCGGCGCATCGAAGGCGTGTGGCGCGGCAAGTCGAAGACGTGGGATTTGCGCGGCAAAAAGGTCATCGTTGTGATGGCGGGAAATCCTTACACCGAGAGCGGAGAAAAGTTCAAAATCCCCGACATGCTCGCGAATCGCGCCGACACGTATAACCTCGGCGATGTCGTCGGAGCGCACGCGGATGCCTTTAAATCCAGCTATCTCGAAAACGCCGCTGGATCCAATCCCACACTCGCGCGGCTCGCCTCGCGTTCGCAAAAAGACATCCTCGCCGTGCTCAAAATCGCGGAGACCGGCAGCACAGAAAGCGTGGATTTTGAGAGTAACTGGTCGCCCGTTGAGCAGACGGAATTTATCGGCGTGATGAAGAAACTTCTGCGCGCCCGCGATGTCGTGCTGAACGTGAACGAAGAATACATCCGCAGCGCTGCGCAGTCCGACGCATTCCGCACGGAGCCTGCATTCAAGCTCCAAGGCAGCTACCGCAACATGGGCCGACTCGCGGAGAAAATCTCGCCCGTGATGAACGACGCGGAACTCGAATCGCTGCTGCAAAGTTACTACCGCAACGAAGCGCAAACGCTCACGACCGGCACCGAGGCGAACTTGCTGAAATTTAAAGAACTCACCGGCACCATCACGCCCGAAGAAACCGCGCGTTGGGAGGAAATCAAAAAGACCTTCCGCAAAAACCAGCTCTTCCGAGGAGCGGACGGCAAAGACCCGATGGTGCAAGTCGTCGAGCGCCTCACCGCGCTGCACGACTCATTCGGCGAACTCGGCCTCGGCTTGACAGAAGCGCTCGGAAAGCCCCCGCCGCCGCCGATTCTCGCGCAACCCATTACACTTTTCCTCAGCCCGCCCGGCTCGCCGCCACCATCGACGGCTGCTCCGGCCGAAGGAGTGGAGGCCGCTCTGCGTGAAGTGTCGATTTCCACCGACACGCTGAAGCTCATCTGGGAGCTCATCGAGCGGGATAAAGCGAACCAGACCGCGAAAGACTGATGAAGACCAAAGCCATCCTACTTTCCGAACACGGCGATCCCGCGACAGCGGCGCAATTTTGCGAGGTGAAGCTCTCCCATCCAGGGCCGGGTGAAGTGCGAGTTCGCGTCCTCATGGCTCCGATCAATCCTGCGGATGTCAATGTGCTGGAGGGGAAATATCCTGTGCGGCCGGAGCTTCCGGGGATTCCCGGCGTGGAGGGCGTGGGCGTCGTTGAGGAGACCGCGCACGGTCTTGAAAAGGGCACGCGTGTCCTGCTGCCGCATCGCTTCGGGACATGGCGTGAAGCGGGCAATGCGCTCGCGGCGGATTTGATTCCGGTGCCGGACGATGTGCCGATATCGCAGGCTGCGATGGTGCGCATCAATCCCGCGACGGCGCTTTGCATGTTGCGGGAATTTGTCCGGCTGGAGCCGGGCGAGTGGGTTTTGCAGAACGCCGCGAACTCGGCGGTCGGGCGCTGTGTCATTCAAATGTGCCGGCACTATGGATGGAAGTCCGCCAACGTCGTGCGGCGCGAGGAGCTAATTCCCGAACTCATCGCAATCGGCGCGGACGCTGTTTTTATGAACGATCCGATCGGCGCGCCTTCCCCGATTCGGCTCGCGTTGAACGCAGTCGGCGGCGAGAGCGCAGTGCAAATGGCCGGGCGGCTGGCGGACGGCGGGACCATTGTCACCTACGGCGCTATGGCCCGGCAGCCGCTCAAGATTCCGAACGGGCAGCTTATTTTCAACGACATCGCGTGGCGCGGATTTTGGGTCACGCGGTGGTATCAAAAGGCCACGCCGGAAAAGCGCGCGGCGATGTTCGATGAGTTGTTCGAGCTTCTGCGAAAAGGGATTGTCTCCACGCCCGTCGAGGCCGTCTATCCGCTCGCAGAAATTGCGCAGGCACTCGCGCACGCGCAGCAGTCGAAGAGATCTGGAAAGGTCCTGCTGCGTTGTTCAGAGTGACGGAAATGCCCGAGCCCATACCGCAACACAGCGCCGCAAAGAAGTCCCTGAGGATCACCCTCGCCGTGATTTTGATCACCATCGTGGGCAGCATCGCGTTCGGCTGGTTCCGCTGGAAACGCTGGGATACCGAGTGGCGCGCGATTGCCCCGCGCGAAGCGAGCGGCGGGCTTTATCAGCAGCCGCGACTGGAGCTGAAAGTCCCCATTTTCCGCCAGAGCGATTCGCGCTGGAGCAAAGACAAGCTGGGCAAAACCGAAAACTCCCTCGGCGCGGAAGGTTGTGCCGTGGCGAGCGCGGCGATGGTCATGGCGAGCTACGGCTTCGACACGGATCCCGCGCGGCTGAATCAATACCTCACCGAGCACGAAGGCTACGTGGGCAATGGATGGATCGTATGGGAAAAAGCCGCAGAACTTAGCGAAGGAAAAATCGAAAAGGCTTATGAAGATCTCCCCAGCTACATGCTCATCGACCTAAATCTGCGCGCGGGCAATCCCGTCATCGCGAAGTTAAAATCGCCCGATGGAACCCACTTCGTCGTCATTTGCGGGAAGGAAGGATACGATTACCTGACATGCGATCCCGGCACCGCAGAAGGCCGCGGGGTCTATCCGCTCAAGGAGTTCGGCAGCAAGATCGAGGGAATCCGGTTTTACCGTCGGGTGGCGAAGTGAAGGGATGTTGGTAGCAATCCAATGAGGGACAACTTCGCGTTTCGCTTCATTCTGTCGCGGAGCGAACACGAGCGGATAACTTGTGGGTAGGGCGGCAAAGGCATCGCGCCGAGGCGGAGGGCCGCACTCCGGCCCCCGCTTTTCTCAGCACAATCTATTCTTCTGCTACCGGTGGCGTGACAAAAAACATCGGCCCGCCCGTCGCCTCGCGGCTCCTTTGTCGAGAAATGTTTTACGGCAAGTCCGTCGCGCCCATCAGGAATTTGTCGCATTCGCGGGCGGCTCCTCGGCCTTCGTTGAATGCCCAGACTACCAAGCTCTGTCCTCGGCGGCAGTCGCCGGCGGCGAAGATTTTTGGGACGCTCGTGGTGTATTTTTCGTGCTCGGCTTTGGCGTTGCTGCGGGCGTCGCGTTCGATGTTTAGGGCTTCGAGCAGCGGTTGCTCGGGGCCTAGGAAGCCCATTGCCAGAAGGACGAGTTCGCATTTTACCACGCGCTCGGTGCCGGGGACATCGACGGGCGTGAATTGGCCTTTGTCGTTTTTCTCCCACTTGATTTCGACGAGGTGGACGGCGCTGACGTTGCCGTTTGCGTCGGTCTCGAATTTCTTTGCGGTGGTGACATACACGCGCGGGTCGGCACCGAATTTTGCGGCGGCTTCTTCCTGGCCGTAGTCCATTTTGTAGGTCTTGGGCCATTCGGGCCACGGGTTGTCCTTGGCGCGTTCGAGCGGGGGTTTTGGCAAAATTTCGACCTGCGTGACGGTCTTGCATCCGTGGCGCATGGATGTGCCGACGCAGTCGGTGCCGGTGTCGCCGCCGCCGATGATGACGACGTTTTTGCCCTTCGCGGTGATGCGCGGTTCGATGCCGTCGAGCAACGCCTTTGTGTTGGAATGGAGGTATTCCATCGCGAAATGGATGCCCATTGCGTTGCGGTTTTCGATGGGGAGGTCGCGCGGCTTGGTCGCGCCGGTGCAGAGGACGACGGCGTCGAAATCGGTCGTGAGTTCCTGTGCGGTGATGTCTTTTCCGATATCGGTGTTGCAGCGGAACGTGACGCCTTCGCGCTCAAGCAGTCCGATGCGGCGCATGACGACTTCATTTTTATCGAGCTTCATGTTGGGGATGCCATACATGAGCAGCCCGCCCGGACGGTCGGCGCGCTCGAAGACGGTGACCCAATGACCCGCTTTGTTGAGCTGCGCGGCGGCGCTCAGCCCAGCGGGGCCGGAGCCGACAATGGCGACTTTTTTGCCGGTGCGGGTCTTCGGCGGCTCGGGTGTGACCCAGCCTTCGTCCCAGCCTTTATCGATGATCGAGACCTCGATATTTTTGATGGTAACCGGCGGGTTGTTCATGCCGAGCACGCATGAGCCTTCGCACGGCGCGGGGCAGACGCGTCCGGTGAACTCCGGGAAGTTGTTCGTCTTGTGCAGACGCTCGAGCGCTTCTTTCCACAGGCCGCGGTAGATGAGGTCGTTCCACTCGGGGATGAGGTTGTTGATCGGGCATCCGCTGGCCATGCCGCTGATCAGCGTGCCGGTGTGACAAAACGGAATGCCGCAATCCATGCAACGCGCGCCCTGCTGCTTGAGGTGCGCCTCGTCCAAGTGTTCGTGAAATTCGTTCCAGTCGTTGATGCGTGCGATGGCGCTGCGGTCGAGCGGAAGTTCGCGCGCGAATTCGAGGAAGCCTGTTGGTTTGCCCATAGTTGTCGGTAGTTGGTTGGTTAAATGTGGAAGTGGTTTTGGGAAATCAGAACTGTTGTCCGGTCGATAGTCGTCCGCGAAGGCGGCGTTTTAGAGCGGCGCTTGCGAAAGTAGTCAGCGGCTTTAGCCGACACACCGTTGTGATTTCGGGGCGAGAACACTTCGCAGAAAGACGTCGTGAGTGAACATGCACGTTGGCCCTGCTTGTCGCGTCGCTACGGCTAAAGCCGTTGACTACTTTCGCAAGCGCCGCATTCGACATCTGTATAAACGGAGAGCGCGTCCTCATTTGGCCGCCTCCCATTCCTCTTTTGAAATCCCCGCCTGCTCAATGATTCGCTTCGTGAGCGACCAATCAATGTCGCTACCGTGCGGATTCGGAATGAGGGCGTGTCGTCCGTCAGTTGAGTCCATACCCATGTGTTTCCCTTTGGGATGCGGCCCTTCAAATCCAAGATTCCGCAATCTGCGGATGAGTTCTCGCCGACTAATTGGCTTCGGCATAAACAGGCTGCGGGTTCAGGTCTATCCCGCCGATAACGGGAAGAGTGTTCCTGAACTGCAAACCTAGCAGCAGCCATGATTCGAGTGCTTCGGGCAGTTCCGCCCGGCATTCTTCAATCGTCGCACCCTCCACCCAGCAGCCCTTGCAAGCTGGGATGGTCGCAAAATAGCGGCCATTCTCCATCAGCTCGAACTCGGACTGCTTCATGGCAGCGGCGACGTATTGAGTAATCATGTGTTCAGGATACTTCAGTTCAGGATTTTTGCCAAGAGGCGCTTTCTACCCGCCGCCCACGCGGGCTGCGTCTTTCGAGTTGGCTTCGAATGCTGCGTTGAGGGCGTCGTCGCCGGTCAGTCCGGCGGCTTGCGCTTTTTTGATTTCCTGCAGCACGCGCTTGTAGTCTTTCGGCATCACTTTGATGAACTTCGCGCGGCCCGTCTCCCAGTCCTTTAGGATGGACGCGGCGCGGGTGCTCTTGGTGTTGATGGCGTGTTCTTCGATCAAGCCTTTCAGCGTGGCGGTGTCTTCGTCGTCGAGCTGCTCGAGGGCGACCATTTGCTGGTTGCACTTCTTCGGGAAATCCCCCTTTTCATCGAGCACATACACCACGCCTCCGCTCATGCCTGCGGCGAAATTGCGACCGGTTGCGCCGAGGATTACGACGGTTCCGCCTGTCATGTATTCGCAGCCGTGGTCGCCCACGCCTTCGACGACTGCGGTGACGCCGGAGTTGCGGACGCCGAAGCGCTCGCCGGCCATTCCGCGGATGAACGCCTGACCCGCCGTCGCGCCGTAAAACGCGACGTTGCCGATGATGATATTTTCCTCCGCGACGAACGTCGATTTGGCTGGCGGATAAAGGATGAGCTTTGCGCCCGAGAGTCCTTTGCCGAAGTAATCGTTCGCGTCGCCTTCGAGCGTGAAGGTCATTCCCTTCGGCATAAATGCGCCGAAACTCTGCCCCGCGCTTCCCTCGAATTTGATCTGAATCGTGTCCTCCGGCAGTCCGGCGGCTCCGTATTTCTTCGTGACTTCGTTGCCGGTGATCGTCCCGACGACGCGATTCACATTACGCACCGGAATCGTCGCTTTGACTGGCGTGCCGTTGTCGATCGCGGGCTGGCAAATCGCGAGCAGCGTCGTGAGGTCGAGTCCTTTGTCGAGTCCGTGGTCTTGCTTGAGCGTGCAGTGGCGGCCGACTTCCGGTCCGACTTCCGGCTGGTAAAGAATCGAGCTGAGATCGATGCCCGCCGCTTTCCAATGATCGACGGCCTGCTTGGGCTCCAGGAATTCCGTGCGTCCCACCATTTCGGTGAGCGTGCGGAAGCCGAGTTGCGCCATGATCTCGCGCACTTCCTGTGCGATGAACTTCATGAAATTAACCGCGTGCGCCGGGTCGCCGGTGAACTTTTTGCGAAGCACCGGGTCTTGCGTGGCGACGCCGACGGGGCATGTATTCAGATGGCAGACGCGCATCATGATGCAGCCGAGCGCGACGAGCGGCGCGGTGGCAAAGCCAAATTCCTCAGCGCCGAGCAGCGCCGCCACGACGACGTCGCGGCCTGTTTTGAGCTGGCCGTCTGTCTCCACGACGATGCGCGAGCGGAGGTTGTTCAGCACGAGCGTCTGGTGCGTTTCGGCGAGGCCGAGTTCCCACGGGATGCCCGCGTGTTTGATGCTGCCCTGCGGCGAAGCACCGGTGCCGCCATCGTAGCCCGAGATGAGCACGACGTCCGCGTGCGCCTTGGAAACGCCCGCTGCCACAGTGCCCACGCCGACTTCCGAGACGAGCTTCACGCTCACCCGCGCCGCGCGATTCGAGTTTTTCAAATCGTGGATCAACTCCGCCAAGTCCTCGATGCTGTAAATATCATGATGCGGCGGCGGCGAGATCAGTCCCACGCCCGGTGTGCTGTGACGCGTCTTTGCGACCCACGGATAGACTTTCGAGCCGGGGAGCTGTCCGCCTTCGCCGGGCTTCGCGCCTTGCGCCATCTTGATTTGAATCTCTTTCGCGTTCGTCAGGTAGTGGCTCGTGACACCAAAGCGCCCCGATGCCACTTGCTTGATCGCGCTGTTCTTCGAATCGCCTTCCGCATTCGTCCACGTAAAGCGCTCGGGGTCTTCGCCGCCCTCGCCGGTGTTCGATTTTCCGCCGATGCGATTCATCGCGATAGCCAGCGCTTCGTGCGCCTCGCTCGAGATCGAGCCGTAGCTCATCGCGCCCGATTTGAAGCGCGTGAGGATGCTCTCGATGCTCTCCACTTCCTCGATCGGAATCGCCTTGCCGCCTTTGAAATCGAGCAATCCGCGCAGCGTGCACCACTTCTTGTTCTGCTCGTTTACCTCGGCGGAGTATTGCTTGAAGATCGTGTAGTTCCCCTGCCGCACCGATGCTTGCAGCTTGTGAACGGTCGTCGGGTTAAAGAGATGCTCCTCGCCGTCTTTGCGCCATTGGTAATTGCCGCCGACTTCCAGCGTGTTGCTCGTCGCCGAACTCTTCGGAAATGCGTGCGCGTGCCGCATCGCGACTTCTCCCGCGATTTGCTCCAGACCGACGCCCTCGATGCGTGACGAAGTCCACGTGAAATATTCCTCCACCACCGCGCTGCTGAGTCCCACCGCTTCAAAAATCTGGGCGCCGCGATACGACTGCACGGTGCTGATTCCCATTTTCGACGCCACTTTCACGACACCCTTCGTCGCCGCTTTCGCGAAGTTTTTGCACGCCGTCTTGTGGTCGATGTTGCCGAGCAAGCCCTGCTTGATCATGTCGTCCAGCGTCTCGAACGCCAAATACGGATTCACCGCGCCGATGCCGTAGCCGATGAGCAGCGCAAAATGATGCACCTCGCGCGGCTCGCCCGATTCCAACACGAGTCCGACCTTCGTGCGCGTGCCTTCGCGGATGAGGTGATGGTGCAGCCCGCTCGTCGCCAGCAGCGACGGAATCGGCGCAAGCTCCGCATTCACTCCGCGGTCGCTGATGATGATAATGTTCACGCCGTCTTCCACAGCCTGCGAAGCCTTCGCGCAAACCTCGGTCATCGCCTTGCGCAGCGCATTTTCACCGCCCGAGACAGGATACAAAATCGGAATCGTCACCGACTTAAAGCCCGCTTCGTCGATGTGCTTGAGCTTCGCAAATTGCTCATTTGTCAGCACCGGCGAATCGAGCGCGATGAGGTGCGCGCTCTTCGGCTGCGGGTCGAGCAAGTTGCCCTCCGAGCCGATCGTCGTGAGCGTGCTCGTGATGATTTCTTCGCGGATACAATCAATCGGCGGATTCGTCACCTGCGCGAAGAGCTGCTGGAAGTAGTTGAAAAGCGACTGCGATTTATTCGAGAGAACGGCGATTGGCGTGTCCGTGCCCATCGAGCCCACCGCTTCCACGCCATCGCGCGCCATCGGCACCATCAGCATCCGCAGGTCTTCAAACGAATACCCAAACGCCTGCTGACGCTTCAGCACCGTCGCGTGATCCGGCTCCGGCAAATGGTCCACCTCCGCCATTTTCGCCAGCGGCAAAAGGTTCTCATTGAGCCACGAACGATAAGGCTGCGCCGTCGCGATCTTCCGTTTGATTTCCTCGTCCGGCACGATGCGCCCTTGCTCCATATCCACGATGAACATGCGCCCCGGCTGCAACCGCCCTTTTTGCAAAATATCCTCCGGCGGAAACGGAAGCACGCCCGCCTCGCTCGCCATCACCACGATGTCGTCCTTCGTCACGTAGTAACGCGAAGGCCGCAGACCATTGCGGTCCAGCGTTGCGCCGATCATTTTGCCATCGGTAAAAGCGACCGACGCCGGGCCATCCCAAGGCTCCATGAGGCATGAGTGATATTCGTAAAACGCCTTCAGTTCGTCGCTCATCGACTCATGACCGCTCCACGGCTCCGGAATCATCATCATCATCGCGTGCGGCAGCGAACGCCCCGCGAGCACCAGCAACTCCAGCACATTGTCGAACATCGAAGAGTCCGAACCGTTCGGATTTACGACGGGCAAAGTCTGCTTGAAGTCCTCGCCAAACAGCGGCGAATCCGCCAGCGACTGACGCGCGTGCATCCAGTTGATATTCCCGCGCAGCGTGTTGATTTCACCATTGTGCGCGATGTAGCGATACGGATGCGAACGGTCCCAGCTCGGGAAAGTATTCGTCGAAAACCGCGAGTGAACCAGCGCCAAGCCGGACTTCATATCCGGGTCGCTCAAATCCGCGAAATACTTGCCCACCTGGTCCGTCAGCAACATGCCTTTATAGACCAGCGTCTTGTAAGA
>JAYTMG010000317.1:0-26251 GCA_043728745.1 Verrucomicrobiaceae bacterium
CATCGGCTGCTCGTCGCGCTTCCCATATTTCGTGCAGGCCCACGGCGCACACTTCATCCACGGTCGCGCGCTTGCATTTGCCAGCGGCGTTTCGCTCTCGCGTCCCGACCTGCACGTGTTCGTGTTCGGTGGCGACGGCGATGCATTTTCCCTCGGCGGTAATCACTTCACGCACACCGCGCGCAAAAACATCAAGATGACCTACGTCGTCATGGACAACTTCGTCTATGGCCTCACGAAAAAGCAGACTTCGCCGACATCGCCGATTGGCTTCAAATCGAAGACCGACATCGGCGGCAGCACGGATCGTCCGATCAACCCCATGAAGCAGGCCATCAGCGCCGGCGCGACATTTGTGGGACGCAGCACGGCGACGAATGTGAACCACCTGCTCAAACTCATGGAAGCAGCGATGGACCACGACGGCTTCTCGTTCATCGAGTGCCTCAGTGAATGCGTCGAATTTTACCCCGGCGCGTTCGACGCCGCTATCCCGCGCAAAGGCGGCACTTTCCCGGAGATTCCTGCCGAGCACGACGTGACCGACGAATACGCCGCTTACAAACTCTGCGACGAGCCGTGGCCCGGCATGTTCGGCACGTTCTACAAAGCGAATCGTCCGACGAAAAATGTGAACGAAGCGAAGCTCATTTCCGACGCCAGCGCGAAGCTCGCAGGTGTTCCTGACTGGCAGATTTTGCAGCGCAATTTCGACCGGATGAAGTGATTCTGGAGACGTGATTGAGAACCGCTAAAAACGCGAAAGGCGCGAAAATAGAGGTGCGACCGCTGCGTGATGTAGCACAGTCCGTCCCGGCTGTGGGGCCAGTAGCCGTCCCGGCTGCTGTCGGCCTGCAACGGGCGGGGACGCACGTTGGCCCCACAGCCGGGACGGACTGTGCTACGGGTTACATCACGCAGCGACCACACCCGAAAAGAGAAGGTTTTGCGGAGGAGTGGGGCACTCACCCGCTGAGTGCGGGCATCATTTTTCGCAACTGTCTTATTTCGCGCTTTTAGCGATTTTCGCGGTCAATCCAAAGTCGTTTCTAGGGTGATGCGATCCGGCGCGAATGCGCGCCGGCTTCACACAAAGTAGCGAGCCGGAATGGGCCGCGAATTGATCGCGACCGGGGGTTGAACTCACTGGCAAACGAGAGCATCGTTGAGGCGACGAATAAATCGCTCAACATTATTTGAATGCCGCCAATCTTGCCTGCGTCTCATTTTCCGAACTGCCTATGAAATACTCTGCTCTCATTCTCGCCTGCACCGTCTCGCTCCTCACTTCGCCCGCAAGGGCCGATGTGAATATCAGCTTCGACTTCTTCCACGACACGCTCTCGCCTTACGGCTCGTGGTCCCAAACCGACAGCTACGGCCTTGTCTGGCAACCCACCGGCGTGGACCGCGAATGGAGTCCTTACACCGATGGTTACTGGAGCTACACGGACGCCGGGTGGACGTGGGTCAGCTACGAAGACTGGGGCGGCGTCACTTACCACTACGGACGCTGGGTGGAGCTCGATGAAGCCGGTTGGTGCTGGGTGCCCGGCTACGAATGGGGCCCCGCGTGGGTTTCATGGCGCAAGAGCAACGACTACGTCGGCTGGGCACCGCTCCCGCCGGAAGCGCGCTGGGAAGTCGGAGTCGGCATCAGCACATGGGCCGACACGCATTACAACATCGGGCCGAGACACTACTCGTTTTGCAACTCGCGGGATTTCGGAGCGCCGGTCATCCGTGGAGTCATCCTCCCGCGTGCCCGCAACGTGACGATTATCAACTACACGACGAACATCACGAACATCACCTACAATCGTGACAACGGATACGTGTTCAACGGCGGGCTCGACTACGACTACATCGCCCCGCGCTGCTCGCAACGCCTGCCCGCGCTCAAGCTCGTGCAAAACACCACGAACATCTTCGTGAATGGGAATCGCGGCAACGTCTTCATCAACACGCAAAAGGGCAACACGCTTTACGTCGCCGCACCGCAACGCGCGGAGAGCAATTGGAACGTCCTCACGCGGCAGCCCGTCATCGCCAAAACCTACAAAGCACCGGCCGTCTCGCGCGGCTGGGCCGGAATGGACAAGGATGGCACACGCGAAAAACTACTCGTGAAAATGCGCGGCGAGAACAATGGAGCCACACCGGAATCCCAGCCCGCCCGCGCCTTCCGCCCGGAAGCAATCGCCGTGGTGCCAAAGAATATCGACCCGACCGCCGGACGCCCGAGCTTGCTCAAAGCGAACGCCCGCCGCAACGATGACGGCAAGCCCGATGGCCCGGACACTTTGAAAAAGCCAACTGGCCGCCCAATGCCGCCGGAGCTAGATAAAAACGACATCACCAAGGACGAAAAACGCCCTGACCCCGGCACGCTGAAAACGCCTGCCGTTCGGCCCGAGATTTCGAAGCAAGACGAGAAACCGGCGCTTCTCAAGAAACCTACGGTCCGCCCCGGCGCGTCAGACGACGATGCCGTTCGCAATCCGGCGCAACGTCCGATCGTCGAGCGCCCATCCGACGCAAAAGAAGACGGCGGTCTGCGCAAGAAGATGGCCGACAAAGTGGAGCGCGACTCCAAGGAATCCGCCCCGCGCGAAATCGTAAAGCCTCGCGCAGCAGACGACGAACGCCGCGCCACGGTGGAGAAACAGCAGCGCGTGGCTGAAGTGGACAAGCTCCAACGCAAGCAAGCCGAACTCGAAAACGACGCCGCCGAAAAAGCCCGCCGCTCCGCTGACGTTGAGAAAATGCAACGCAAACAAGCCGAAGCTCAACGCGACTCTGCGGAATCGGCACGCCGGTCCGCCGATGCAGAAAAAACGCTGCGCAAGCAAGCCGAGTCACAGCGCGACGCAGCCGAAAGCGCACGCCGCCAATCGGCCGCTGCGGATGCTCAACGCCGCGCCGCAGAATCCGAAAAGATGCAGCGCAAACAAGTCGAAGCCCAACGCGATTCCGCCGAAAGCGCACGCCGCCAGGCCGCCGCCGCAGATGCCCAACGCCGCGCTGCCGACTCCGAGAAAATGCAGCGCAAACAAGCTGAGGCACAACGCGACTCCGCCGAAAACGCACGTCGCCAGCAACAGGCCGCAAGCATGGAAAAACAACGCCGCGCCGCAGACCAAGACAACGCACGCCGCGCCAACGAGGACAATGCACGCCGCGCCGCCGCCGCCGATTCCCAACGCCGGATGCAGGCCGAAATGTCCCGCCGCGCCTCGGATGAAGCACGCCAACGTCAGTCCGACGCTGCCCGCCAGCAGGCTGAATCCGCCCGCAGGCAGC
Source organism: Verrucomicrobiaceae bacterium (assembly GCA_043728745.1). Taxonomy (GTDB): domain Bacteria; phylum Verrucomicrobiota; class Verrucomicrobiia; order Chthoniobacterales; family Chthoniobacteraceae; genus SXWH01. Next base: position 3,304 of record JAYTMG010000317.1, read on the forward strand.
AGGCAGCACCAGTGCAGCGCCCGCAATCGTCTTCCAATCGCCAGCTCACATCGGAAGAAATCGAGCTGCTGAAAAAGAAGAAATCGCGCTAACGCGAACGATGCCCGGCACCGAATCCGCCGCATCCCGTCTCTGCGTCACATGCGGACTTTGCTGCAACGGCGTGATGTTTCAAATCGTCAAGCTCCAGCCCGGCGAGTCGCCAAAAGCGCTCGCCGCGCTGGGCCTCAAGGTGAAGCGCGGAGCCTTTGCCCAGCCTTGCGCCGCGCTCGACGGGCTTCGATGCTCGATTTATGCGGACCGCCCGACTCGCTGTCGGCTCTTTGAGTGCAAGCAACTCAAGCGGGTCGAGGCCGAAGAAATCACCGAGGCATCTGCGCTCGCAGCCATCCGCGAAGTTCAGCGCCGCGTCGCGGAATTGAACGGGCTCCTCGAAAAAGCGGACGCTACAAATCCGCGAAAATCCATCTCCCACCGCTGCGCCACGGCGCTCGCCGAGCCTCACCCAGAAGAGCTCCGAGCCAGCCTCGCCCTCGCGATGCACGAGCTCGAAACGATGCTCGACGCTGACTTTCGCCCCGACCCAAACGCGTAACGCAAACGCTCGGCTTTCCATTTCCAACGAAAATCCCCTTGTCGCTCGGACTGCGCTGAATACTGTCGCCCGCCCGCTCCCGCGGGACTCTACATTTTTCATTATGAGCACATTTACCTGGATTGAATCACCTGCCTGGCAACTCGACTTTTTTGGTCTTCCGCACCGCATCCCATGGCCCGTGGGCGCGCCAGTGCCGGACGGTCAGCACGCGCAGTTCGACATGGCTGCGCTGCTCAACGGCGTCGAGTCTTGCGTGAATGCCGAGCCGGGTCTCATCGGGCCGTGGCGCGGATTCCTCGCAGCGTCGCCGCACTTTGATGCGATGACCGAGGCACTCGAAGACCACGAGTATTCCAAAGCGGGCGAGTTGCTTGCTGAAATTGAGAAGCATCATCCCGCATCGCCGTATTCGCTGTTTCATCAAGCGTTCGTCGCGCGGCAGTGTGGCAATGACGAGGATGCCGTCCGCCTTTATGCAGAAGCCGCACAGAAAGCGCCGGGCATTCCATTTATTTGGGACAATCTCGGAACGATGCTCGCGGAAAATGGAAATCGCGAACAAGCGATCCAAGCTTTCGCCAACGCTCTGCAAACCAATCCGCAAGATCAAGTCGCGCTCGAATCAATGGTGCAACTCAAGGCCGCAGTGAAGCTCCTCCGCGACCCGAAAGACCCGAAGAGCGCAGTGGTCGTGCCGATGGAACAATTCAAGACGATGGCCGAACAACAGCTCACGCAGATCGAAGCGCACCCGGACCAAATGGTCGCTTTCGGCGAGCAGCTCTTGAAGGACGGCCTCGTGCCGGAAGTCGGAATCGCCGCCTTGGAAAAAGCAAACGCCGTGCAGCCAGACCAGCCCCGCGTGCTCGTCGCGCTCGGTGCGGGATACCGGATGCTCGGGAAGTTTGAGGAAAGCAAAGCCGCCTTCGCTCGCTACTGCGAACTCCAGCCGCAAGATCCGTGGGGACCTTTCAACCTCGCGCAAACGCTGAACGCCGCAGGCGATAAGGAAGGCGAACATGCCGCACTGGTAAAAGCGTTGGACGTCGATCCGAACATCCAGCAGGCGCTCGGCATTCACTTTGAGCTGAAAGGCGAAAACGACATCGAGAAAGAAAACCGCCTCGTGGCGTTTGCCGACGAGCGCAGCGCGTGGATGCCGCTCCTCATCGCGAGCAGCATGGCCCGCGATCGCGGTGATGTCGCCACTGCCGTGAGCTACGTCGCCCGCGCGCATGAGCGGAATCCAAAGGCCGAGGAAGTCCTCCTGCAATACGCCGCAATGCTCGGCGATGCGAAGGACGCGGGTGCGCTCGAAATTGTCATCCAGCCCGCAGTTTCCAGCGGTCGCTACACCAAGCGTCTCGACTGGAATTACGCACAATCGCTTCGGCAGGTGGACAAGACTGCACTCGCCATCGAGGCTCTGCGCCGCGCGCAAATGGGCGATGCCCCGGCGGATTTCAAAGCAGCAGCGGAAAGCGCAATCGAGCACTGGACCGGCCTTCGCGCACAAAGCGGTGGCCAGCTCGAAGTGCATTCCAGCGGACAACTCTTGCGCCCTCTCGTTCTCGCGCTCGAAGACGGGGACGGCGGAATGCTGCTCAGCCCCCGCCAGGCGCTGCCCGCGCAGCACAAATTCCCATGGCGCGCGAAGGGCAACGAAGCCCGCGTGAAACTCCAGCAAGGCCAGACCGGCGTCGGCGGAACGCCATCGTCGCTCGGCACATTCATCGTTCGCAATGTGACGCCCGCCACGGAAGGCAACACCACGGTGGAATGCCGCGTGGAAGCCACTCCAGACGGACGCCTCACATTTACCGCCGGACAAAACGGCCGGAAATTGCCGGTGGATTGGGAAGCGTAGTCGCAGTTTCCGCGACACAGCGCTTGCCGTTCGACCCGCCGCCGCCTATTTGCGCGCCATGAGCACGACGCGCCACATCGGAATCATCGCCAACAATTCAAAGCCCGGCGCACGTGAACTCGTGCTCGCGCTGATGGCGCAGTTTGCCCATCACCCGATCCAGCTTCACCTCGATCATCGTGCAAGCGGGCTCATCGGCGCGGACTCCGCGCTCACGGAGCCCGAGCTCGCGGACACTTGCGAGATGCTGCTCGTGCTCGGCGGCGACGGCACGATTTTGCAAGTGCTCCACGCGCTCGGCGAGCAGCTCCGCCCGCTTTTCGGCATCAATCTCGGGACGCTCGGTTTTCTCACGACTATCGCCGCAACCGAGCACGCCCGCGCAGTGGCAGCGATCGTGGATCGCACCTACACGCTCAGCGAGCGCACATTATTAAAAGTCGAAATTGTCCGCGACAACGCCGTCATCAGCACACGCGTCGCGCTAAACGACGCCGTCGTCAGCCGCGGCGAATTGTCCCGCCTGATCCGCCTCGACGTGCGCATCGGCGGCTCCGCGGTGAGCGAGTATAATGCGGACGGCCTCATAGTCGCCACGCCCACCGGCAGCACCGCATACAGCCTCAGCGCAGGCGGACCGATCCTCGCGCCCGACAGCGGCGTATTCGTAGTGAACCCCATCTGCCCACACGTCCTCACGAACCGCGCCGTCATCGTGAGCGACAACAGCCCCATCCAAATCTCCCCGAGCGAAAGCCGGAGCAGTATCTTCCTCACGCTCGACGGACAAACCTCCCAAGCAGTGCTCAGCGGCGACATCATCCGCATCACCAAAGCCGCACAACGACTCCCGCTCGCGATGTTACCCGGCATGTCGTTTTTTGAAGTCCTACGGCAGAAGCTCAAGTGGAGCGGAGCCGCAGTCTAACGAGCGTCCCGCGTGAGAGGGCGAATAACGGGCGTGGTTCAGGCCATGGGCACCACATGCCGTGGACTTTGGTTGCAGTTTCATGGTTGGTTTTAGTGTGTCAATGGGGGTGTTTTCGGAGCTGGGGATGGCTTTCCCGCTTCGGGCTCGTCCTCTCACCAGTCACAAATCACCGCCGATGAACACGCTGGCTCACCATCGCACGACGACTGACAGACCACTAGTCACCGACTACAAAACACAAGTCACGGACTCCAAGTCCCACACGGCGCTAACGCGGCAACTCCAGCGAAATCCTCTCGGTGATTCTCGGGCACAACGGCCACTTTTTCTGCAACCGGCAGACGAGATAGAAAAGCTCCATGCGCCACCATATTCCCCACGAAAATCCCACATGCCCGGCGAGCACTGCATTTACTGCGGCGGCGAGTTGCAGGCGTTTGGCGGGCGTGGTGAAAACTTCGATGAACTGCGGCTCATACCACGCCGTCACGAAGCGCAGATATTTGTCCATGATCCCACCAAGGTCCTTCTCGTAATCCGCGAACAACCGCGCTTGCTTCGATGCGTCCGAAAGGACTCGATCGAGCGCCATGGCCGCGCGCTCTCCGCTATGAATCGCGAGGAAAACCCCCGTGCTAAAAATCGGATCGATAAAGCCCGCAGCATCGCCCGTGAGCATCCAGCGGTCGCCGGTGAAACGCTCGTTGCGAAACGAGTAATCACTCGCGCTGTGCGCCTTTCCGATGCGTGTCGCGGCCTTCATCCGATCTCGCATCAGAGGGCTTTCGGCGATGGCCGCGTCGAGCATGTCGTCGGGCGACAATTTCCGCGCGCGGAAAGTGGAGGCGTCCATCACGAGGCCGACGCTCGTGCGCTTTTCATCGAGCGGGATGAGCCAGAACCAAAAGCCTTCGCCCCGCACAAGCCGCGTGAGAGTCCCGTCGATTCCGTCGTCGCGCTGCACACCATCGAAGTGGCCGAAGCACGAGAACTTTTTCAAATGCGGATACGGCTTTCGCAGGCCGAGTTGATTCCCGATGACTGAGTTTCGTCCACTGCCGTCGATGACGTAGCGGGCGCGCACGGTCCCCTCGTTCGTATGAAGCGTCACGCCGTCGCTGCTCAAATCCGCGCGCTCAACGTGGATGCCTTCGCGCACTTCCGCACCGACTTCGCGGGCGCGGTTGAGAAGGACTTGATCAAACTCGGAACGCTCCATCTGGAACGCATCGCCATGCTTCAGGCGAAAGCCGTTCTTGAAGTAAAATTTGATCTGTCGCGTCCCGCACGCCGTGGCGATTTCTGCCCCGTTTTTCGGCATCGCTTTTTCCTTTAGTTCCTCGCGAACACCCAGCCGGTCAAATGCGCCCATCGAGTACGGCAGAAGCGACTCACCGATGCGAAAGCGCGGAAATTTCTCCCGCTCCAGAACGACGACCCGGCGACCTTTCTGCGCGAGCAAAATCGCGGGAGTGGCCCCGGCAGGCCCGCCCCCGATAATCGCGACGTCGTATTCGTAGTCAGACATATCGCCCGCAAAAGACCACACTCTGCGCGGAAGCGGAAACGAATTCTGCCCGCCCTTGCGGTTACGGCACTGCACGGCTACATGGTTCCCACAACATGCTCCGCCTTGCTTTGATTTCCGCCGTGTGGCTCGCCGCCGCGATTCCGTCGCGCGCCGCCGAGTATGAGCTCGACGGCCCGCCTCACGACTACTGGAAACGCCCGCTGCACGACCCATTCACGAAGTTCATCGGCGAGATGGAAGCAGGCCGCGTGAAGCTAGATGGAAGCGGCGAGCTGCCGTATTTGCGTTCGCTTTTGAGCGCGCTGAAAGTGCCCGTATCTTCGCAAATGCTCGTCTTTTCCAATACGAGTCTCCAGCTCCGGCTCATCTCGCCACGCAGCCCGCGCGCCCTCTTTTTCAATGAAGATATCTACGTCGGCTACATCCCCGGCGGACGAATCGAAATCGTCTCGATCGACCCGGAGGCCGGCGGGATTTTCTACATCTTCGACATCCCGCGCGACGGCGGCGCATTCAAAGCGGAGCGCTCCGACCGCTGTATGAACTGCCATGCAAAAGAAGAGACTTTTTATGTGCCGGGACTGTTCATCAAATCCGTCGTGCCGCTCGCGACGGGTGGCAATTTGCAGGCGTTCCGGCAAAAGCAAAGCGGACACGCCATTCCTTTCGCAGAGCGATTCGGCGGCTGGTATGTGACGGGAAAACACGGCATCGCCGAGCACTGGGGCAACGCGCTCGGACGCAATTCGCCGGAGGGCATTTTGCAAAAGGTCCCGCTGGAACCCGGAAAGCTGTTTGACTACGCGCGGTATCCCGTGGCGGGGAGCGACATCCTCCCGCAGCTCTTGCACGAGCATCAGGCGGGCTTTGTGAACCGCGTGCTGGAGGCGACCTACAAGACGCGGGACGTGATGAACACGAGCAAGGGCAAGCCGTCTGCCGCAGAAAATACAACGCTCGACGAACTCGCTCGCGCGTTGGTGCGCTACATTCTTTTCGCCGACGAGGCACCGCTTCCCGGCGTAGAGGGCGACTCGGCTTTCAAAGCGGATTTCCAAAAGTCGGGTATCGCGGTTCTTCGGGACTTCGATCTAAAAACGCGCCTCTTCAAGAACCGGTGCAGCTATATGATCGACAGCGCAGTCTTCGCCGGAATGCCGCGCGAAATGAAGCTGCGCGTATATCGCCAGCTCGCTCTGGCGCTTGGCGAAGCGCAGCCGGACAAAGCATTCGCGTATTTGCCGGTGGCGGAGAAACGTGTCATCCGCACCGTTCTCCGGGGTGCGCTAAAAGACGCGCCTGCGGGATGGTTTTGACCTTTGGGCATCCGTAGCGATACATGCGCGGGATGCAGCAATCTCATCTCGACGACCTTTTCGCTTTCATCCGTTTCCCCAGCGTCTCCACGGAGCCCCGACACAAAGGCGATGTCGCCGCGTGCGCTGCGTGGTTAGCGGCAAAACTGGCGGCGATCGGCCTCAGTTCGCAGGTCCACGAAACGCCGGGACATCCCATCGTCACCGCAAAAAACGAGCATAAGCCTGGACGCAAAACGGTGATGATTTACGGCCACTACGATGTGCAGCCCGTCGATCCCGTGAACGAGTGGACGAGCCCGCCGTTTGAGCCCGTCATTCGCGATGGAGTCATCTACGCGCGCGGCTCGACGGACAACAAAGGGCAGATCCTCGGCCACGTTCTCGGCGTCGGCGAGACGATGCGGGAAAATGGCGACGTGCCGGTGAATCTCACATTCCTCATCGAGGGCGAAGAGGAAGTCGGCAGCAAGAATCTCGAGTCATTTCTCACCACACATCGCGAGCTGCTCAAGTGCGACATCATCGCCATCAGCGACACCGGAATGGTCGCACGCAACACGCCCACATTCACGTATGGCCTGCGCGGAATTGCAGCGATGGAGCTTCGCGTCAGCGGGCCTTCCACGGACCTGCACAGCGGCATCTACGGCGGCGCAGTGATGAATCCCGCCACCGCCATCGCGCGCATTGTAGCGTCGCTCCACGACACCGATGGACGCGTCGCCGTGCCCGGCTTTTACGACGATGTCGCGCCGCTTCAGCCGTGGGAACGCGAGGCGTGGCAGCGCCTGCCGTTCGGCGATGCCGAGATTCAAGCTGTCACGGGCGTGCCCGAGCTTTTCGGCGAAGTAGGCTACAGCAACGTCGAGCGCACATGGGCGCGGCCCACTGCGGAAGTGAACGGCATCTGGGGCGGCTTCCAAGGGACCGGCAGCAAGACCGTCATCCCCCGCGAAGCCTTTGCCAAACTGACTTTCCGCCTCGTGCCCAGCCAAAAGCCCGCAGACCTCATGGCGAAAGTTCGTGCTCATTTGGAGCGGCACACACCGCCCGGAGTCCGGCTGGAAATCACCGTCGGCCACAGCGGCGACCCCTACGCGACAGACCCGCATTCCGCATTTGGAAAAGCCGCGCAACGTGCGCTGGCCATCGCATTTCCCGGCAAGGAACTCGCGCTCATTCGCGAAGGCGGCAGCATCCCGATCGTGACGACGTTTCAGCGCATCCTCGGCGTGGAAACCTTGCTCCTCGGCCTCGCGCTGCCCGATTGCCGTGCGCACGCCCCGGATGAAAATTTCCCCGTGGAAAACTTCGAGGCCGGCATCCGGCTCAACCGGGCACTGCTCGCCGAACTGGCAATGTGATCGCGCGATTTGCACGCTGGTTTGGCGACAGCCTCGTGTCGCTCTGCTTTCCTGCACACTGCGGCGTCTGCCGCGACTCCACGGAAGCGGGCGTCCATCTCTGCGAAGCCTGCGCGGAAGACGTGGAGCGAATTCAGCCGCCGTATTGCGCAAGGTGCTCGTCGCCCTTCCAAGGCGCGATCACGCAGGAATTTGTCTGCGCGAATTGCCAGCAGCGCGAACTCCACTTTGAGTGCGCGATTTCGCACTACGTGAGCAGCGGCCCGGTCCGCGATTTCGTCCACGGGTTCAAGTATCTCGGCCACACACACCTCGCCAAAACTTTGGCCGCCTGGCTCGCAGAAACCCTCGACGATCCACGGATGAAGGCAACGCCGTTCGACGCGCTCGTGCCCGTTCCGCTCCATCACGTCCGCCAGCGCGAGCGGGAGTTTAACCAAGCCGAAGTCCTCGCCAACCTCATCACCGGAAAGGCCGGGCGTCCCGTTTGGAACGCGCTGAAACGCATCCGCCCGACGCCCACGCAAACGCGGCTGGACCGAAGCGAGCGCATGGAAAACCTGCGGGGCGCCTTCAAAGTCCGGAAACCAGCTCAGGTGAAAGGAAAGGATCTTGTCCTCGTGGACGACGTCTTCACCACCGGCAGCACCGTCGAGGAATGCAGCCGCGTCCTTTTGAAAGCCGGGGCCGCCTCCGTCCGCGTCATCACGGTGGCGCGCGCTTAAAGAAAAAAAAGGGAGAAAATCCTGACTCTCCACTTGCGCGGCCCTCAGCCTGCGCTCTACTTTCCCTTGTTATGTCTGATTCGCACTTCGAAAAAGCTTGGGATGAATTCAAGTGGGAGCGGTTTCTCCAGGAGCAGGAGCGGCGTACCGAGAAGTATATCGAGCTTCTCGAAAAATACATCGACCACCCCCAGCGCGACGAAATTATCGCCGAGGAAATGGGATGGAAGCACCTGATCGATGGCGACTCGCGCGATTGGGAAGAAGAAGTCGATGCGTCTTTTGACGACGACGATGACGAAGATACGGACAACGAAGACGAGGACGCCGGCTTCAGCTTCGAGCGGCACCCGATTTACAAGCAAGCGATCGAGTTCAACATGGAGTTGGACAACCTTTTGGACGATTCCGACGAGAAGGTGCGCGAACATCCCGCCATGGTCGCGCTCAACACGCAGGCCACTCTCGCAACCGCCAAGCTTTCCCTCGCGCTGAGCGATGAACAGATGGAAGACTTGGGAATGTGCATCGCGTATCTCAAGCGTGCGCTGGCTGCCCTGACTTCTGGTCTCGACTCTACAATGCACCTTTTAGAAGGCGGGTTCATCACGAACGAGGTATTCCAAAAACTGCGCGAGAGGATCTTCGGAATCCGGAACGACATCGTGAAAACGATGGGCGATTACCGCGCCGAATTTCGCCGCAGGCACGGGCGGGGCTGAGCGGTCGTTTTACTTCAGCCAGACATCCACAAACGGCGCAAGCCGCGCCGCCATATCCGCCGCGAACCACGCGGCAAACGCTCCAGCGATCACGTCCATCGTATAATGGGCACGCAAAACGAGCACGAGCACCGCTTCTCCCACAGCGACGACAACCGCCACGACCCCGAGCCACCACGGCGCGAGCTGACAGACGCCGATGGCCCCAAGAACAGCGAGCGCGGTGTGCCCGGAAAAGAACAGATCATTGCTCACGCCATACGTCACCAAAAGGCTCGGAAAGCCGGGGTCGCGCCAAATGATTCCCGGCGGCGGCGGCAGCGTACACCAGAGCTGGCACACCTGCCGCATCGCGAACACGATCAGCACCCCGAGAAACGGCGCAAAGCTCGGCCCGAAAATCGCCGCCCCAATCAGCGTCAGACTCAGCAGGTCGATAAAGAATGAACTGATTGCAAGCGCGCGGTTCGCCGCCTTGTCGTGGGACAGAAAATACCGATGCCAGCCCGCCGTGAGCCGATGAAAGCCGTCCCATATTTCTCCCGGAGCGCCGCCTTTCCGACCGATTAGTTTCTGCGTCCAAAACCACACCACCAGTGCTAAGGCGATCACTCCGATCCGCATCCCAATTGCGCTCATAGCCGTTCCATTCCCGTCGGCTGCGTCCTGCGAAGCGCCTTCGTAGATTCCAGCATCGCCTCCATTTGCCGCCGGATCTCCATCGTGATTGGATCAACTTCTTGCGAACGATCCCGCGTCGCCCCCACCTCAATCGGATCGCCCACGGTGATGATGGCCCGGATCGGACGATGCGCCCGAGCCACATCCGTGAGGTCTTCCTCATAGCGCTCCGCAGTTTCCAGGATGCGCTCCGGCGTCGGCGCATCGAAGTAATTGCCGGGATAACAGTGGAGCTGCTGCACGAGATATACATCCGCAAGATTCCGCCAACGTGCCGCGCGGTCCGTCTCCGTCAGCTCCCCATTCACCATATCCGGCAAAATCGCCGACCTCAGCCGCTTCACCCGCGCCATCGCATCCCCGTCGTGGCGGCCCGCCGTCCATTGATTCTCCAGCGGAGTCAGCAGATGATCCACCAGCCTCGGCAGACGCTCCACAAAGGAGCCCGGCTGCGGCGCACCGAAATACTCCATCTCCTTCAGCGCCAAAAGCGCATCGCCGATCTTCAAAAGCCGCCCGCGCAACGGCAGGTGCGCCTGCTCCTGCCACGAAAGCCGATGCTCGATCTCCTTCAGCAGCGGAGCCAACGTCGCCTGCAAGTCGCCCTCGAAAAAGTACCGCGTAAACACCGGATAAATCACCACCTTCCCCTCCTTCCGCTGCTTCGCCGCCGCCCTCGCGATAAAAGCCGGACCGTCCATAAAGTTCACCAGCCGGTCATTGCTCCGCGTGATGATCCCCTCCGCGAAAATCACCAGCGGATTCACTCCGTCCGCCACCGACTTAATCGCACACTTCAGCGACTCCCGATCCATCCCCTCCCGATAAACGCTAAAGCCCCCGATCCTCGGCAGCAAAAACCGCTGAAACCGGCTCGACATAAACACATGCCAGCTCGCGATGATGTGAAATGGCCGCCGCACCGCCGCCGCCAGCGAATCCAGCACCATCGGGTCGCACGGGCGGCAATGATTCCCCACAATCATCACCCCATGTCCCGCCGCAAGCGAACCCCGCAACTTCTCCGCTCCCACCACCTCCACCGCAATAATTCCATGTTCATTCCGGAGCTGCCACGGCAGAATCCGGCGCACCAGCCAGTGCCAGAAACGGCTCAACCGGGGCGGGATAAAAGTGTAGGGCTTATCGATGACAACGCTTTGCATGAAGTGAATGAGTCATTCCCGTCGATACCCTCACCCACCCGACAGGACGAGAATTAACCTGCATTTCTCACACTCCGGGAAGAAGAGTGGCAGGCCGAACCCTACGCCTACTCGGAGCCTCAAACCCGCATCAGCGCTCACTCGAAAAAAAGCGGCGTGACTGTGAGAACCGCGGGTTAAACCGCCCCGCCGCGAGATCATCCTGCATCGGGACGCTCTCCTTGCTCTCGTATCCACACACAATTCGAACACTGGACGCAATTTTCATGCATCCAATTTGCAGACTGCAACGCAGTGAAGGGAAAGGTGAATACAATGAAGTCAAACTTTAGAGTTGGCCGCAGAACTCTGCATGGAACACGGTGATGTGTACCGAGACGCATGAGATTGAAGTCAAATCATCGCAACACGGTTTTATGGTTGAACGCGAATTAGCTGACTTGGTCCAGAAAGACTTGATCCGACGAATCTCGGAGCAGGATCATAGTGCCATGGCCGAGTTCTATGATCAGATGTCCGGAATTCTTTTCTCTACGGCCATCCGGATTTTACGCGACACCCACGACGCAGAGGAAATCCTCCAAGACGTGTTCGTGCAGATTTGGAACAAAGCCAAAGATTTCGATCCGACCATGGGCACTCCGCTCCAATGGAGTCTGGCGATTACCCGCCACCGCTGCATCGACCGGCTTCGTTCGCGCCATCGCCGCGTGCGCCTCTCCGAAGAGTTGACCCAGCAGTCGAGTATGCAAAACGCGTCGTTTTCCCGCCCGCCCGTTCAGCTTTTGGGCGCTGCTGAGATGGGCGCGGTGCAGCAAGCGGTAAAAGGTTTGCCCGCCGAACAACGAATTGCAATCGAGATGGCGTTCTTCAGCGGGCTCTCACATGGAGAAATCGCGGAGTCGCTTCGGGAACCACTTGGCACGGTGAAAGCACGCATTCGCCGTGGGATGCTGAAATTGCGTGAACAACTAATCAACTACTTATGATCACCGAACAACAGCAAGAATTCGCGAGCCTCTATGCGCTCGGCGCATTGTCCGTCGGCGAAGCGGAGAGCTTTGAGTTGGAACTGCGCGGCAATCCAGAATTGCAATCGCTCGTCGCCGATTTTCATGCAACGACCGACCTTATGGCCATTGCTTCCCCACAAGTAACTCCGCCGGATTCACTACGGGAAAAAGTGTTGGCGCGAATCGCCGGGCTACGACCAACGGTTCGCCCGAGTGTTCCGCTGATGTCACCCGCTCTCGCGGCGATGGCCGGGTTGCGCTTCGAAGATTCCGACGAATCACGAGGATGGAAGCCCCTTCCGATTCCGGGTGCTTATATCAAATTGCTCTCCATGGAGAAAGAGCGCGGCTACGCAGTGTTACTCGGGAAACTGGAAAAAGGAGCGCGCTACCCTGCACACATCAACGCAGGTCCGGAGGACTTCTTCGTCATCAGCGGAGACCTCGTCATCGGAAACCGCAAAATGGCTGCGGGCGATTTCCACCACGCCGATGCAGGTTCGCTCCACGAGGAAAATTACTCGGTCGATGGCTGCACCTTGCTTGCGGTTTTGACGCTCGACGATCCGCTCGTCGCGTTTGCGACAGCTTGACCGCGGGACTTCATTCTCGACGACGCGCTGTAAAATCTGCGCGGACGGATTCACTCACCGCCCCCGGTTTGTAGAACTTGTCGTAAAACTCCACATCCACATGGCATGCTTGAAAGCCGACCACGGTCCGATACGGTGCCATGTGGACAGGAAATCTCCCGTAGCGCTTCCACAGGTATTCGCAGTAGGCGATGGTCGCCTCGATGGTCTTCTCGCTCACCGGCGGAACCTCCTTCGCAGTCTCCGCGTGGTTCACCCATGCGCTTCCCTGTCCCTCATTTCGAAAAATTCCCGACGCGCCAAATTTGAGTGCCACGACTGCGCGCACCGCTTCTGCCATCGACTTGTAATGCGGCGGACAAAAGGGCTTCAGCAAAACCTCCCCATCGCGCTCCAGCCCTACCGGATATGGAATAGCGGGGTTCTGCCGCAGAAGATTCATCATCATCGAAGGCAGCCATCCCGCGCCGACGTACCGGCTTGCCGGCATCGTCTGCATTTTGAACTCCAGCGCCTGAAACCACGCGAACTCGTGATTTGCAAAACTCGGATATCCGCCGAGCCCGAGCGCTTCCGCCATGAGCGCGAGATTCTGCATCATCATCCCCTGCTCCACGGTCACAAACTCAGTCACAAACTGCTCCACCTGGCGCACCGTCGCCACGCGATTCTTCGCGGGATCGGATTCGAGATGCCCGCCGCGGTTGCGGGCAAACTTCGCCAGCCCGGCTGGGAGGAAATTGTTTCTCTCGTCGAGAATGAATGCGCCTGTGTGTTCATTGAGAACCTCCAGCAGCCCGTTCACATACATCAATGTCAGGTCGTTGATCGGCAGAAAGTGCGTCGTGCCCGGTGCATGTGCGGACCAGCGATTCGTGTTGATATTGAAAAGTGGCTCCATCGCAGGATGCGCCCGGCCCTCCTTGATTTTCACGCGGGAGCGGCGATACACCTCGCCGAACTCGCCGGCCTTTCCGAGAGCGATGAGATTCGCAATTTCCGCCGCAGGCAATTCCCGAGGGCGCCGTACTAAATAGGTCGCGTCGTCGTTGGTCACCACCAACGAGACGCACTGCAATGCGTCTCCGCTTGCGATCGTTCGCCCCACGAGGCCGCCCATGATATTTCCACCGCCGTCCTTCGTGTAGCACAAGTCCGCGAGCGCGTGCCCCGTGATGCCGCTCGCTGCAAACGCGAGCGCAGACTCTTCGTCTTCCGTGAGCGGCTGCCGGTTTTGCTTACTCTCAAATGCAAGCGGACCACCGGGAAGTGTCATCCCGCATGAAAAGCGCCGGGAGCGGCGACCGCGAAGGGCAGCGAGAAATGAAAATTGTTCGAGCAAAGGCATGGTTGATTCTGGAGAGGAGCTTTACAGCCGTTATTCCCGATAAGACGCAAAAAACTTCGGGAATTTTTCGCGAGCAGCTTCCCGCTCCCTGGCTCCTCGGAACGTCGCTCGAATTTTTTCCCGTTTGCGCTGCATCCAATTCCACAAGTTCAACGATGTAGCTGCGGGGCCAACAAACCATGGCTCCAAAACCACAATGAAAACAACAAATCATACTTCACAAACACTCGGCCCATTCGCCTTCGCGAACAAGACCGTCAAACTCGCTCTCGCGGCGACCATCGCAACCACGCTCTTCGTCTCGCATAGCCCAAATGCGCAGGCTTCCAGCCACAGCGACGCGCCGATGATCAAACTCGACCCGCAGGCAAACCTCTCCGACGTATATGCGTTCATTCGTATGCGACCGAGCGGGGAGCGTGTGCTGGTGGTCGAAGTCAACGTGCATCCGTTTTCGGAACCGGGCGACGGACTGATGTTCGACGCTTTTTCTTCCGATGCGTTTTACAGCATCCATATCGCAAACCCCGTCACCGGTGCCGACCTCCAACGCTACGATTTCCGCTTCTCCCCGGTGGACCCGAAGCTCGGGAACTACGCGAATACTAACACCATCCTGCGCTATGGCCGCGGGGCGGATATCAATGGCTCCCCGGATGTAGGCGGCATCCAAGCCGTCGGCGACGCGCATCATAATTTTGTGCAGACGTATTCGGTCACCCGCGCGATCGGCACGGGGCCGCGTGTCCCGATTACTACGACGCCGCTCACGGTCGCGCCGCCAAATGTGGGACCACGAACCACGCCGCACTATAACGACGCCGATGGACGCGCCGTCTCCGGTGCGACGGGCCGCGCGCTGCTCGATCCCTACACGGCGCAAACGACGGTGGATGTGCCTTTCAGAAATACGACCTTCACGATGTTTGCAGGACCACGCGAGGATTCGTTCTTTGCAGACGTTCCTGCAATTTCCGACCTTCTCGATGGCCGCATTCTCGGCTCATCCCTCGGGCAAGCGGGCGGCGGAGTGGACGGCTTCAAAGGCTTCAACGTGCTCCACTACGCAATCGTCATCCCGCTGACGGAACTGCCGAGCATCCCGTTCACCGGCGCGCTGCAACCAGCAAGCACGGGCGTCGGCGTATATGCGTCTGTCAGCCGCCCCCAACTGACGCTGCGCAGGGCCACTGGCGAAGACAAAAGCATCGGGCGATTCATCCAGGTAAACCGGCTGGGCAACCCGCTGTTTAACGAAGTCCTCGTGGCGCTTGCCGACAAAGACAACTACAACCGCTCGAAGCCAAAAGACGACGCCGCGAACTTCTCAAAGTACGCGCTGAACCCCGAAATCGCAGTCCTCATCAATGCCGTATTTGGCACAGGATTCCAGACGACGGACCGCGTCGATTTGCAGGCGATTTTCATCCCGGATGTAATCCGCGTGAATACCACGACCGGCGCAATCCGCACCGCGGGCGATCCCGGTTTTAATCGTCTAAGCTTCATCGGCGGCGACACCGTCGCGAACGGCGCAGGCGACCAGATTCCATCGGGTTGGCCAAACGGGCGACGCTTCGGCGACGACGTAGTGGACATCGCGCTCACCGCCATCGCGAGCGGGCCGACTTTCTCCACCATCACCGTCGTGGGCGACAACGTCCCCGCAAATGACGCGACGCACAATCGCACCTTCCCGTATGCAGCCACGCCAAACTCCGGCACCCGCAACAGCAAGGACTCCGGCGTGAACGTCGGCTTCTAGTCCATCCGTCACCATCACAGCACCGGCGCATTATCAGAACGAATGCGCCGGTGCTGTTTGGCTACAAAACACGGATAAATCTACCGCTTCAGCCGCAGTGCCACGTCGCTCTGGATCCATGTCCAAAGACCGGCGAGCCCTTTCGCGGCTGCGGCTTTCACTTTTGCGAGCTGCGCTGGCGATGAAACGTCGGCTTTCGTGAAAAGGTAGAATTTGATCTTCGGCTCCGTGCCCGATGGCCGCACGGCGACGCGGCGTCCGTCGGCCAGATCAAAGATGACCATCTTCTCGTTCGGCAACACCTGACCTTCGCAGTCCTTGTAGTTGTTGTTCGCGAAATCCCGGACGCCCACGACTTTCGAGCCGTCCATTATCTTCGGCGGCTCGCTGGCAAAGCCGGTGGCGAGCTTCTTGATGATTTCCTCGCCTGCTGCGCCGCGATATTCGAGCGTCTTGTTTTGCTCCAGATAGTAGCCGTAGTTCGCGTAAACTTCGTCGAGGAGTTGATCCACCGTGATGTTCCGTGACTTCGCAAATGCGCACACTTCGGCGAACAGCACGACGGCTGCATTCGCGTCTTTATCGCGGACGAAATCATGCGCGCTGTAGCCGTAGCTCTCCTCGCCGCCCGCCACGTAATACACGCTGTGCTTCAGCCGCAGGGCGCGCGTCTTTTCCTCGGACAGCGTGCGGTAATTGGCCCGCTCTTTCGCAGGGATTGCGTTCTCATACTGGCCGAGTTTCTCGCCGATGTATTTGAAGCCCGTGAGCGTCTCCACGCAGCGCAGGCCGTGCTTTGCGGCGATTGCTTTCTGCAAGTCGGTAGTCACGAGCGTCTTGATAATTGCGCACCGTCCCGCGTTCTCTGCGGTGATTACGCCGAGCGCCTTCAGCTTCTCCACCCGATACGCGGCGATGAGCGAACCGATCTGATTGCCGGAGAGCAGTTGCATTTTCCCATCGCGATTCCGAATCGCAACGCCCATGCGGTCCGAGTCCGGGTCCGTCGCCACCACCACGTCGGCGGCTTCCTTCTCAGCAAGCGCGATCGCCATTGATAGCGCCTCGGCGTTCTCTGGGTTTGGCGACTTCACCGTAGGAAATTGACCGTCGAATTTGTCCTGCTCAGCCACCACTGCAAAACGGAAACCAAGACGCTTGAGCATCGGTTTGATGATCACACCGCCCGTCCCGTGAATCGGGCTCAGCACGACCTTCAATCGGCTCGCAGCCTTCACCATCGGGCGGTCGAGGAGAAGCGTCTCCAGCCGATCCATATACGCATTATCCTCCTTCGCACCGAGCACGATGCGCTTGCCCTGCTTCGCCTTGGGCAGCGGCGTGTAAGTGTCGCTCGTCACCGCGTTTACGAGCTTGATGATTGCGCTCGCGTGCGGCTCCACGATTTGCGCGCCATCGGAAAAATACACCTTGAATCCGTTATCATGCGGCGGGTTGTGCGATGCCGTGACGACAGCGCCCGCCGTCGCATTCATCAGGCGGACCGTAAACGAAAGCTGCGGCGTCGAGCGCGGCCCCGCGAACACATACGCATCGCACCCCAGGTCCGTCGCCACCTTCGCCGCCAGCTCCGCAAACTCCTTGGAAAAATGCCGCGTATCATGCGCCAGCGCGATGCTCGGACGGCCCTTCGCCTTCGCCTTTTTGTGCGCCTGCCACATATAGGCCACCAGCCCCTGAGTCGCGCGGCTGATGTTGAAATAGTTCATCGCATTCGTCCCCGCGCACGGCTGGTCCGGGCGCGGTCCGGTCGAGTCCCCCTTCTCCGACGCCGTCACCACTTCGCCGATGCTCCGCCCGCGCAGGCCGCCCGTGCCGAAGGCAAGCGTGCGGTAAAAGCGATTCACGATCTCCGTATATTGACCGTCATCCTGCAACTCCGAGATGGTGCGCAGAAAAGACTCAGAGCCATTCGCCGCAGCCTTGTTTAAGTTCTCGATGGTCTTCGCCAGCACATCGGCGACGGAAGCAGCGGATTTGGCGAGCGAGTTGTTCGGTGTCTTATTTTTCATGCGCGGATGAAAATGCACATCCACACAAATCCGGCAACGCGCGAATATAGACCGTCGTCAAAAACCAACCGTAAACGCCAACTCCCAGTCCCGCCGCCGCTTCGTCTTCGTGCTGGATGGATGCGCTGGAGTCTTCGCCTTCATGGAGGGAATCTTAAGTTCCCCCCTCCTACACCGTCTGCGACACCGGGTCTGAGGGGCGCTAGAACCCAAACAATGCACAGCTGAGTTTCAAAGCACAGGCCGCAGCGCTAATGGCCTCCTCGATGCGCGGTGCTTTTATTTCGGGCTCTCAGCGATTGGCGATGGGATGCCGAGGCGCTCGAACCCGTAGAGGAGCAATGAAGATGAGTCGTTCCAAATCCCGGCGCGGTCCGAGTGCATCACCACAGAAATGACCTCGCTGCCCTCGCGCATTGCCGAGGAAACGAGCACTTGCTGCGCGGCATTCGTGAAGCCGGTTTTTAGCCCGATGCAGCCGGGGAATCGCCAGAGGAGCCGGTTGTGATTGCGGAGCTGCACAAACTGTTCGCCCTTGAGCAGCCATGCTTCCGGCGTTGCAACGATGTCCCGAAAGATAGGGTTTTTCATGGCAGCTACCGATATGCGGGCCATGTCGATGGCAGTGGTGAAGTGGTGCGGATCGTGGAGCCCGTGGGGATTGGTGAAGTGCGAGTTTATCGCCCCGAGTTGCTCGCAGCGAAGATTCATCTTATCGGAAAATCCCGCGACGCTCCCCGCATTATCCCGTGCGAGACACATGGCGACATCGTTCGCGCTTTTTAGCAGCAGCGCGTAAAGGAGGTGTCGCCGTGGGAACTGCTCGCCGGGCTTAATATCCAGCGCGCTCGGCTCAACTTTCGTGTCGGCCAGTTCCACGGTCACCAGCTTGTCCAGGTCGCCCGCTTCGATGACGAGGAGCGCTGTGAGGATCTTCGTCGTGCTCGCAGGATACTGGAGTTGGTCGGCGCGCTTTTGGTAAATGAGGTTGCCGGTCTTGGCGTCCACAAGCGCTGCGGCCTGTGCGACGAGCGGGAGTTCGCCGGGCACGAGCGGCTCGGGCGATGCTTTGGGCGCGGCAATTTTCGGCGTCGCGGGCTTGGCGACGGCGGCTTTTTTCACCGGTTTTTTGGTGGCAGCAGACGCAAGCGGGCAAACGCCGAACATCAAAAGCGCAGCGAGAAAGCGAAGTAAATTATGGTGGCAGGATTTGGCCATTGAGCATCATCCAATGGATGGGCGCGCGGTTTGCGAGCACTGCATCCGGGACTTGGGATTCGCTAGCAGCACACGGCACAGCAATCAAGTCTGCTGCCGCGCCGGGTGAAATTATTCCGCCGTAGAAGCCGAGGGCGCGCGCGCCGTTGGCCGTCGCCATCTTCAAAACCTCCATCGGCGAGGCATCGCGAACGGCGCGCATTTCATCGAACATCGAGAGCGAATCCGTGCTGGCGAGGCTGTCCGTGCCGAGGCAGAGATTCACGCCTATCGCACGCAGCCTCGCGAGCGGAAATGGCGAATGGCCGAAGTATTTGTGGCTGCCGGGGCAATACACGATGCTCGGTTTTTCCGGCAGCGCTTCAAGCAGCGCGAAGTCGGAATCGTCGAGCTCATTCATGTGCGCGAGCAGCCATCGCGGGCCGAGCGAGGCGTGGTGCGCGACGTGAGCGAGCGGCGTGCGGGCCTTGTCGCAGTCATACATCCAGCGCCCCAGCCGCAGCATGAAATCGTAAAGAACACCTCTGCCATGGCGAAACATATCCCACTCCTCGCGCGACTCTGCGATGTGTGTGGTGATCGTCATGCCGAGTTCACTGGCGGTTTTTTCGACGAGCTCGTACATCGGCCCGCTCGCCGTGTAGGGCGCGTGCGGGCTAAGTCCGAACCCGCCAAGCCAGCCCGAGCGATCGGTTTCAAAAAATGCGAGTGCCCCCGCGACTGCGTCCTCGGTGCTGAAGCGATGACGCAGATCGATCATCTCCAGAAACCACCACGTCCGCAGCGGTGGCGGCGACATCCGGAGCATCAACTCGGGGAAGGACTCGATGTTCGCCACGGTAGTCGTGCCCCATTTTCGCAGCTCCGCAAAACCACGAGCGATGGCGTTGAGGTAGTCTTCGTCGTGGAGCCCGCGCTTGTGGGAATTGATCGCGCGAATCCATTCGGTGAAGCTCTTCTGCGGCGAAATTGCGCGGCGCAGCAGCGTGTAGTCGAGATGGCAGTGGGCATTCACGAGCCCCGGCATGAGCACTTGCTCGCCAAGGTCGAGCACCTCGCCGGAGTGCGCGCTGCGAATCTCATCAAACGCGCCGACTGCGATAATGCGCTCATTTTCCACGACGACAGCGCCGTCCGAAATGACAGGCGCGACGATGGGAAGAACGTGGCGGGCGCGAAAGATGGTCGCCACGCTTAGATCTTGAATCGCGGATTCTGCGACATGAACCGCAGCGGGTTCCCGTAAATCACCGCTTCGATTCGCTCGGGCGTCCAGCCGCGTTTGCGCATCTCCAGCGCGGTCTTCGGCACGGCGAGCGGGACGGAGATTCCCCAGTCGCACGCGGAGTTCATCCAGATGCGCTCTTCGCCGTAGTTCTCCAAAATGTCGATGGCCCGTGACGAGGTGCATTTCGACTCGGGGTAAAGCGTCATGCCCGCCCACATTCCGGTATCGAGGACCATGCCGACGGTGTGCTCTTCGACGTGGTCGATGATGACGCGCGCCGGGTCGATTCGTTTGTCGGACTTTAGCGCATCGAGGATAAATCGCGTGCCCTTCAGCTTGTCCTCAAGGTGCGGCGTGTGGACGAGAATCATCTGGTCGTGCCGCGCGGCGAGGTCGATGTGCCACTCCAGAACTTTCAGTTCGTTGCGCGTGTTTTTGTTGAGCCCGATTTCACCGATGCCGAGCACGTTTGGGCGCGAGAGAAATTCCGGGATGAAGCTGATGACTTCCTCGGCGAGCTTCATGTCCTCGGACTCCTTGGGATTGATGCACAGCCACGAGAAATGCGGCAGGCCGAACTTCGCTGCGCGCTTCGGCTCGTAGTCGGTGAGCTGGCAAAAGTAGTCGTAAAAACCCTGCGGCCCCGAGCGGTCAAAGCCCGCCCAAAATGCCGGCTCGCAAACCGCCGCGCAGCCCGCAAGCGCCATTGTCAGATAGTCGTCGGTGGTTCGGGACACCATGTGTCCGTGTGGTTCGATGTAGCGCACGATGAAAAGTTAAGTTGGTTTTGGTCGGGTGAAATGACGAATGACGAATGACGAAACGCAAGCGAGATGAGGATGCCACACGCTTGCGGCTTCGTCATTCGTCATTCGTCATTTTCCAAGCCCCCACAGCGCCTTTACCGGGAGCTTTCGCAATGGGCTCCGTCGTCGGGTCGCTTAGAGAAAGGAGCACGTTCTTCGCGCGCTGCGGCTCGTTCCCGGCGAGCGCTTTCATCGCTTCGAGAAATGCGGGGAGGCGGAAGTCCGCATCGCCCGTCCCGCGATCCAGGCGATCGAGAAATGCTGCGATGTCGATGAGCTTCGCACGCGCGTCCATGAAGTAAAGGTCGAGCAGTTCGTTCCGTGTCATTTCGTGAAGTAGGTGTGTAAAAAGAAGGGCGGCGCACTCTCGCACGCCGCCCTGCTGGATTGTGAGTGGTAATTTGTAACTTGTGAGATGGAATTCGTGGAAAGCGTCCGCCGAATCTCGCGTGCGACTAATCACGATTCACCAGTCACAAATCACAACGAATTTTTAGTCTGCCTTGAAAGCCTTGTGGCCTTCTTTTTTACCGGCGTTCAGCTTTTCGAGGCTCTTGGCGACGTCGTCGGCTTTCTCCGCTTCGATCGCTGCCTTGAGGACTGCGAGTTCCTTAATGGACGCCTCACACGATGCCTTGTAGTCCGCGAGGAACTTCGCCTTTTCCGCCGCTGGAACGTCCTTCGTCTTCGCGGGTTCGAGCTTCGCAGCGGCTTCGAAAGCAGCCGTGGCTTCGTCCACCTTCGGCGCAAGATCCTTGGTCACTTTGCCTTCTTTCGCGGCGCGTCCGATGGCCTTCATGACTTTGCCGACTTTTTCCATCTCCTTGCCGAGCGGCGTCTCTTCCTCAGCGAATGCCGGGAAAGTGATGGCGAGTGCGGCGACGGTAATGGTGAACAGGTTTTTCAATTTCATCTGAATGATTGGAGTTGTGTTTTTGTTTGTGAGTTTCAAACGATCCGACCCTGCGGACGGTCCGTTTGTTAGTGTCATAGACGACAAGCGCCCCGTTTTAGTCAAAGTTCTTTTGCAGCCCCGTGAAACTTCCTCAGGGACACGCGAAGATTTCCTCGCAATGGCGTTGCAGTTTCCGCGTTCCCGACTACCAACGCCGCCCGCATGAAAAACAAAGGATTGAACGAGGCAATGTTCCTCGCGCTGCTCGAAAAGGTATTACCAAAGGCCACTAAGGACCCACATTTGGCCTCCACGATCTACGAAGAGGTCGCGAAGGAAGTGCGGCTTGCCAAGAATTTGCAGGCGTTCGACAAGTTCTGCGAAAACGGCGCGCTGCCCAATATGGAGCCCGCCACGATGGAGGAATTTGCCAGCGAAATGGCGACAAAATTCGGGGAGGAAAACGTTACGATTACCCCCGACGAGGAAGGAAAGAAAGTCGCCGTGGAAATCGCCCTTCCCGATCGCACCGTGACGAGCGAAGTGAAAGTGGACGCGACCATTGCGCTGGAAGAAGAGATCAAAGTTCCGTTTGTTCCCTTCCCCGTCTCGCTCCCGGAAGACCCCGAGCTGGTGTGGGTGATGGCCCGCCACGAAGACCTCGGCCCAGACGAAGCAGCTCGCGCTTTGGCCAATATCGAGGCGGAATTCTGGGAGACCCGTAAGGGGCTCGACCTGCAAAAGAAACGCGTGGAAAAGTGCTTCGCTGAGTTCATCACGCACGTTCCCGCCTCCGCCCTAAAAGACAGCGGCCTAAAGCGCCACTACAAGACGCCCGAGACACTGCAAACGCTGCGCCTTTTGCCCGCCGCGCCATCGAAGAAGGAGAAGTGAGGGGGCCAGTTGTGATTTGTGAATGGTGATTTGTGATTTGTCGCAAGCGGGAAAACTGCGCCAACACGCTTGCGACAGATCACCAATCACCAATCACAACGAATAACCCCCCCATCTGACGCCTGACAAACCACCAGCCGCGAATAGTTCGTCGCGATGCTTGCACCTTTGCCTCTATCCGTATGGAGTGGGCGGCAATGTTGATCGCACGAGAACACGAACAGTCCGCACGGAAGTATATTGTCGATCTG
>JAYTMG010000318.1:0-13348 GCA_043728745.1 Verrucomicrobiaceae bacterium
TGAAAGGCTACTCGCTGTGGGGAACTTGGGCCGCCACGCCAAAAGCCACATTCGGAGTTCGCTGGGTGAGCGTCTCCGAAATCACCGGACCACCGCTCAGAAACGACGCGGTCTTCGTGGACTTCAACGGAAAATTTTAACGCATGAAAACCATCCTCAAATTTGCGCTCGCACTCCTATTGAGTGGCAGTCTCCACGCTCAGGTAGCCGGTCCGTCGCCAAACGAACTTCGCCTGCGCGAGCAAGTGAAAACACTCACGAAACGCGCCACCGACGCCGAGACCGCACAACTCGCGCTTCAAACAAAAATCACCGAGGTCGAAGAAGAACTCAAAAAACAAAAAGCCAGCTACGAAGCGTTCGTAAAAACGACGAACGACGAGAAGGACAAGATGACCGCCGAAGCCGAGAAGCTGAAGCTCGACATCGCGGATCGCGAAAAACAAACCGCGGAAGTGAAAGTCGAACTCGGGAAGGCAAACGACTTTGGAAAAAAGGCATCCGATCAGTATCAAAAAGCGGAAGCCGAGCGCGTGAGGCTCGAAAATGAAGGTTTGGTTTTAAAGCGCATCGTGAGCGGGCAAAGACTGAAGAACTCGCAAATGTATGCGACCGCGAAAGAGATTCTCGAGAAGTTCACAAAGTTCGGTTTCGGCACCGCGCTCACCTCGCGCGAGCAAGTCATCGGCATCACACGAGCGCGGCTCGAAAGCTACTTCGAGGACTACAGCAGCGAGCTCTCGAAACACCGAATCCGGCTGGACGGCACAACGCCCGCGGCGGAAAAAAAGGCTTCTGCGAAACCGTGACTATGACCGAAACGGATTCACGACGTCCATCAACGGGAAGTCAGCGCTATTGCGGGTGACCACTTTCAGCCCCCAAGCCAGTGCCGTCGCAGCGATTTGGCTATCGAGCAGCGGCGGGGAAAATCCCGCATCCTTCGCCCTGCGAATGTAGCGTGCCCACTCCCAAGCTGCGCCTTCATCGAAAGCCATCGGGGTCGGGAGTTGGCTTCATCAATTCCGAAACGATGTTCGTATCCAGCAGATATTTCACAGCTCGGGAGGCTCAGGAATCGGGTCGCGGCGATGCACGATATCCAGGCCACGAAGCGCGGCGAAACTCTCGGCCAGCGTTCTGCTCGGCTTGCGCTCGGGACGCAGCATGATGACACCAGAGGTGGACATCGTCGCATCAAAACGCTGCACAGAACGAGCCCGGGCATCTAAAGCAATTTCAGGCGGCAGGATGATGTGGCATTGTGGATCGAGAGTCGCAGTAACGGCGGAAAATTATTCTCGGCAGCTCAAAAAAGGAAGTTCCTACGCAGATTCGAAAGGTAAAGTGGAATGGACCGATAGCGAATGCGCGTTGAGCGACGCTTGCGAAAGTAGTCAGCGGCTTCAGCCGTAG
The DNA here is from genome assembly GCA_043728745.1 of Verrucomicrobiaceae bacterium. GTDB lineage: Bacteria > Verrucomicrobiota > Verrucomicrobiia > Chthoniobacterales > Chthoniobacteraceae > SXWH01. The sequence goes on from JAYTMG010000318.1 coordinate 1,417, forward strand.
CGACGCGACAAGCCGAGGGCGCGTGGAAGTTCACTCGCCGCGTTTTTTTGCGAAGCGTGCCCGCCCCGAAAGCCGCTGACTACTTTCGCCAGTGGGGTCTTTGGATGATTGCGCAAGCCGGACATTCGCTCGTGACACTCCTGCGCATCTTTGCAGCGGAATGATCGCGGTTGACGCGCGAAACACGCGCTCGCCTTGCGATGGTCGCTATTGCCGCGAGTCGCTCACCTTGCTGAAACAAGGCTCTGACATGGTTGCAGCGTGACTATTGCAATCTCAACGTTCCTTCGCGACGGCGGTGGGCGGTAACAAGGGCGTGCTGAAAAGCACGTCCATGAACCAACACAAAACAACCACTTCAACGAGCGCTCCGTCGCTCATAAACGCTGGCTCTGCCTTGCTTCGCTGGATGCGAATGCTGGCGTACCTGCTCACATTCACTAGCGCGAACTTGTTTGCCGGAGTCCCGGCGACGGTCACGCTTTCACCAGTCGCTATCTCCAGCAACAACGCCAACGCCGCCTTTGCAAAATCGGGCGACGTGGTGACGCTGACGTTCACCGCGAGCGAGCCGATTCAAATTCCGGTCGTCACGCTGCTCGGTGAATCCGGCACGATCACAAACCCAAGCGGGAATGATTGGTCCATCACCGTAACCGTGGGCGCGACGACGCTGGAAGGTCTTGCGACTTTCTCGATTACTGCCACTGCGCTTGTTGGCGGTGGAGTCGGCTCCGCAACAGCGACGACGGATGCGAGCGGCGTGACGGTGGATCGCACTGCGCCGACGCTCACTTTGCCTGCAAATATCACACGCGGCGCGACGAGCGCGGCGGGTGCGACGGTGACTTACACGGCGAGCGCAGCGGGTGCTACGACTTCGAGTTTCGTGCCCGCGAGTGGCAGCGTTTTCCCGCTCGGCGTCACCACGGTGAACGCCACGGCATCGGACGCGGCGGGTAATACGACGACGGGCTCTTTCACCATCACGGTGAATCCCGGCGTCTCCATCGCGGCGGCTTCGGTCGTCGAGGGAAATAGCGGCACGGTGACGGTAAACTTGCCGGTCTCGCGCACGGATTCGACCACCGCTTTTACCGTGAACTACGCGGTGAGCGGCGGCACTGCCACAGCGGGGACGGACTTTACGTTCACGGCTGGCACGCTCACTTTCAACGTGGGCGACGGCACGCAATACATCACCATCACTGTGAACGGCGACACGATTGTTGAGAGCGCAGAGACTGTCTCCATCACGCTCTCGGGCTTGGTGAATGTCACCGGCATCACGACCATCGCGACGGCGAGTGCATCGGGCACTATCACGAACGACGACACCATCCCGGTCGTCTTCCCGGCGGCGAATACTTTCACCTCCACGGTGAAAGGAAGCATCCCGCTGGCTGGCGCAGAGATTCCCGCATTTGACCCGATTTCAAAGCGAGCGTTTGCTTCGTCGAACGTCGGCATTCAAGTCGTGGACCTCACGGACCCGGCAGTGCCAACGCTCATCACGACCATCACGCCAGCGACACTCGGCGTGGCCGGCATCACGAGCAACGACGTGACTTCCATCGCGGTTCGCAAAGGCGCTGGCGCAAATCCAAGCGTGCTCGCAGCGGCTATTTTGATGAACCCGAAAACAGACCTCGGCTACGTCGTCTTCCTCAACGCAGCAGACGGAACGCTACTCGGTTCCGTGCAAGTCGGCGCAAATCCGGACAACCTCAGCTTCACGCCAGACGGCACGAAAGTGCTCGTCGCAAATGAAGGTGAGACGGAAGGCGGATTGCTCGGCAACGCTGACCTCGCGCTCGATACGACGCTCGGCACGGTGAGCATCATCGATGTCTCCGGCGGCTTCGCAGCACCGACAGTCACGACTGCGGACTTCACCGCATACGATTCGCAAGTGGCCGCGCTGCGCGCAGCGGGCGTCCGCATTTTCAAAAACAGCGCGGGCGTTGACGCCATCCCATCGCGGGACTTCGAGCCCGAGTACGTCGCCATCGCTCCGGACGGCCTGACGGCAATGGTCACGCTGCAAGAAGCAAACGCTGTCGCGATTCTCGACATCGCCACCGCGACGTTCACGTCCATCAAAGCGCTCGGCAAAAAAGACTACTCCACCTTGCGCGTGGACTTCAGCGACCGCGACGGCCCAGGCGCAGTGGCGCTCATTAATCCGACCGTGGGCAATCCCGTCTTCGGGCTCTACATGCCGGACTCCATCGCGTCTTACAGCGCGGGCGGACAGACCTATTACGTCACCGCAAATGAAGGCGACGACCGCAATGGTTTCATCAACCCTGATGAAACCACAACGGTCGGAGCAGTCGGCTACGTGCTCGACCCGACGGTGTTTCCAAACGCCGCTGCGCTGAAAAACGTCGCATCGCTCGGACGCCTCACGGTTTCCAATGCACCCGGCCTTCGCGGTGATACCGACAACGACGGCGATGTGGATGAAATCCTGTCTTACGGCGGGCGTTCATTCTCCATCCTCGACGCCGCTGGCAACGAAGTTTTCGACAGCGGAGAAATGATCGACCTCATCGTGATGTCGCAGCATTTCTCGAACTTCGACGATGGTCGCAGCGACAACAAAGGTGCGGAACCCGAAGGCGTGACCATCGCCACGCTCGGCTCGCAGACCTACGCATTCATCGGCCTTGAGCGCTCGCACATGGTCATGATGTTTGACATCACGAACCCCGCCGCGCCGACCTACACGACTTCGTTCAAGCGCACTGGCGACTTGAATCCTGAGGGCCTCGTAGTCGTGCAAGCCGCCGACAGTCCGAACGGAAAACCGCTGCTCATCACTGCGAGCGAAAACTCAAACACGCTCAGCGTTTTTGAAATCAACGACCCAGCGGGACCAGTGCTCACACTGCCCGCAAACATCGTCGCCGAGGCCACCAGCGCAGCAGGCGCGACCATCAGCTACACCGCGACTGCGACCGACGCAGCGAGCGGAATCGCGACATCGAGCTTCGCGCCAGCAAGCGGCAGCGTCTTCCCGCTCGGCGTCACCACGGTGATTGCCAGCGCGACCGACAACGCCGGAAACACGAGCGACGGTTCATTCACCGTGACCGTGCAAGACACCACGGCCCCGAGCATCGGCGGCACATTTACGCCGCTGTCGATCAACGAAGGAGACACGCTTGCGGACTACACCACGCAAGCAATCACGAGCGATGTCGTGGGAGTCACGAGCATCACGCAATCCCCCGCCGCAGGCACTACGCCAGCGCCGGGAATCGTGAGCGTCACCCTCACCGCGCACGACGCAGCGGGGAATACTGCGGACGTTTCGTTCAGCGTCACCGTGGTCCGCTTGCATCCCGCCATCACCGCAATCGCCGCGAAGAACGCACCAGTTCCCGGGGCAGGCGTGGTCGGCAGCGGCATCCCAGCAGGCGCAGTGTGGATTGCGTTTGGGGTGCCTTCCATCGATGACGCAGGTCAGGCAGCGGTGCTCGCGACCTACAAAGTCGGGACTGTGAACACCGTGGCAATCCTCGGCTGGAATAGCGCAGACATGGCGGGCTCGATGAAAGCAATCGTCAAATGGGGCGACGCAGCACCCGGTATCACCAACGCGATTCAGATCGGATTCAAAGAGCCGCTGCTCGCGCCGGATGGCTCAGTCGCATGGATCGCGACCTTGGGAAATGCACCCGCCACTACCGGCGCAGTCGTCGCCACAAGCAACACCGCGATCGTTGTCGATGCGGACGGCACCGGCACCGGCACCGCGACGATCATCGCTCGCAAAGGCGCTGTGGCAGTAGCTCCAACGGTCTGGAGCGGATTCACTTCCGTCGCGCTCGGGGCAAATGCAGTTGCGTTCACCGCGACGCTCAGCGGCGCGACACCGACGACCGATGTCGGCCTCTGGGTCTATGATCGCGGGACTTCGAGTCTCGCTCTTGCGCTCCGCGAAGGCGACGCGCTACTCGGCTCCACGGTGAAAAGCTTCGCAGCCCTCGTCGCTCGCACCGGCACTCCCGGCCAAGGGCGCGGCGTGGCGTTTGACTCCGAAGAAGATCGGGCCGTGGCCCGCGTCACACTCGCAGATAATCGCCAAGCACTCGGCATCATTCATCAAGATGCGAGCAGCACGTTTAACTACGTCGCAGCCGCAGACGCAGTGGGCTACGGCACCGGCGCGAAGTGGCAGAGCTTCGGATTACCGACACAAAATTCGGCATCCGCAGCGAAGGCATTTGTCGGCACGGTGAAGGACAAAACCGGCACTGCGACGACGCTGAACAACGTCGCAATCTTCGCGGAAGATGATGCGACACACACCGCAGCGCGCATCGTTTCCAAAGGCGATGCGACCGGCGTGAGCGGCGGAGTATTTTCCACGCTCCGAGATCCCGCGAGCGCCGGAAATCAAAGGGTCGCATTCATCGCCACGATCAAAGGCAACCCGCTCGCGGGTATCACCGCAGCGAACGACGCGGGCATCTGGCACCGTGACAACAGCCTCTTGAGTCTCGTCGCCCGCGAAGGTGCGCAACCGGCAGAAGCACCAGTCGGAGCGCAGTGGAAGGCATTCACCTCGCTCGCATTGCCCGAAGGAAACGGCCCGATTTTTGTGGCAACCATGCACAGCAAAATCGGAACCGTATCCCCCGGACCCGGCGGCATCACCGCAGCAAACGATACGGGTCTATGGGCGACCGATAGTTTCGGCGCACTGCGACTCCTGCTGCAAGAAGGCGACGCCATCGGCACGAGCACCGTGCAATCATTCGTCGCGCTCTCCAGCGTGCTCGGCAGCCCCGCGCAGACGCTGAGCTTCAACAACAACGGAAGCATCCTCGTGAGAGCGACGGATGCGACGGGAGTCGGGCACCTGCTTCTCATCACAGTCCCGTAAACGCGTGAGCGTCTAGCAAAGGCCCCATCTAGCTCCGGCTGGATGGGGCTTTTTGCTGTATGCGCGGAGCGTGCGGGGCGCTCGGTAACTCAGGACGACAATCTTGTTCACCACTGGCCCATAGGCGGTGGAGCAATCGCGAGACTGTCCGCAAACTGTAACAACCAGCGCGGAAGCGTAACGTGACTATCGGGGCGGAACGACGACTCTGTGCGCGTCTCTTTTACCACTCATGCAGCGCACTCAGCCTCGGTTTTACTTCTCAAGCCAACCCGCATCCTCAAGGCCGTATTGGGCGCGGGGTGGATATACTTCGCTCATCGTGGTGAGCGCGGATGTCCCGCAGAACAGTGCGGGCGCTACGCCTGTGTTTGTGCAGGTTGGCGACTCGCCGGAGCTTGCTCGTGCGACTGGCAACTCGCGCATCGCGACCGCTGTTGCGCTTGTGTTGCTGGGCGTTTCGGGGGCGGATGCGGGCGATATTTTGCGGGGCGGAACTCCGCTCGGAGGGCGCGCGGGCGGGGGAAAGGGAACGGCGGGTCCGGTGAATGCGGCAGCGGAAGCTGCGAGGATCAATGCGAAGGATGCTCTCGCTCGAACGACACAGGCCATCGCGTCGGTGAAGGCGATGCAAGAGGCGGCGCGGACGGCTGCTTTGAAAGCTCCGAACAATCTCGGTGCGAATCCGAATTTTGGCGGACGAGTCCTGCCCAATGTCGCAGACGGATTGACGAGCGGCGGACTCAAGGTCGCGGCGGGTGTGCCCAAGGTTCTCGGTGCGCCGAAGGCTGGAGAGAATGCTGCGCTCTGGCGGGGCGCTGCTTTGCCGACGCAGAGCAAACGCGACGGGCGGATAAATGTCGCCGTTTTGCAGACAAAGCCGCAGGCGGTTTTGAATTGGGAGACTTTCAACGTCGGGAAGAAGACGACTCTGACGTTCAATCAGGACCGGGGCGGCGCGGATAAGACGCAGTGGATCGCTTTCAACAAAGTCGCCGACCCGAGCGGCGCGCCGTCGCAGATTCTCGGAAAGATCGAAGCGCCAGGGCAGGTTTACGTGATCAATCCGAACGGCATTATGTTCGGCGGTTCGTCGCAGATCAACTTGCACGCCCTCGTCGCGTCTTCGCTGCCGATCAACGAAGGGCTTATTTCGCGCGGTCTGCTCAGCAATCCGGATTCGCAGTTTCTCTTCTCCGCACTTCCGCAATCTGCGGGCAAAGTTAGCTCCGCGCACACGCCGGTCGCATCGCTCGCACCCGGCGGAAAATACGGCGACGTCGTCGTTCAAAAAGGCGCGCAGATTTCCGCGCCGAGCAGCTCGAATGTCGGCGGGCGCGTGATGCTTGTGGGGCCAAATGTTAAAAACGAAGGCACGATTTCCACGCCGGATGGACAGACGGTTCTTGCCGCCGGACTGCAAGTCGGAATCACCGCACATCCGAGCAGCGATGCTCGTCTGCGTGGTCTGGACGTTTGGATCGGCGCTACGAATGTTCCGAAACCTGCGAAGGAAGGCGATCCCGCAATTATCCCGGCGCAAAACCCTGCGGGCACGGCTACGAACTCGGGACTCATCGAGACCGCACGCGGAAACGCGACGATCGCCGGAAAGACCGTGAACCAGCTCGGAATCATCGACAGCAGCACATCGGTGTCGGTGAACGGAAGCATCAGCCTGCTTGCAAACTTCGGCGCGACGATCTTTACGCCGACCAATGGCGACGCCTTCTTTTCCCACTCGAATACAGGAACTGTCACGATCGGCGACAACAGCATCCAGCAAGTCCTGCCGGAGCTTTTCAACGATAAGAAAGTCATCGGGCTCGAGCTTGCGCTGCGCTCGCGTATCTCGATTCAGGGCCGGAATATTTTCATGGGGAAAGACTCGACGCTGCTCGCGCCAAACGCCGACGTCACTCTCGGCGCGGGGCAGTGGCTGACGGTTGGCGAGTCGCGGCAATTCTTCAGCAGCACCGGTCAAATCTATCTCGATACCGGCGCGATGATTAACGTCGCGGGCTCGGCAGACATCGTCGCCCCGATTTCGCAAAACATCCTCTCGCTCGAACTGCGCGGCGCTGAGTTGGCCGATTCGCCGCTGCAACGCGGCGGTCCGCTGCGTGGCCCGACGCTGAATCTCGATATCCGCCAGCGCGGGTCGTACAACGGGATCGATTGGGTCGGCACGCCGCTCGGCAACGCCGTGGGGTATGTCGGGCTCATCGAGCGAACGGTCGGCGAACTGACGACAGCGGGCGGCACTGTGACCATGAACGCGGGCCATTCCGTCGTGATGCAGACCGGCTCGAAGGTCGATGTTTCGGGCGGCTACGTGAACTTCGAAGGCGGCACGGTGAAGACGACTCGCATCATGTCGGACGGACGGGTCGTGGATATCGCGAACGCCTTTCCGGACCGCGTTCACACGAGCCTTTACGATGGCACGTCCACATTTTCCCACACGAAATACGGCGTGCTGGAGACATTCAAACACCCGCTCGCACTCAGCGGCGAGCACTTCGAGCCAGGCTACATCGAAGGCAAGAGTGCGGGCACTGTGCGGATCACCGCACCCGCGATGGTGCTCGATGGAGAGCTTGTCGGAAAGACCATCTCCGGCCCGCGCCAGCGCACGGCCGCACTTGCGCCGAAGCTCGGATCTCTCGCACTGGCTTTCGAAAGACCGGACGCGACGATCATCAACTACCGTTCGTTTTCGCCGACGCCGCCCGCGATTACGTTTGGCACGGAATCGTTGCCGAAAGCGGGCGATTTCAATGTCGATGCGGCGGGAAATGCGGCAGCGCTCGACGCTGCCCGACTCGCAAAAGTTGTCCTGTCGCCGGACCTCTTCACGAACTTCGGAAACGTCACCATCAACAACGGCGATGGCAGCATCGAAGTGCCGGAGGAAGTGAAGCTGAAACTGCAGCCACGCGGCTCTCTTACGATCACTGCTGCGGATTTCGACATTCGAGGAGACATCACCGCTCCGGGCGGGTCGCTCAATTTCACAGCGCTCAAGATTACTCCGTATCTCGAGCATCTTCTGCGAGACGGCGGGCGCTCATTTCTCATCAGCGATTTCGATGCAACGCGCGGCCGCTTTTCGCTTGAGCGCGGCGTGCGGCTCGATGTCGCCGGCCTCGTGGTGGACGACCGTCCGCTCGCTCGCGATCCGCTCACCAGCGCCATCGCGACGGATGGCGGCTCGATTTCGATCGCGGGATTCAACGTGGATCTTTCCGAAGGCAGCGTCATCGACGCATCCGGCGGAGTCGTGTTCGACCGGAACGGACGGCGCACCTACGGCGCGGGCGGAAGCATCACCATTCGCGGGGGTAACGATCCGTTGCAGTCGCGGTTTCTCAACGGCTACGTCATCAGCGAAAAAGTCGCGGACCCCGATCCTTCGGACGACGTCATTCCGCCGGACAAGAGATTTGTCGTGACCGGCGCAGGGCTGAACCTCGGCGCACAACTGCGCGCATTCTCCGGAGCACGCGGCGGCTCGCTGACGATTCAAGCGCCTTCGATTCAAATCGGCGGCGGCAAACCGGCCTCCGAGACAACGGTGAAATTTGCGCCGGAGTTTTTCTCGGAGGGCGGCTTTGCGAGCTTCTCGCTCACAGGTCTCGGGGAGCCGCTCAAGGGCGGCGAGTTCGTGCCTGGCGTGCTCGTCGCGGAAGGCACGCAGATTCGGCCAATCGTGAAGAGCCTGCTTGCTGTTCCATACGGCCCTTCGCGCGAAGGCGCAGAGATGATTCCGATCATCCAGCCGCAGGCACTCCGCACACCCGCGAGCATCTCGCTGCGCGCTCCAGGCATCCGCGATTCGGGCATCGTCGTCACTCGCGGCGACATCATCATTGGCAAAGGCGCGCGAATTGAAACCGACCCGCGTGGCTCTATTTCCGTCGCGGGCGAGACCGTCGATATGCTCGGGGCACTGGTCGCTCCTGGTGGCTCAATCTCCGTCGCCGGCTCGACGAATCTCGGGCTCGCATTTGGCGATATCACAAACAGTCTCACCAGCGTCCATCTTGGGCCGGACGCGCTTCTTTCCACAAAAGGAACGGTGCTCTACACGCCGAACCCATTTGGCTTCCGCACCGGCAGCGTCCTTGCTGGTGGACGAATCACTGTTGCTGGAAACATCGTTGCAGAAGCGGGCTCAGTGCTCGACGTCTCCGGCGCGACGGGGATTCTCGACCTCGCGCCCGGCATTGTCGAAGCAGGGCCCGATGCGACTTACACCTCCGTCGTTCCCGTGAACAGCGGAGTCAATGCACCGCTTTTCACCCGCACGCTTGTGCCGACCCAGATCGACAGCGATGCCGGAGAAATCGTGCTTACCGGCGGACAACATCTTTTCAGCGATGCCACGCTTCTCGGCAACGCCGGAGGCCCCAGCGCGCTGGGCGGTTCGCTCACAGTATCTTCGTCGCTCTTTCTTGAAGCGGGGCGAATCAGCAATCCGACCGACGTCACGCTCAGAGTCACGCAATCAGGCCCGACGCTGCCGCTCGGCGGGAGTGCGGTCATCGGTACGGCCGTGAGCGATGCGCCCGGTCTCGGTCACTTTGCGGCGAACTCGTTTTTGCGCGGAGGATTCGATGCGCTCACGCTGATGGGAACTGTCGAGTTTGCGGGCCCGGTGAATATCGAGGCGCGACGCACGCTCAACGTCGCCGATAGCGGCGTGATTTTCGCGAATGATGCCGTCACGCTCAAAGCGCCATACGTCACACTTGGGCAGGCGTTCAAAGCACCGTTGCCGGAAGGTCGCGTGAACGTGCCATATGAGAACGGCAACAAAGAGCCATTTAAACTCAGCCCAACGAATGGCAGCGGCTCGCTCACGGTCATCGCAAGTCTAATCGACATTGGTAACTTGGCGCTTCGCAATATCGGACGCGCGAACTTCATCGCAGATAACGGCGACATCCGTGGCAATGGCGCTCTCAACGTCGCTGGCGACATCTACATGCGTGCTGGCCAGATTTACACGCCGACAGCGAGCACGTTTACGATTGCAGCCGCAGACTACAAAGTCGGCGAGGAAACTGTCAGCGGCAGCGTCATCATCGAAGGAAGCGGAAATCGCCAGATCCCACTTTCTGCCGGTGGCACGCTGAACATTTACGCGTCGAACATCATCCAAGGCGGCGCGCTTCGCGTCCCGCTCGGAAGCATCAATCTCGGATGGAACGGGGACGGCGACGCACCGATCAATCCTGTCACTGGCGAAGCCTACGCATCGGCAAAGAACATCACGCTACAGCCCGGAAGCATCACCTCGGTTTCGGCAATTAGTCCGATTGAAGGTGCGCCGCTCATTATTCCGTTTGGCATCAATGTGAACGGCGTAACGTGGATCGACCCAACCGGTCGGGACATCACGGCTGGCGGCGTCATTCAAAAGACCGTCAACATTTCCGGCGTGAATGTGAACAGCCAGACCGGCTCGCTCATCGATATTCGCGGCGGTGGCGACTTGTTCGCATACCGCTGGGTCGCTGGGAACGGCGGCTCGCGCGATTTGCTCGCCTCCACGACGAGCTTTGCAGTCATCCCCGGTTACACCTCGCATTTCGCCCCATACGCGCCGGTCAGCGAAGCGCTTGGAGCCACGGCAGGTTACGTGAACAGCGCACTCCGCGCCGGCGATTGCATCCATCTCGAAGCGACATCCACGCTTGCGGAAGGCAACTACACACTGCTCCCGGCGCGCTACGCGTTGTTGCCGGGCGCGCACCTCGTCACGCTGAAAAGCGGCACTCCGTTTGGGAAGCTGTCGCTGCCCGATGGTTCCACGCTGGTGCCCGGTTACCGGTTCAACAGTTTGAACTCGGACCGCGCCCTCGCGCCGCAGCACTCGTGGTTTGAAGTGCTCTCGCCGGATGCCGTTTCCGCGCGCTCGGAATACGCGGGTTATCTCGGCAACGAATTTCTTTTCAACGGCGCAGCCTCGGTCGAAGCGGCAATCCCGCGCCTCGCCAGCGACGCCGGACAGCTCACGCTCCAGGCCGTAAATTCGATAAACCTCGGCGGTCGTGTCGCCGCTGGTGCACCAAAGCGCAGCCGCGGCGGAATCGTGGATATCGCGAGCCCCGTGGACATCGTCATCACGGCGGCAGGCGCGCCAAAAGTAGCCGGAAAACTCTCGCTCGATGCGGGCCAGCTCAGTTCGTTCGGAGCGGAGAGTTTGCTCGTCGGTGGCATTCGAAAAGTGAATGGCGACGGCACAACGAATATCACGGTAAAGACAAACAATCTCACGGTGGACAACGCGGGCACTGCGCTCCGCGGGCCGGAGATTATCCTCGTCGCAAATCGCGCGCTGACGCTCGCGGAAGGCGCACAGATCGAGCAGCACGGGACGATGCGCAGCGCCGCCGACCGGCTCATCCTCGGCACCGCAGGTACCGCGGGCAGCGGCGACGGCACATTGCTCCGCGTCACCAGTGATCCAAATGCGCGAATCACCCGCAACGGTCTCGGGACATCGACCACACCGAACATGGTGGTCGGCGCGGGCGCGACGATTTCCGGCGCAAACGTGACGCTCGATTCGACATTCGGAACATCGCTCGATCCGAAAGCCCGTATCAACGCCGGGACCGTGTCACTCAACAGCGGACAGATCAGTCTGCAACTCGACAACCCCGGAGCACTGAATCCCACATCCGGCCTCGTGCTTGGCGGCGCCGCGCTGGCGAGTCTTGAGAAATCCGGCTCTGTCTCGCTGCTCAGCTACACGACTTTCGACGTTTACGGCACGGGAGATTTCAATGTAGCCGGCAAGCTCGCACTTCACGCAGGCGCGATCCGCGGGTTCAACAATGGAGGCGGCACTGTGACCATCTCCGCAGGCTCTCTTTCGCTCGACAATTCCGCGAACGCCATTGCCCCAGCACCGGGAGAAATGTTCGGCACACTCGAGCTCCGCGCCGCGACGTTCAGTATCGGAAAAGGCAACGTCGCAATTCAGCAATTCTCGGACGTCGTCATCAACGCGCCAGGCGGCGT
>JAYTMG010000319.1:0-1227 GCA_043728745.1 Verrucomicrobiaceae bacterium
GGCGAGGACGTGCTGCAATCGGGGACGGGGCGCGAGTTTGCGGTGATTGCGTCGGAGGAGGCTCATTATTGCACGGCGCGGGCGGTGCAGGTGATGGGCTGGGGCCGCGATGGGCTGGTGACGGTGCCGACGGACGGGCGGTTCAAAATGCGGACGGATTTGCTCTCGGCCGCTCTCGATGAAGCCGGGCGGCGCGGACGCAAAGTGGTGGCGGTGGTGGCGAGCGCGTGCTCGACGTCCACGGGCAGCTACGACGACATCCATGCCGTCGCGGATTTTTGCGAGGCGCACGGACTGTGGCTCCACGTCGATGGTGCGCACGGAGCGGCGGTGGCATTTTGCCCGGAGTTGCGCGGGCTCATTTCCGGCATCGAGCGGGCGAACTCGGCGATCCTCGATTTCCACAAACTGCTGCTCACCCCCGCGCTGGCGACGGCGGTGTTGTTCCGCGAATCGGCGGCTTCTTGGGCTGCGTTCCACCAGCGGGCGCAGTATCTTTTCGCCGAAAACGATCCCGAGCCGTGGCGCGATGGTGGACGCCGGACGATGGAGTGCACGAAGCTGAGCATGAGCGTGAAGATCGCCGCGATCTGGCGCGCGCATGGCGAAGCGCTGTTCGCGGAACACCTCTCCACAGTCCACGCGCTGGCGAAGCAATTCGCGGAGTTGCTGCGAAATCGGGCGTCGTTCGAAGTGGCCATCGAGCCGGAGTCGAACATTGTCTGCTTCCGCCATCATCCGGACGGACTTGCCGACGACGCGCTGGATTCACATAACGCCGCGCTGCGCAAACGGATCATCGAGTCGGGAGAGTTCTACATCGTGCAGACCGTCCTCCGCGGACGAACCTGGCTGCGCACGGCGCTGATGAACCCGTTCACGACCATCGAGCATCTCGCCGCGATGCTCGATGCGCTGAACTGTGAGGCGACTTCGAATTGAACCATCTCCCAAAAATTGGGAGACGAACTGCCCGAGAGGACGTGCGCGGGGAGGGCGGGTATTCTACCCGCAGCGCTGCGTATTCTACGCAGTGCCCGGTGGAGTCGTTCGGCGCGACTATCACGAGCACTACGCCGTGAGACTCCACCGGGTGTGGCGTAGGATACGCCCCACGGCGGGTAGAATACCAAAGATGTTCGGCGCGGCGTCTGCTGCTAAGGTCGGACAGACTATCGAAAGTGCTGATTTTTTCGTTTGTGCAGGGACTTGTGTGCGGAGCGTGGG
>JAYTMG010000320.1:0-2392 GCA_043728745.1 Verrucomicrobiaceae bacterium
TCGACGCAAATGAGCGCGCGAGTCAGCTTGCCGTACTAGTTTCCATGCTCAAATGACCGCGCGCCGCGACATCTCCATAAATATCATCGACCAAAGCGTCACGCTGCGCGAAGTGCTCGAAAGGCTCAATATCGGCATTCAGGGCGTCATGTTCGTCACTGACGCTGACGGCAAGATGGTCGGCCTTTTCACGGACGGTGACGCACGGCGCGCGCTGCTAGGCGGCGCTGCGCTCGGCGACCCCGCTGCACGCCACATGAACCGCCGCTTCACCGCCGGGGCCACGCACCTCACCCACACCGAAAACCTCAAGCTTCTCACGGACAAGGTCCGGCACCTGCCAATTCTCGACCCCGACGGACGGCCAACCGACATGATCACCTGGGCGGAAATGTGGCGACTGCCGGTGATGGAGCCATCGCTCGGCGGCAATGAACTCAAATACGTAAGCGACTGCATCGCCTCGGGCTGGATTTCGTCACAGGGCCATTACGTGACACAGTTCGAGGATGCGTTCCGCGCCTTCCACGATATTGAGCATGCGCTCTGCGTTTCCAACGGCACGACCGCCCTCCAGCTCGCACTGGCAGCGCTCGGCATCGGCCCCGGCGACGAGGTCATCGTTCCGGATCTCACTTTCGCCGCATCCGCAAACGCAGTTATTCACTGCGGCGCGAAGCCCGTACTCGCCGACGTGACACGCGACACATGGACGCTCGATCCCGCGGATGTGGAACGGAAAATCACCCCGCGAACACGCGCGATCATGCCCGTGCATCTCTACGGCCATCCTTGCGACATGGATCCCATCGTCGCTCTCGCGCAAAAGCACGGACTTCGTCTGGTCGAGGATTGCGCCGAATCCCTCGGCGCGGAATACCGCGGACGCAAGACCGGCACGATCGGCGACATCGGGTGCTTCAGCTTTTTTGCAAACAAAGTCATCACCACGGGCGAGGGCGGCATGGTGATCACCCGCGATCCCGAACTGCACAGGCGCATGTCCATCCTGCGCGATCACGGCATGGAAAAGAGCCGCCGTTACTGGCACGTCGTGCCCGGATTTAACTTCCGCATGACGAATCTTCAGGCCGCCATCGGTCTGGCGCAAATGGAACGGCTGGAAAACTTCCTCTCACGCCGTGAGCAGATCGTCGCGCGATACGACAGCTTCCTCGCACACCTTCCCGGCATCACGCTGCCGCCGCGAGCCTCGTGGGCGCGTAACATTCACTGGCTTTATTCGATCCTCATCGATCCGGCGCTCGCAGGCGTCGATCGTGACACGCTCGCCGCGCGCCTCGGTTCGGAGGGCATCGAATCACGTCCGTTCTTTTATCCGTTGCATGTGCAACCGCCGTATCTCCACCCGCGGCCCGGGGATTTCCCAATCACCGACGATATTTCCAGCCGCGGTCTGAGTCTTCCGACTGCAAACGACATCCGGATCGAAGACGTGGATCGCGTTTGCGAAAGCCTCGTCCGAATCGTCAATTGCGGTGCCCAGTTCCAAGCCGCGCTCGAACCCTCCGCCAATCAGTCGCAGCAAACCGCGTAGAGCTGGACCGTCTCGATTCCTGTGGAAAATACCGCCGTCTCCGTCTCAATCCGCACATCGGAAAAGAAGCACTTCAGCGCCGCGACAAGCTGCTCGCGTGTGAACTCATTGGGATGAAATTTATTCAACGGATTCGGCCCGCCGCCGCACTGCGACTCCGGCGTCGTCACCACGAAGACCCCGTCCGGTTTCAGCAAACGCCGGACGCTCGCGAAAAACGGCGTGGGGTCGGGCACGTGCTCAATCGTCTCGATGCTCGTGATTGCGTCGAAGCGTTCCTCGGGCGGGAGGGTGAGTTCGAGGAGGTTTTGGTTGAGAAATGTGATCTTCGGCCCGGAGTGATGCTTTCGCGCGTAAAGCACCGTCTTGGTATCAATGTCGATGCCGGTCACCACTTCCGCCGTCTCAGAGATGATTCCCGCACCGTACCCGCTGCCGCATGCCACATCGAGCCAGCGCCCCCCCACGCGACCCGTGAGCGCGATGCACTTGCGGTAGCGATTTCTCCATCGCTCCCAATGCTTGTTCTCAGGATCGGTGCGCACGATTCCCAGTTCGAGGTCGTCGTAGAGATAGGCGCGCTCGTCGGGATGCTGTGTTTCGGTTTCAGGCATGGCGCGTCTCTACGGAAAAGTCGGCGCTTTGGCAATGCCGGTGCCCGATCACTTGCAACCGCACCACACGCTTTGTGACCGCTCTCGCCTTTATCCCCGCCCGCGCCGGCTCGAAACGGATACCGCGCAAAAACGTCCGTTTGCTCGGCGGTCTCCCGCTCGTCGGCCATACCATCGCGGCTGCACGCGCGGCGGAAATTTTCACTGAAATCGTCGTCTC
>JAYTMG010000321.1:0-1608 GCA_043728745.1 Verrucomicrobiaceae bacterium
GGTTTGCGGCGAGTGCGGCGGGGTCGCGTGGTTCGCTGAGAAATCCGGTGTGGCCGTGCGCGACGACTTCGGGGATGCCGCCGCCGGAGCAGGCGACGACGGGTTTTCCGTGCGCCATAGCCTCTACGAAAATGAGGCCGAACGACTCGTAGTTGGACGGCACGCAAAAGATGTCGCACCCGCGGTAGCAGCCTGCGAGTTCCTCCGCCGGAAGGTGCCCGCGAAAGGTAACGCTCGTTTCGTGGTCGGGAAAGTTGGCGCGAAACCAGTGCTGAAATGTATGCCCGCCGGGCGCGTGAGGGCGGTCGCCGCCGACGAGAGTGAAGCGCGTTTCGGGGAACTCTGCGAGCACTTCAGGCACGGCTTCGAGCAGAGTTTGCGTGCCTTTTCGTGCCTCCATGCGACTGACATAGAGGATTTCAAGCGGCCCTTTTTTCTCGATGAATTCGGGCTCGGGGCCGCACTGGATTCCGAGCGGGAGGATGGTGATGCGCGCGGGGTCGATATCGTAGCGCACAGCCACGGAGTCTGCATGGAAGCGGGTGGACGCGGTGAGCCCGAGCGAGCGGCAGACGGCTTTGCGCTCGAGTTCGCACACGAAGCGGTCGGCGGCGGACGGGGTTTGCTGTGCCATTTCGAGGGTCTCAAAAAACGGGGTGTGAATGCGGGTGAAGCTCGGAACCCCGTCGCGCCTTGCGCCCCACCAATAGCCCGGCGCTTCCCAATTCGGAAACTCCACGACATCGAACGCATCGCGCCGATGCTCGGAGAGGATGCGCCGCCCGATGAAGCGGCTCCACCACCAACCGGGAAAGCGGGGCTCCAGCCGCGGAAGATCGCGCTGGCGAAATCGCTCGATTCGCACGCCATTGCGCACCTCGCTCCAGTCCGCCCCCGTGGTCGATTTAGCAAATACGACGACGCGATGCCCAGCCTCGGCGAGCCCCTCGGCGAGGAGTTCCGTGTATGTGCCGATGCCGCCGCCGTTGTCCGGTGGATAATGGGCTGTGACGAGTGCGACTCTTGTTGGCGCTTGGTCTTTCAAAGCAGAAAACCCCGGCGACCTGCGCGGCTGCCGGGGCTTTATGGTAAAGGGTTTTGATTACTTGGTGACCGCTGCAACGGGTTTGCCGGCGGCGCGGACGGCTTTGTCGAAATCCTTGTCGCTGGGGTGTCCCGAGAAGATGAGTTTGCCTGCCGTGTTGAAGACGAACGCGTGCGGGATGCCGCTAAAATTCACCGGACCACGCACGCCGCCTTTGGTGATGGTGTAGCTGAGTTTGTTCTTCTTCACGATTCCCTGAATCGCGTCGTCCGGGGAGTTCTGGCTCTCCGCGCCGATGACGATGGTGTCGGCTTTGTTGCGCTTTGCGATTTGCTCGATGTGCGGAAGGCTGGCGATGCACGGGCCGCAGTTGACGCCCCACGCCTCAATGACGACGGCCTTGCCGCCTGTATTGGCGAGGTTCACAGCGGGGCCGGAGACGACTTCGCCGATGGTGAAATCGGATAGCTTTGCGTCCGGTAGGGCGGTTTTTTTATCAGCAGCGAAGACTGCGGTGGCGAGTGCAATGGTGGTGAAAAGGAATGTTTTCATAGCGCCAGAAA
>JAYTMG010000322.1:0-1672 GCA_043728745.1 Verrucomicrobiaceae bacterium
GTAGTTGCCCGTGTATTCATGCAGCCGCTTCTCGGCGATGTCGTACACTTTCTCCACGACTTCGTCCATGAACTGCCGGTCATGGGAAATCAGCAGCACCGCGCCGGGATACGTTTTCAGGTATTGCTGAAGCCACAAGAGCGAGAGCAAATCAAGATGGTTCGTAGGCTCGTCGAGCAGGAGCAAATCGGGCTCCATCACGAGCAGTCGCGCAAGGTGCGCACGCATGATCCAACCGCCGCTCAACTCACGCGCCGGACGATCGAAATCGCCTCCGCGATAGCCGAGGCCATGCAGGATCTTCTTCGCTTTCGCCTCGATCTGCGGATTGCTCAGCGCCTCGTGCTTGGCGTGCGCCTCCATGTATTCCGGCGAATCCACAGCGCCTTTTGCCTCGAGTTCGTGCAGGCGTTTTTCGAGCTGCGGCAACTCCGTGACGCGGCCCGTGGCCACATCCATCACGCTCTCATCGCCGATGGCCTCGGCCTCCTGCGGAAGGAAGCCGACCGTCGTCCACGCGTCGCGTTCCATCGTGCCGGCGTCCGGCTCATCCTTGCGCAGGATGATGCCAAAGAGCGTCGATTTCCCCGCGCCATTCGGCCCGACGAGAGCGACGCGCTCGCTATAGTTGATCTGCATGTCCGCGCCCTCAAAGAGCATTCGGCCACCAGCGGAAACTTTCAAATCACGGATTGTCAGCATGGAAAATAAAACCCGTTGCCGCCTACGATCGCGCCAATCGGGACCGGCGAGCATGCCTCATCCGTGGGCGTTAGAGAAAGAGAAATCGGGCCGCGTTGTCGTGTATCCAGCAAACCACGAGAAAAGCGTGGCAGCAAAAGTGGCGGAAGTTCACCGAGAATGAAGCCGAGCTTGAGGAAGACTCTTGCACCGAGCATGATTCCTTTCGCAGCGAGCGGAGCCGCTGCGGATCTTTTCGTTTGTCCATTGTCGATCCGTCTCGCTTTGAATCACCTCCCGTTCACCTTTCCGCACCTCAAAGCACTTTTTCGAGACCGCTTCTCAAAACGCTGTCATCAGAGATGAGCCATTTGTAGAACGGTATCGGGAAAGTGCGCCAAGTTCCCAAACGCAGTCCCACGTCCGGCCGACTTACAGAGAAGGAGCGGGCTATTTGGCAAACTCCGCCTTCAGCGTCTCGTAAAGCTTCACGGTGGGTGGGTCGAAGGTCATGCCGCGCTCGATGGCGGGGCGCAGCAAGTCGTAGATCGCGCGGCGGTGGCGAGTGGCGTCCTTGGCGTCGTTGCGGCGATTGGCAAACCCGGCCATATTGTAGTGCGACACCACGACATCCCGCGTCGCCTGCGCCGAGCCGGGGTTCGCTTTGAGCAGCGCCTCGTCCATTTCGAGGCTGCGGGTGAAGTAACCCAGCGCCTTGTCCGCGTCGCCGGGCTGCCCGCGCTTCGCGAGGAAGTCGCCCAGTTTTTCGAGGCTCACCGACACACCCCGCGTCGCCTCCGCCGAGCCGGGGTTCGCTTTGAGCAGGGCCTCCCGCACGTCGAGGCTGCGGGTGAAGTAACCCAGCGCCTTGTCCGCGTCCCCGGCCTGCCCACGCTTGGCGAGGAAGCCGCCCAGCCTGTCGAGGCTCACCGACACATCCCGCGTCGCCTGCGCCGAGCCGGGGTTCGCTTTGAGCAGCGCCTCGGCCAGT
>JAYTMG010000323.1:0-27268 GCA_043728745.1 Verrucomicrobiaceae bacterium
ATTCCCGCGCGGTAAAGAATGTGTGCATCGCGGGTACCGGTCGCCACGGCGAGGTCCGCGTATTTTGCCGCTTCATCGTGTTGACCCGCGAGCGAGAGCGCCCACGCGAGTGCTTCGCAGGCTCCGAGGCTTTGCCGGTCGGCGTAGTCTTTGCGCGCAAGTTTCAGGGCTTCACCGTAGTTTGCGCGCGAGTCGCTGTAGAAACCGGCGAGGTGATGAAGGTAGAGGACTTCTCCGCGATCCATGGATGCCTGATATGCGGCAAGCGCGCGGTCATGGAAAGTGCGCGCAAGTTCCTCGCGGTTTGCAGCGAGCGCGACATCGCCCGCAGCTTGGAGCAGCTCCGGGCGGCTTTCGGTGGCGGCGATTGCGGCGTCGAGGAGCGCGAGTGCTTCATCCGTGCGACCCTGTGCGGCGCGGAGTTCCGCGAGATGCTCGGTGGCGCTCCAATCACCGGGTCGGTGCGCGAGGGCTTCGGTGTACGCTTTTTCCGCCCCGTCGAAATCGCCGCTGCGAAATTTGCGTTCGCCGGATTGCACGAGTGCCCATGCGAGCACGGCGGGTTGCGCGGGCGAGAGCTGGCGAGCGGCTTCCAGCATTGCGGCGGTGGGCGCGGCGGTGTCTTGTCCGCGGACCGATGCGAGTCGGGCGCGGCGCGAGTGGACGGTGATGCTGTCGGGCTCGAGTTTCTCGAGTTCGCTCAATGCTGCTTCCGCTGTGCTGTAGTCGCCGAGCTCAAGCTGCGCGTCGAAAAGTAGATAGACCCCGGCGGATTTATCAGGCCGCAGTTTGCGATAGAGTTGCGCCGCCTCACGGGCTGCGACGAAGCGGTGCGCTGCAAGGGCGACGCGGCCTTGTGCGAGGATGCCGTTGGGATTGTTCTCGGGGTTGATGCCGCGCAGCGCTTGCACGGATGCGGTTTCGGCGAGGGGCAGCCATTTCATCTGGCCGGTGTCGCGGAGCTGGCTCAGGCAGCGTTCGGCGAGTTGTGCCTGCGCGATGAAATCATCGGGGTCTTTGCGGACGCGCTCTTGAAGAAAGACAAGCCCTGGCGGGAGCGGCTCCGCAGCCGATAGTGCGGATGCTGCGAAAGCGAGAAGCAAGAGCGAACGTGGCGACATAGGTTTTCAACAAAAAGCCGTGCTGGTCTCGCGAGAAGACCAGCACGGCTGAGATTTGCCGAGACGAAACTAGTTGCGAGTGTTGTCGTCGGTGTTGGTGTTTCCGCGGGGCATTTGTGGTGCCGCGAGGAATGGGAACGCTGCGCGGAACGCAATGTCGTTCGCGTCCACGTTGTCGCTGTCGATGCCAGCCGTTTGGTTCACCACGAAGCTGAGGATGACGTCGATGACGTCATCGCCGGGCCGGCGACCATTCGGGAAGCCGTTCGCATTGCTGCCTGCGCCGCCGACGCCGTCGTTGGGCTTGAGCACCTTATCGGTTTCGAGCCGGAGCATGTCGCCGGTGCCTTCCGCAGCGCCTTTCGGGAGCTTGTTGGCAGCGCTGTCGAATGTTGCAGGCAGACCGACCACGCTTGCGAGGACGCCGATATTCGTGGCGTTCGTGCCGAGCGATGTGAGGCGCGTCGCGATGGAGTTGAAGAAGCGACCTTTACCGTCGTCCTTTGTCGTTGCGCCGTTGTATTCGTTCTTCCGGTTGTATGGAATGAAGACTGCGTTTACTCCGGGAATTCCTTCGCGGTCCACGACAGTGTAAGCGCCGCTGCCGACCTTGGCACCGCCTTTGACTTTTTCGTTCTTGCGCGAAGCAACGCAGGAAATACCGATCTTGGTCGGGCTACCTTCAGCGCCACGAAGTTGCGAAACTGGGATCGTCAGGGCAATCGCCATCACGTTGTAGCCCGCGAACGTATCCCGAGCGCGGTCAAGATGTGCTGCGACCGGACTTCCACTCGTGACCGAGTTCGTGAAGCGGATGAAACCGGGGATATCGAAGAAGAACGGATCGTCCTGCTCGCCGGCGAAGAACTTGATGCCGAGGTCTTCGTTCTTCGCGTTTTTGAGGTTGTTAATCAATTCGGGTGGTGGCGTCCCGTCGGTCGTTGCGGTGCCGGCCAGCGTGGGCTGTGTGACAGGCGCATACGACTTTCCTTTCGCACCAGCGAGGGCCGCAGGAACCTTCCCGCGGAACGACACGATCGCATCCTGCTGAGTGCGCAGGACTCCTTTGAGTCCGGTGATCTCAGGCGCGACGAAACCGGGGTCTCCGTTCTTCAGTCCTTTTTTGTCGATGACCGGAACGAGCCGGTTGTTGAAGTTCACATCGATGAACATGTCCGGCGTAGAGTCGCCGGTGTTCTCGATCTGAAATGTGTAGCGAACATTTTCGTCGAAGATGGCAAAGTTGCCAGCCTCACCAGGAACGATAAATCCGCGGAGGGTGTTGATGAGAACGACATTGTCGTTGTTGGTTGGATCGAGAAACGCATAGACGTCGGCGAGGTCTGCGCCTTGGTCTCCGCCCACGGTGGGCGCATCTGCGTGGTCGGCTGCGATTGCGGACAGAGCGAACCCGAGGGCGGCAACTGTTCCGAGTAGTATCGATGATGTTTTCATGGATTTAGCTGGATTTGGTTGTTTGTTGTTTGGGTAGGCGGCTTATTTGCGAACCGTCTAAGCGTGGACGATTGGAACTGGTTATTATCCACGGTCAATGCTTATTCACAGAAGTAGATGGTTTCAAATCGCACATTATTTCCTGTCTGGATCGCTTTCTTCATTTTGTTGATGGCGGTGTGCGCCTTTTGGGCGACATCTGGTCCTGCGGAGCCCGATGCTCCCAATGTTCCTGCGCCTGTCACGGTCCGCCCCGAAATTGTCCGCGATCAGTCCTCCGCCGGACCCGTGGTGCGCAGTTACGAGCCGGACTCAATACGTGAGAGCCCCGATACTCAACACGCTCGATCAGCGGTCGCGCGTCCGCGAATCATCCAAACTCCCGAACTCGTTGCAGATTACTTGCGGATTGAAAACGTGCGCGAACGTGGAGACCTCGCCCGCTCGATTGCATCAATGGACGACGCGGCGTCCCTTCGGGAAATTGTCACGCTCTTTCATCGCTCCCGCCATCCCGATGAACGCGAGGCGCTCATCGCCGCGCTGGGCGATACGGACTTCGGCACAGAGCTCGATGGCAAGCTCTCCTTGCTCGCTTCAGCCCTCGTGGGTCAGGCGCGCAACGTCCGCAGCGCCGCGCTCGGCGTGGTCGGGCGAATCGAAGACCCGCGAGCCGTCGCGCTCGTGAAGAAAGTGGCGCGCACCGATCCTGACAACGAAGTGCGCGAGGCCGCGAAAGCCTTCATCGCTGCACAGTAGCCGCCCCTCGATTAAGGCTCGGCCAGCCTCAAGCGGAAGAAGCGCCCCGTGGCGTCGAACGGTCCATTGAGCGTCCGCGTTTGCATCGAGCTGGGAAAGAACGGCATATTGCCCGGAACATTCCACAGCGTCCACGCGCTGAAATCGGTCGTCGTTTCCACGAGCGCAGAACGGTTCGGCGGATGCGTGAATGAGAGCGAGAACATCGCACCGTTCACACTGCTTTGCGGCAGATACGCCGGGTTCGTGGCGAGCGGATTTTCGCCGAGCAAGAACTCCAGACGGTTGGTTTGCCCATCCGCATCCGGGTCCGCATCGGGCAGGGAATTTGCGCCGCCGCCGGGGAAGTTCGTCGTCTGCCATTGCGCGAAAGTCCGCCGTCCCGGCAAGTCGAGCGTGATCCAGTCGGCGATGAGCTGTTCGGCTGCGAGGTCGCGCTCGTTGCTGCCGAGCTGCGGCATCCGAGGGACGCCCGCGCCGGCGAGACGCTTGAGGATCATTGAGTGCGCCGTGTCGCCCGCGAGGCACCAGCGATTCGTGGGGTCGCCGCCGTCATTCACGAGCGGACCGCTGATGAGGTTGGCGAGGTCGGTCGGTGTGGTCGCCCGCGCGTCCCAAGTGCCGGTGGACGCACCGCCGGGCTGATGGCACTGGATGCAGTTCACCGCGAGGTAAGAGCGCACCCGCCATTCGCGCGAAGCCGTCGCATCGCCCGTTGCGGCGAAAGCGGGGAGATTGCTCACACCGCTCACTGTCGATGCAAAATATCCCGCCCCGCTCAGCGCGCTGATTTGATTGAGCGTCTGCGACCCGAAGAGCTGATCGCGGTTTAACTGCCGCGTATTAAAACTCAGCGCATAGCCGCCCACTTGCGTGTGGCAAATGCGGCATTCCGTCCGGCTCGGGTAACGCCACGTCTGCGCAGGATTGCTCGATGGGACGAGCTCGCTCAGTCCGTCCTCGGCGACAAGGTCGGCGTCGCTTTGGTCCGCGCGCCATTTGTAGCTCAGCCCGTACACGTCCGTCGGCGTCTTCACGAGGATACGTGTTTCGAGTTTCCGTCGCGTCGCGGAATTGCCGCGAGTCGTATCAAAGTCGAAGTGCTTCACCCACACCATGCCGGTCGGGAGCGCCCAATTTCCATCCGCAGAAAAGCCCACGGTGTCCGTGAGATTCTTGATCGAAAACCACCGCGACTTGACCGCGTAGTCGCTCCAAAAAGATACGTTCGGCGCATACGCGACGATGCCGGCGTTCGGCGTGAGCGTAGCGAGATTTGCAAATGCGCCAGTCGCCGAGAGCGTCGCGGGCGGCGCTGTGCCCGTGCTGCCGCTGCGGGCGAGGCGCTTTACTTGGCCGGCAGTGATATCGCACATCAGCCCATCGTCGTTCCGCGGATCGTAGCCCCAGCCGGAAACGCCGGCGTCGGTCGCGAGCCGCACGCCCGTCCACGAGCCGCCCGGCTGCTCGGTGAGCGCAACGATGAAGCCCGTATTGTAGTCGCAAAAAAGATACTTGCCGAAAAGCTCTGGCAATCGGTCGCCGCGACACACGACGCCTCCGGTGATGGACGTGCCGTAAATCACCGCATCATTCCCACTGCCGCCGCCGTCGTTCGTGTGGTCGTATTCGTAAATGGGATCGGTCGATACCCAGCCCACGGGCGGGGTGGACGGAGCCACTGCGGGAGTGTGAGTGTGCTTCCCCTCACGCCAGCTCCAGCCTGCATTCATGCCGCTCGTGACGATGCTCACTTCCTCGTAATTATCCTGCCCGACATCGGCGACAAACAAGCGCCCCGTGAGAGGATCGAAACTCATCCGCCAAGGATTGCGATAGCCGACCGAGAAAATCTCCGTGCGAATCGCCGTCTTCGCAAACGTGTAGCCGTTGTAAGTCGCATTGCCCGCGCCCTGCGCCAGCACGACGAATGGATTGTCCGGCGGAATGCGGTAGCTCCCCGCCGTGATCGCGCTGTCGCCGACGGTCCCGGTGCTGCTTTCATCATGTGGATTCGGCGCGACTGAACCCGGCTTCGAGTCCACATCGACGCGCAAAATGTGGCCCAGAAAATCTTTCGCGATCCGCCGTGCGTTGTCGCTGCCATCGTACTGCATACCCTCATCGCCCACGGAAATATAAAGATACCCGTCCGGCCCGAACGCCAAATCCCCGCCGTTGTGATTATCCTGCTGGTCGCGCTGCGTGATGAGCGGCGATTCCGTGGCCCCGGAAGCAGTCGTCGCGGCGTTGAAATTTCCCGCCGTCCCCGTGGCCGTAAATCGGGCGACGCGCTGGTATGTCAGGCTGCTAATGCGGATGCTGTAAAAGACGTAAAAGTAGCCGTTTTGATTGTAGTTCGGATGAAACGCCATCGACAGAATTCCACACTCACTGCTCGTCGTGAGCGGACGACCCTGCGCCGTGAGGTGCGCCGCGAGATCGAGGAATGTGGACTTCGTCAGCGTGTCCAGATTCACGATTTGAATGCCCGCCCCGCGCTCAACGACAAACAGCCGATTCGTCACGCCGGGCGGCGAAGCGACATCGATGGGCGCAGCAAAAGTCAGCGCTCCGAGCGCATTCTCCGTCACATAGCCCGTCGCCGCCGGAAGCTGCGCAGGCAGTGCAAGAGTCGTATTCGCCTGCCGCACAAGCTGGGCAAGACCCGATGAAACGAGGCAGAGTAGGGCGGCGATAAAGCGAATGGTTTTCATGGTAGTGCGCGACGCACCCACGATGCCGCGAGTTCGGCGGAAAGCAAACGACGTTCACCATTTGTGCCAGCAAGGCCAAGCGTATGTTTTTACGCGCACCGAGCGGGATGCGCCCAACGTAGGCGAGATTTGCAATCTCGCTCCGAGCGCGTGCTTCTCACGGAAAGCGTTCAGAATTCCGAACCACCTCGTGACATACGCAGCAATGACTTGCAGACCATTGGCATCGCTCCACTTTCGATCACGGCCTGATCGCGCAGTCGTCGGCTGCGCCCTTGCTCGCCATTCCCCACGGTGTAATCTCCGCGCTGGAATATGGATTACTTTCAACGTCAACTTGCCGTCGCGTCTGGCGGGCTCTGCCAGTGAGCGAAGATGCGGTTATCATTGCCGCCACCGTGCATTGGGTGGAGCGAGCGGTCATCGGGCTGAATCTGTGCCCTTTTGCGAAAGCTGTCGAACGTCGGGGGCAGGTGCGTTACGTCGTGAGCCGGGCGAAAACAGAGGACCAGTTGCTCTCGGACCTGCGGGCGGAACTGGATCACTTGGCGAAAACCCCGGCGGATGTGACGGACAATACCCTGCTGATTCATCCCGATATTTTGCAGGAGTTTTTCGCATTCCAGAGTTTCCTCCCGCGCACGGAAGCGGCGCTGCGGAAGGCGGGGTTTGAAGGTGTGTTCCAAATCGCGAGCTTTCATCCCGACTTTCAGTTTGCCGACGCGGAACCCGAGGCGCTCGGTAACTTCACCAACCGCGCGCCGTATCCCACGCTTCATGTGCTGCGCGAAGCGAGCATCACGGCGGTGGTGAGCGCCTTTCCAGCCGCAGAGAGCATCTACGAGCGGAATCTCGCGACGCTGAACGCGCTGGGACGCGATGGCTGGGACAAACTCGAAATCAAACCCGCCGCCGATGGAGACACTGCGCCTACTTCGACGACGGGGCTTTGATCCAGCGGATGGCGGATAGCTCGCCTTCGGTACGGGCAAAGACGATGTCGTAGCCAGCCTCACACCCGCCCACGCGCAAGCCGCGAAAACCGCTCGCTTGACCCTGCTCGCTTGACCCTGCTCGCTGGTTCGGCGAGCTTCCACGCATGGAGACAACCGTTCAATATGCCGAGACACACCTCGCCCAATTGCTCATTCGCGTGGAGCGCGGCGAAGAAGTCATCCTCCGCAAAGGAACCGAAGCCGTCGCCCGCATCGTGCCCTTTCCCCACCCACCGAAACGCCATCGCCCACAAGTCGGCGAACTCACCTCGGCCCCCGTAAAGTGGGACGACGCCTCGTTCGCCGCGCTCGATGAAGCAGGAATGAAATCCCTCGGCCTTTTGTGAATCTCCTGCTCGACACCTGCGCCCTCATTTGGCTCGCGTCATCCTCGCCCAAGCGCAGACCGAAAACCTACACCTCGTCTCGTCCGACGGAGAGTTTCCCGCCTACGGGATTCCGTTGGTTTGGTAGAAAGCCACCGCACCGAAACGCCATCGCCCGCAAGTCGGCGAACTCACCTCGGCCCCCGCACGATTTACGCAGAATTTACACGCCAGAGGCCTGCGGTTGACGCAAGGTTTCCGGCGATGTAGCAAAGTGGCGGCGTTATGAAAACACGACTATTCATTCTACTCGCAAGTATCACCGCCGCCTTTGCGCAGGTCTCACCGCCGACAGCACCGGCCCCATTGACGTCAGCGCCGAGCGGAAACGTCGTCCCGAAAACCAACCCCGCCACCAGCGCTGCCGATCCAACTGCGACGACGAAACCAAAGCCGTCCGCAAGCCCACGGTGCAAACTGGACTTGAAGGGCGTCGGGTTCATGGAAGATGTCATTTCGAACGTGCTTAACCGCGCTGAGAACAAACCCCTGTCGGAAGTTCAACCATTCCTGAAGGATGCGAGGAAGCGCAGCGCCACGGGCGACGACCTGCTCAAAGCTGCCGCCGTGCATTACAAGATGGACGAGAAGAAGTTGGCAGAGTTGGTAGAGCACTGGCGTCACATCAACTGCAAGCACGAGGCGATCCCCGGCTATGCCGTGCCCGACGCCGAACGCGATGCGAACGGCATCAAACCGGCAAGAGCCTACGATATTCGGCGCGGTTCGCTCGTCTTGTGCGGGGCGGGAGAGTTTCCAGACGATATTTTGAAGTCATTTGCGCACTTGGCTCGGGTCGAGGATTCCACTTCTGACCAATTCCTGATGGTCTTCAGCGACAACCCAAAGCAACGGGCATTTAAGACCCTGAAGGCACTCGTGGGTGACAAGGTGGAGCTGGTGGATTGTTCATCCGCCGATTCGCTCCGAAAAATCCCCAATGGCATCCGAGATCGAGTCAAGGAATGCAGCGGGGTCTGGCTGGACCTGACTAGCCCTCCCTCAGCAGAGAAGTATGCGGCTCTGATGGTTCGAGAGGTTTTCGAGCAAGGAACGGTCGTCGGAGCGGCAGGGACTTGGGCCACTCAGATGCTGTCGATCAGTGAGGGAAGCTCATGGGCGGGGCTGCAATTGATTCCCCACTGCCGAATGAACCCAGTGAAGGAAGAAAAACTCAAATCGCTCGAGGCAGCTCCCTTTGAAAAAGGCATGGTTCACTGGCTGGTTCCGGACGAAACAGCATTGATCCTTCCTGAAGGAAGAACTGCTACGTCGCACGGCAATTTTCCGGTTCGGATGGTCATTTCCCCCTTCCAAGGCGAACCAGTGAAAGAGACGCTCACCAACATCGATCGCGATTCCCCGTTTGAGGGACCTGGATTCATCACCGCGATCAGGAAAAGCAGATTCAGCCCGGAACCATTCAAGCCGGATTTTACCAGCCCTGAGAAGGGAACATTGATCCTCAGCGGTGGCGGGGGCGTGAGCGACGAGACCTTCAATCTGTTCATCGAAGCAGCAGGAGGAAAAGAGGCCCGTATCGTGTGCATCCCAACCCCCGGAGACGACGAGGCCAAGTCCTACTCAGCCCGCAAGTTGACCGCGCTCGGTTGCAAGCACGTGAGAGTCCTGCATACTCGCGATCCAGCCGTGGCCGACAGCGATAAACGAATCCTCAAAATGTTGGATGAAGCCACTGGCTTCTGGATCGATGGAGGGCGGACCTATCGGGTGATGGAAGCCTACGAAAACACACAGGTGCAGAAAAAGATTCATGCGCTCCTCCAGCGAGGTGGCGTATTCGGTGGGAGTTCGGCGGGATGTCAGTTGGCCAGTGAGTTTCTTGTCCGTGGAAATCCCGAGACTGCGAAACAATTGGAGTTCCCACTCTACAATCGCGGACTAGGTCTGCTGACCGGAGTCATTCTCGACGCGCATTTTCGGCAACGGCAGCGGGAGGTGGAGTTCGGCAACTTGGTCCTGCGTCACCCGAAACTACTTGGGATCGGAGTCGATGAAGACACCTCAATCGTGGTGAAAGGTGAGATCGCTACGGTCGTTGGAGAAAACGGAGTGACGTTCTTCGACGCGACGAGCCCAGTTTCCACCGGCGAAAAAACCAGCGTTCCCACGGAAACGCTTTTGAAGAACGGCGCGCGCTTCAACCTCAAGACGCGCCGAGCGATTCCGTGAGGAACCGCTGAAAGTCTATTACTTCGCGCTGAAAACAGGCAACAGTCGAAGTAGGGCGTCCCGAAGGGACAGAGTGAGAATAGCCCGGCACTTTAGTGCCGGGATTTGGTTGGAGAAGAAGCAGTCCCGAATGGGACGACTGAGAATTCCCCCTGACGGCGGGTTCAGCCGTCCCTTCGGGACTCGATTCCCTTTTGCCGTAGTTCCCGGCGTTGAAACGCCGGGCTATTCTCATCCGGTCCCTCCGGGACGTTGGTTCTGCGCGAACTATCAGTCTGGCACCGCTGTTTTACAGATTTCACAACACCGTGTCCGCCCACATCACCCCGAGTATTTTCACATGGCGATCGGGAAAATCATCCCAAAAGACGATAGCAAACGAACCTGCGATATGACCGTCCAGCTCACGCCCCGTGGAGTCCGTCGTGCGATAATCGGCGTGCCGACCCGGAAAGTCCCGTATAGCCTCAAAACGAGCGAGTAAGAAAACGCGATCTCTCTTGCGTAGCAGTCCGATAAACTCAAGCACCGCCGAATCAATCAACAGCCTCGGCTTCAATTCTCTGGCGGCTCGGGGATTTGGTCGAGTCGAGACTGAAGCTCATCGAGCGTAATCCACCGATTCGGATTCGGGTCATCTAGGGCGCTGGCCATTTTACGCGCTTGCCCAGCCCACTGTTGCTCTCGCAGCGAGATCAGAAACGAAAACAACTCCTTACGAGAAGTATCATCTAAAGCCGCAGCTTCTTGCTTCAAGAGTTCCAAGCTCATGCGAGTATTAAATCACCACCACGGCCTCCATGCAATCACGGAGTCCAATGAAAATGGGTTTCCCACCGCACAGATTTGACGCTTTTAGCAGCCTGACCCCAGCCTGTTACGCGATGCCGAGAGAACGCGCGACTCGACATCGGAATGTCGAGCTACGGCTGCGTCACGCTCGCGCGGTAGAAGCGTTTTTGCGTCGTCCCGATTGGTGTGGTTTCGCGGATTGTGATGCCGGTGGTTGTTTCGCTTTCGATGATGAAGCCGTTGGTTCCCCATGAGCCTGCGTCGAGGGTGGTGCTTGATTGCACGGTTGTCGTGACGTCGTTGGCGGTTGGGTTTTTGGTGATGGTCACTCGGATGTAGTCGGCTCCGCTGATGTTCACTTTGCTCACGATGGCGGGGTTTGCGCTGTTGGCGTTGGGGTTTGTGCCGGTGGCGTATTCGATGAGGTTTACGATGCCGTCGAGGTCGGGGTCGAGCAGTGGGGCGGCGTTGGGATTTGTGGAACCGCCGGCGAAGTTTGCGGTCTGCCATGTGCCGAATGGCGTGGTGTACGTGAATGCGAGGTCGTCGAATGTTGTGGCGATTCCGTCGGTCGCGGTGAGGCGCAGGGCGTAGTTGCCGATTGCGCTGAATGTGGCGGTGGTGCTTGGTGCGGCGGCGTTTGCAAATGTGACGGAACCGGTGAGTGCGCTCCAGGTCGCGGTGAAAGGATCGGGCAAGCCGTCGTCGAGCACGCTGCCGGTGAGCGCGAGCGGCGAGGTGATTGTGCCGGGCAGTGTGCCGGTATCCACGATGGGCGCGGTGTTT
The DNA here is from genome assembly GCA_043728745.1 of Verrucomicrobiaceae bacterium. Taxonomy (GTDB): domain Bacteria; phylum Verrucomicrobiota; class Verrucomicrobiia; order Chthoniobacterales; family Chthoniobacteraceae; genus SXWH01. Next base: position 11,205 of record JAYTMG010000323.1, read on the forward strand.
AGCGGGACGATGCTGAGGCTGGTGAATTGCGCGACGTTTAATCCGACGCCTGCGCCGTTGCAGACTGCGAGGCCGGCCATGACGCTTGGGGTCATGAAGACGGATTGCGGCTGGCCGAGTTGCGCCCATGTGCCGGGGACGCCGGCGTTGTTTGGGGCGTGAAATGCGGTGACTTGGTTGCCGCGACGGACGAGTCGCAGCCAGCGCGTTTTTTGCGTGATTCCGTTGAGCCCGCCGGTGCTGCCGGTCGCATTGGTGCGCCACACAAATGATGAGTATGCGCCGAATGGATTGCGCCCGACGAAGGCCATCGCGCCGTTGTCCATGCTATCGCGAATCATCACGCCGGAATACGCGCTGTCTGCGCCGGAGGTGGCGTCGAGTTGCAGCACGGTGAGGATGAAGTCGCCGCTGACTTGCTCGCCGCGAAAAATGGCTGCGCTATCGAGCCCGCCGGGTTGTCCGCTGAGCGTGTGTTTATTCGTCGCGAGGTCGTAGGCGTAAGTGCCGGTCTGCGTTCCAGAGCCGAAGTCTTCGAGCAGCACTGCGGTGCCAGCGGCGGCGGGTGTGAGCGCGACGCTGTCGAAAACAGCCGAAGACGGGACGGTGTCGCTGCCGCTGTTGCATGAGAGGCTGTAGTCGGCACCGTCGTCCATCGCGATGACGGACGGCGTGCCGATGGCGATCCATGCGCCCTCAATCGTGGCGTAGGAAGCGGTGATCGTATCCGTCGCGGCATCGCGTTCGAGCTTGAGCCAGAGCGGGAGCGCTAGGCCCGCGACGCTCACCGAAGTATCGGCGGTGCTGCTCGTCGTGCGTGTGCGAAAGCGCAGCGTCTGCCCGCTCGCGCTCCATTCCAGAGCGGCGCGACGCGCGTTGCGGTGCATGGTGTCGCGGATGGTGATGCCCGCTTCCGCAGCGGTCTGGCCGTTTGTATTTAAAGACGTGAGTCGTGCGACGAGTGCGCCGTTTCCGACGACCGGGCGCGTGACGGTGTGTGCGCGGTCCGAAGTCGTGGCGTAGCCCGAGCCTGCGCCAGTGAGCACCCAAGTGCCATCGGTCGAGCCCGAGAACCCGCGATACGTCGCCGGTCCCATGTCCGCGCTGATCCAATCGGAAGGCACGAGCGCAGCGGTTCCGCCGACGTTCACGGTGATTTGATCGCTCACGGTAAATTGCCCGTCGTTCGCGGTGACGCGCAGCAAATACGCGCCCGGCGCGGAGAACGTCGCGTTTGAAATCCCGTCGGTGCTCGTCGCGGGAGTGAATGTCACTGCGCCCGGACCGGCGACTTTGCTCCACGTCGCCGTGGCGACTTGCGGGAGATTGTCATCGGTCATTGTGGCGACGAGTCGCAGGCCGTTTGCGGGCGAGACGACGACGCCTTGCGCGCCGGGCGAGCTGACGAAAATCGTGGGCGGCACATCGTTATCGAGCAACGTGATCGTCGCGTATCCATCGCCGCCGATGTCGTAAGTGCCGGCGTTGATTTGCACAGTCATCACTTCGGTTCCTTCCACCAGTGCGTCGTTGACCGGCGCGACTGGGATCGTCCGCGAAGCTTGGCCCGCAGATAAAACGAGGCTCGTGATGGAAGTCGGCGTCGTCGCGTAATCGGTGACGTTTGTCGCGGTGCCGGTGACGGTCATCGAGACCGTGAGCGACGCCGTCGTGCTGCCGGTGCGCGAGACGGTGAGTTGCCCGGAAGCGCCGCCTTCCACAGCGGTCGGCGTGCTCGCGGTGATGGTCACGGTGTTTCGGTCGTCGTCCAAAAGCGAGAGCGTCACGGCGGACGGCGTGCCCGCGACGTAGCCTGCGCCAGCGGTCACAGTGAAGATGGCGGTTTCAGTGCCTTCGGACGTCGCATCCTGCACGGGAGTGAGCACGACGTTCGCGCTCGCCGCGCCAATCGGAATCGTGACGCTGCCCGTCGTGCCGGTGTAATCCGACGCGCTAGAAGCTGTGCCGGTGCGTGAATACGTGACGGTGAGCGCGCTGGTCGTCGGCCCTGTGCGCGTGAACGTCGCAGTCGCAGTCGCGCCGCCTTCCGCCGCAGTCGGCGATGCAGACGTGACGGTGATAATCGCGCTGTCGTCGTCCGTGATCGTGAGCACGTGGGCAGACAGCGAACCGAGCGCACAACTCACCGGAGCGCTGAGCGTGATGTTCAAATTTTCCGCCACCTCGATGATCGCGTCGTCCGTGATTGCGACGGGCACATACGCGACCGTCTGCCCCGCTGCAAACGTGAGCGTTCCCGTCGCCACGGTGAAGTCCGCCGCATCCGCAGTTCCCGCCGTCAGCGCGTAATCCACCGACACACTCGCAGTCGGCGCGACGCTGAGAACGATGGGCACTTGCACAGTTCCCGCGTTTTCTAAAACGGTGCTCGATGCTGCCGCAAAGCCCACAAACGCAAGCGGCGGCGGCGTGTCATCATCCGAGATCGCGACTGCGTGTTGTGCAGTGCCGAGCGCTGCGCCATTGGCGTTGCGCAGCGTGATGGTGATGGTTTCGTCCTGCTCCGCGAGGTTGTCGTTCACGATGGTGAGCGGGATATTTTCCAGCGTGGAGCCCGGCGCAAAAGTGAGCATCCCCGAAGCAAGCGTGAAGTCGATGCCCGTGCCGAGCGCTGTGCCCGTGCCGGTGTGCCGCCATACAAACGACGGCGCGACGCCTGCCCGCCCGCCGACAAACGCCATGCGTGCGCGGCGGTCCAGCGTCTGCCGGAGCATGAGCCCGGCTTGCGTGGTGCCTGGTCCGGTGCTCGAAAGAATGCGTGCCGTGATCGTGAAATCTCCCGCGACTGGATGCGTGAGGAAAAAGCCATCGTCGCCCGTGCCGTTGAATCCATCGCCCGAAGCCGCGAGCGAATAAACGCCGCCCGCTTCGCTGCCCGTTCCTTGCGTCGCGGAGAGCCCGACGGTGCGACCTTCCAGCGCGCCGAGTGGTCCGGGCGAAAGCGTCACATTATCGAGCTGCGCAGTCGCCAGCGTGCCTTCCGCGCCGGAAGACATCGCGAGTCCCGCCGAGACTTCCACGCCCATTGCGAGCGGGATCGTCGAGCCGACTTGCGTCCAAATCGTGCCGTCGCCGGACTGAAACGCGCTCACATTTCCGCCCGTGCGCTGGAGCCGCACCCAGATGTTTGTCGGCGGAGTGAGTGTGACCTTTGCCTCCGCAGCGGCAGCGGCTGTGCGATAGCGAAACTCAAAGCCCGTGGACGGCGTCGCGTTTGTATATGCGCGCACGACGTTGTTCGTCGTGCTCTGCCGAATCATCACGCCCGCAGTCGCGCTGGCGTTTGTGTTTGTCTGGCTGATGACCCGCGCGGTGATCGTGCAATTTGCACTCGCAGTGATCGGCCAATACGCGAACCGGCCTTGGTCCGTCGTGCCGGTCACATTGTCGCCGCCGCCGTTCACGGTATAGACGCTGCCCGCGACGGACGAACTTCCCACAGGCGCAGACGCGCCGACCTCCGCACCGGTGAACGCGCCCTGCGTGCCGCCAGCGGAGAGCCCCGTGATGCTCACATTATCAAACGTCGCCGTGCTGAGCGTGGAGGTATTAAAAGAGCAGACAAAAAGACCGGCCATGTAGCTCGCTGTATTAAAGGTGATGTTCTGCGTGCCGACGGTCGTCCACGCCACGCCGTCCGGCGAGATGGAGCTCGTCACCACACCGCCCACGAGCGACGTGCGGACCCAATACGGAAGCGGCGGCGGCGCTGTGCCGGTCGTGCTCGCAGTGTCGTGCGTGCTGCGGTCCACGAGATACTCGACCGTCACCGGCGCACCGCTCGTCGCGCTGAGCGTCACCGGGATATTCAATGCCCCCACGCTTTCCAATGCAGCCGTACTCGGCGTGGAAAATTGCACGGACACAGCGGGCGTTTCATTATCCGTGATGTAAAAAGTCGCCGGCGTCCCGCGACCGTAAGCGCCCGCAGTGAGCGTGAGCGTCACCGTCTCCACGCCTTCCGCAATCGTGTCGTTGGTCGGCGTGATTTGCACGTCCACGCCCTGCGCGCCTGCGGCAATCGTCGCCGTGCCGCTCACCGTCGTGTAGTCGGTGCCGTTCAGCGCGGTGCCGGACACCGTGTAATTTACATCGAGCGATGCAGTAGTGCTGCCCGTGCGCGAGAGGTAGAACACGCCGCCTGTTCCGTTTTCCGTAATGCTCGGCGGATAGTTCGAGCTGCTCGCATCCGCATAAACCGTCGGCTGCTCGTCGTCGCGCAACTGGATCATCGCGCTCGTGCTCGGCGCGTAAATCCCGTAGCTCGCCGACGGCGTGATCGTAAGAATGATCGTCTCCAGATCCTCCGCTTCCGTGTCGTTCACCGCAGTCGCGGTTACTTCCACCGTATTGATTCCATTGCCCGGAATACTCACCGTGCCGGACAGCGCGGCGAAGTCCGTCACGCTCGTCGCCGTCCCGCTGATCGTGTAATTTACAATCACCGGCGTGGCCGATGAACCCTTGAGCGAAAAGCGAAAGCGACCCACCGTTCCGCCCTCGACTGCGTTATCCACGCCGATGACTTCCACATAAGGCGGATCGCCCGCATCCTGAATCGTGATCGACGCCGTGTTCGCCACGCCGAGTTGATAATTCGTCGGACCCGCGCCGAGTTGCAGCGTCACGCTTTCCGCAGCCTCGCCGATGCCGTCCCAACGCGGGATGATCGCCACCGCCGCGCTCGACTGTCCGGCAGGAATAATCAACACGCCCGGCAGCGCTTCGTAGTCCACGCCATGCAGCGCAGTCGCCATGCCGCCGGAAATCGAACCCGCCACCGCGTAGTAAACCGTGAGCGGCAACGCCGTATCGCCAGCACGCGAAATCAAGAACGTCGCCGTGTCCGCAGCAGTGGCGGGAATCGCGAGATCCTTCTCCACGCCGACAGCGTCCGTCGCTTCGACGGTGAGGATTTGCAAATCATCATCCACCAAGGAAACCGTCGCCGAAGCCGCGCTCGGATCGATGACGTACGCAGCGTTCGCCGTGGTTTGTAAAATGATCGTCTCCAGTGTTTCCGACGCTGCATCGTTGAGCGAAGAAACCGCCACAACCGCCGACGCTGCGCCGACAGGAATCGACACCGTTCCGCTCAAAGTCGTGTAGTCCGTGCCATTCGTCGCCGAGCCGCCGATGCTGTAATTTACAGCAAGCTCCGCCGTGGTTTCGCCCGTGCGACGGACTGTAATCGTCGCCGGAGTTCCCGTGCCTTCGATGGTCTTCGCCTCCGCCACGACCATACTGACTTTCGGCAGCGCCGTGTCGTTGTCGTCGATGGTGAGCGTTGCCGTCCCTGCGCCTGCGACCAAGTATCCATCGCCCGCGACGAGCGAAACGATGAGTGCCTCCGGCCCTTCCGCAGCCGTGTCGTCTGCTGGCGCGATGAGCACTTCGAGTTCGTTTGCATTTGCAGGAATCGTGACCGTGAATCGCCCTTGCGAGCCCGAAGCCGGAGCCGGTGTCGCTGCGTAATCCGCCGCCGCCGCCGTGCCGGAAAACGGCGTGAGATTCACCGTCAACGGCTGCGAGAGATCGCCTGTCCGAGTGATGAGAAATTTCCCCGGCGTCGCGCTGCCTTCCGCACAAATAGGGACGCTCGCAGCAAGCATCACGCGCGGCGTCGAGTCCGCCTCGAAGTTTGCGCCGGAGAAATTCGGACCGACCGTCACGCTATTATTAAACAGCTCGCCGAACGTGTAGCCGTAGCGCAGCGGCGTCATGATGTAAGTGCCGACCGCCAAATTCGGAATCGTGTAATACCCATCCGAATCCGTCTCCACGCCGTTCACACCGTTCGCATTTACGATGACTTCGGCGAGCCCTTGTCCGCCAAATGTCACGCGACCGCTGATGTTAAATCTCCCACCGCCGCTGCCCACTGTGATCACCTGACTGCGCGTGGCGCTGCCGCCTTTCATGTCCGACACCGTGCAAGTCACCACGTAAGTTCCCGAAGTCGGAAATGTGCGCGTGATGACCGGCGCATTCGGATGAATCGTCCGATAACTCGTGTCGCCAAAATGCTGCCACGAATACGCGAGCGCGTCGCTATCAGCATCCGCAGCCGTCGCGGTGAAAGTGACCGGCACATTCGTAGGCACAACATTCGACGAAGCCGCGAGCGAAAGCGTCGGCGCATTGTTCCCCGCGAAGTCGCCGAAGTGGACCTGCACATCCACGCTTTTCGGGCTCGACGCCGTCGCCGCATTCACCGCGACCGTCGTCATGTGAATGCCCGCATCGGTATCCGAGAACGTCCGCCCAAGGCTGATCGGCGAATCCGTTTTTCCAAAAGCCGAGCCCGGCGTCGTGTCGATGAGCTGAATGTTCGAGCCGCCGCCGGCCGGATATTTCCAGCCGAGGATGAGCCCTTTATCCGCCCAAGTGTCCGTCGTATTCCCCGTATAAAGCCCGCGCAATTCGCCCCAATACGTGCGCAAATTGTCCTTCCGAATTTTCAAAGCGAACCGCTTTCCCGGATCGAGAACCGCCTGGTCTTGCGCGAAGATTCGGTAAAGCCCGCTCGTCGTCGTCTCCGTCACGAAATCATTTGGCAGCCAGCGAATTTGGTTTTTCCCCTGCGCGTTGTAATGCCCGGTCGGAACGCCCACGCCGCCCATTACATCGTAGTATCCGCCGTATTCGCCGTTCGCGCCGACGCCGATTGCGCTCGTGCCCGCCGTGTCCCAATAGTTCGCATGAGCGAGGCCGAAAACGTGGCCGATTTCATGCGCGGTAACGCTCACATCGTCGCCATAAATCCACACACTTTTTCCGCCGCCCCAGCCGCCCGCAGGCCGCGCGCCGCCTTTCAGCCGCACCACCACGCAATCGTATTCATCGTCATCAAAGCCCAGCTTGCGAACCTCAGAGCGAGCGTGGCTGTGCTCCAGCCCGAGGCCGTCGATGGGCCCGCCGTTCGACGAATCTTTTTGAATATACCACGCCTCCGAGTGCGGAACCGTCACTCCCGGAGTCACCGTCGTCGTGAGCGTCAGCTTGCCATACGAAGCCTTCGCGTAATGATCGCCGACATTGCGCATCATATTATAGAGCGCGGATTCCGTGGACGGCGTGTCGTTTTGATCCTGAAAAGTCATTGGGATCACGAGCACCTTGATATTGCCAATCGAAGGCGTCGGCACCGCCGGCAAAATCCCCGTAAAAGTCATCGCCCCGCCCGAAGTACCTTCGCCGTAAATCAGCGTCTGCTGATGAATCATCGTGTGGCTCCCGTCGCACAAATAAATGATTTCGCCATAAGCCTCCAGCGCCGGAGTCGCCTCCGTGATCGTCTTGCCCTTGTCTTCTTCCGGGATCGAATTTTTCCCCGACACCGGACAAATAGCCACTGCGGGCAACGACAAATCAGGCCGCTCGCCCACCTCCAAAACCCGCGCTGGCTGCTCGTTCACAGCGAGATCATTTTCAATCGCCACACCATTCACCGAAGCATTCGGCACCCACAAAACCGACTCCGTCCGACGCCCATAAACATGCGCCTTATAAGTCTTTCCGTTTTCCAATTCGGCGATGCGATGAGTCGGCGCCGGTCCTGAATTATCGAGACCAACTCCTTGATAGACGCGAATCGCCCCACGCCGGTTCACTCGCTCTTCCAGCATCGCTACCACTTGATGAGGAAGCGACTGCCGCACCACCATCGGCACCGCTTCACGCAAAGCCTGCTCAGGATTGGTGCGGATGATGTCCCTAAAAACGGGCCGCCGCTCCGTCGCCAGCTTTACACCTTCACCGGTCAATGCCGCACGCTTTTCGAGCGGAGCGGCCATGTATCGCTGTGTCCAAGAGCCAAACGCGACGACCGGATCAATGGAAGCAGTCTTCGTGGAAGGCCGCAGCAACGGTTCGGTGATGGGCGTCGGCACTTCTGAAATCGGGGCTTGGTGCGATGACTGTGCGATTTCGGGCGAGTTCGTGCGCGGCGAGAGACTCCACCAGCAGAGGACTGCGAGTAGAGACAACGAGAGCGTGATGATCTGAGTAGGGCGGAGTGTTTTCATGTGGTATATTGGAGAAGTATCCAAGTTACAGGAATACGCAAATGGTATTCCCGATTTGCCTGATTGGAGCACGCGTGGGGCCGGAGTCAACGTGTCTTGCCTGTATCTTTGGGCAATCCGTTCGGCGCGACTACGGAATGGTGGTCCTCAGAACTTCGGTGCCGGGTTCTGCGGGGACGAGTGCCCGATCCTCGGCAACGGCGGGGAGGAGAAAGAAATCTCCCGCCCGAAAGGAGCGCCCGCCGCATACGACCTCTCCGAAAATCACGGTGAAAATAACGCCCCGCTTGGATTGATCCGCACGGGCGAAGTCCAGACTCCAGCGCTCGACTTGGAAAAACGGGCAATTGACCAGAACCTCGGCGCTCTGCTCGATCAGCGAAGGCTCGTGGTCGGTAAAATCAATGGAGTCGAGCGATTCGCCGATGTGGAGCTCCCGCGATTTTCCGTCGAGGCCGGTGCGGTTCCAATCAAAAACACGATAAGTCGTGTCGCTGTTCTGCTGGATTTCGATGATCAAACATCCCGCCCCAATTGCGTGGCATCGGCCGCTTGGGATAAACATGGCGTCGCCCGCCTTTACCGGGATTTTATGAAGGAGGCGCTCGACATCCCCGGTCGAGAGACCTTCCTCAAAGGTCTGTTGGTGAACGCCGCCCCGGAAGCCCGCATAAAGGGATGCTCCAGGCTCCGCATCGAGGAGAAACCACATCTCGGTTTTTGGCTCGCCGTTTAGCTCGGCAGCTTTGTGTTCGGGTGGGTGGACTTGGACGGAAAGAGTGTCGGTAGCATCCAGAAGTTTTGCGAGCAGCGGGAAGCGCGGGGAATCGGGGATGTCTGCGCCGAACACGGATTCCCGCATGGTGATCCAGAGTTCGTGGAGGGTGATTCCTTCGAGGTCGCCTTGGTTTACAACGCTCTGGACGTCCTCGCGATCGACGAGTTCCCAGCTTTCGCCGATGGGCCCGGAGGTGGGCAGTTTTCTTTGCAACTTTGTGCCGAGCCTGCGCCCTCCCCACACGCGCTCCATGTAGTGTGGGTCGAAAGTTAAAGGTTGCTGGAAACTCATGGGCTTTGATGAAAAAATGTCTGATTCTGCTGGCAGCAGCTTCAAGCGACTCTCGTGCCAGCAAATATCAAGGGCGGCCACCCGTCAAGGTGGCCGCCCTCTTGGTAAATCACTCGTTCGTTCGATTTAGAAACCGAGGACGATCGAGGAAGTGAGCTGGATGTCGTTTTTGTCCAGGCCGAGCGGCGGCTCTGCAACATACCGATCGAGGAAGGAGAGACGCACTTTGAGGTTATCGGTCAGTGTGCTCTCGATTCCGGCTTCGAAGTTGGCGATGTAGTTGCCGGTGTCGCTCACGTCGCTGGCGATTTCGGCGCTCTGGTAGAACTTGGCACCCTGTGCGAACTTGTAGGTGAAGGACTCACCGATACGAGCGCGGAGCGAATCTTCGTTGGTCGTGGAGACGAACTTATACTTCTCGTGGTAGTACGCGAGACCTGCTTCGACGTTGAACTCGACGTTGTCTGTTTTCACGAGGTGAAAGCCGACGCCGGGTCCGACGCTGAGGCGGAAATCGAGTCCTGCCACTTCGTCATGCTCCATGCCGAGAGCGGCATACCAGTATGCAAATTTGCTGAAGTCCTTCTGATAGCCGACGCCAGCGCGGATGAACTCGGTGTTCTTCGTGTCGTTGGCCTCTCCATACGCGCCGGTGATGAACGCTTTGAATTTATCGTTGTCGGTTTCCTTTTCGGCGCTGATGCCGCCGCTCACGGTGAGCGTGTCGTTATTGCCGCTTGTGAGGATAAGCCCGGCGCTGAGCTGGCGAACCCACTCGTTCTTTGGGGTTACCTTCTTGAGCTTGGCGACTTCGGAGCGAAGGGCTTCGTTTTCAGCGCGGAGCTTGGAGTTTTCGGATTTGATGCTCTGAGCCTGGCTCGGAGCGACGACTGCCATCGCAGCGAAGGCGATGGCGAGAGTTTGGACTTTGGTCATGTGTATTTGGTTTGGTTTTTTTGGTGACTACATCTCGGGGGTGCCCCGATTTGCGCGCGCGGTTTTCTACATCGCGTAACTCGCTGTAAAGGAAAACTTTCGATTCGAAAATGGTTTGTCACGTAGGGCCGTCGCGCTCCGTTTTTCGTCGGCTGGAAGAAAAGTCATCTTCCCTGTTGCGCGAAACATACGTATGAATACGGTGCCAGTCTTCACGTGAACCGGGGCTCGATGGTCGAGCCTGGGAAGTGAGAAAAGACATGATACCTAGAGACGAACACATGCAAGACAACTCCGGACCGAGGATGGCCAGCGAACCAATCGCAACTGAAAAAGTGACGATCGATCGCAAAGTATTCTTCCTCGACTTGAAAGAAAACCAGCGTGGCCGTTTCCTGAAGATCACCGAGGATGTCGGTGGTCGGCGGGATACCGTCATGGTGCCGGCGGCGGCTTTTCAGGATTTCCTGGAAGCCTTTGGCCGGTTGGTTGAATACGAGTCGAAACTGTAGTTACCCCGCCAGCGCTTCGGAAGCGCTCGAAACATGAGAGGTGTTTCCCATCAGAACGTCCCGGCTGTCTTCCAGCCGGGACGTTTTTTCTGCCGACGATCACGGCTTGAAGTCGGGCGGTGAAGCTGGTACTTTTTGGCTCCGCATGGCAAAAGAAGAGACAATCCAGCAGACGGGCATCGTAAAAGAAGTGCTTCCCGGGACGATGTTCCGAGTGGAATTAACCAACGGGCACACGCTCTTGGCGCACATTTCCGGCAAGATGCGCAAGAATTTCATCCGCATTATTCCCGGCGATAGAGTGGAACTTGAACTTTCTCCTTACGACCTGACGAAAGCCCGTATAATCTTCCGGCAAAAATGAGCGACTCAGCAAAAAATCCCGATAACAGCAAACACCACCTCGAATCCTCACAGGAGCACCTGCGCGCAGCCGCGGCTGATGTGCGGGATGCCGCAGCGGAAGCTGCAAAGGAGATCAAAGATCGCGCCAACGAAGTCGCCGGTGAATGGAAAGGCATGGCGCGCGACTGGCAGCAAGATGCCGAGCACTACGTCCGGAAGAATCCGGCCAAGAGTGTGTTGGCCGCAGTGGGCGTGGGTTTTGTCCTCGGCCTGCTCTGCCGGAAGTAAAACGCGATGGCTGAACCAGATCAAACGCCGGAAACGGAAACGGCGGGGATCGTCCGCCCCTTGCGCGCATTTTTTGCGGCTTGTGCGGGGTATGCGTCCGCCCGGCTCCGGCTGGCATCTTTGGAGGGAAAGGAAGCCTCCGTGGAAGTGGGAAAAATTCTCCTGCTCGCTGGCGCGGCGCTTTTCGTCGGGATCTTTGGTTGGCTTTTTCTTTGTCTGGCAGTGGTCTTTTTACTCGCGCTGGCAATGGGCGAGTATGGCTGGATATGGGCGTCGCTGATCATGGCGGCGGTGCATTTCGCAGTGGCGGTCGGGCTGGGATTGGTGCTGCGGTCCCGCGGCGGAAAAGGTTTTTTCCCGCTCACGACTGCGGAGTTTCAAAAAGACCGGGAATGGCTGGAGAAGGAGAAACCATGAGCGATGACGACAAAGCAGCACTGATAGCCGAACTCGACGCCGCCCGCGCGAAGATCGCGGAAGCGGGTGAGGACGTGCGGCGGAAATTCGACGTGTCGGCGCGGGCGAAAGAAAGCTTCAAAAAAAACCGCCCGATCTGGCTGGGTGGAGCCGCGATTTTCGGGCTCTTGCTCTCGAAATTACCTGCAAGAAAAACCACGGTCTTCGTCGATCAAGCGAGCGGCGCGACCGGGAAGCTGGGGGCCGCGTGGGGCGTGCTGAAATTTGCCGGCGGGCTGGCCAAGCCGTTTCTCGGCGACCTTGCGGCGAAGTGGATCGCCGCCCGCATGGAGCCTACCGCTCCGCCGAAGGACAAGCCTTAGAGAAGCTCGCTTTCAAGCGCCCGATGTGCGTCTTGAGCGACACTTTTCCGCGCCGGAGAATGCCCCTCGCAATCGCTGCGACGGTCGCTTTCCGCCCGAGCCAGCCGACGCGAAGTCCGTGTCGCCGCGCGAGGTGAAATGTGACTGCGGCGAACGAATAATCGCGATTATGCGCGCTGCGCTGGTAGCTGAACCGGAACTCCAGCCGACGGCACGTATGCCCCGCCCGCACTTGCTCCAGCGCCCACGCGTAGTCCTCCATCGTCACGATGGATTCGTCGAACTTGCACTGCTCCCAAAGCTCCCGCCGGATCATTCCGAAGCTGTTTGAGTAAATGGAACAAAAGCGGAGGCCGGTGCGCTCCAGTTCCGGCCAAGTGATCGCATCGCTCCAGTCATCGCGGATCTTCCATTTTCCACTCACGCACGCGGTGCCGTGGAGCTTCAGCGCGTCGAGCATCGAAGCGAGCGTCGTCGGATCATGCAGCACGGTGTGGGAGCTGAGAATCAAGACCGCTTCCTCGGTGCATTTCGAGATCCCGAAATTCAAGCAACGCGCGTGGTGATAGCGCTCTTCCCAGCGGACGACCGTGCCGCCAGCCTCGCGGATGAGCGCGTCCGAACCGTCCGTGCTGCCCGTATCCACGCCGATAATCTGTGCCGGCTTCAGCGTCTGTGCAGCGAGAGCGGCGAGCACTTTGGGGAGCGTGTTCGCACTGTTTTTGAATCGGATAATGACGGCTACATCCATAGCGGCGTCGTAATAATCAGTGAGCGTGCCAGCTCATAGACCGAAAATCTCATACAAGTCCCTGTCTCACAGTTTTGAAGCACTCCAAAAACCCATTTGCAAAATCGCCGGGCCGCGCCGCGATCCAGCGGTCGATTTGCTCAAGGGTGAAAAAGCCACCGCACTCGATCTCCGCAGGCGGCAGGCGAAATGGCCCCTCATGCTGCGCGCGATAAATCTTCACAAACTCCCAGCCCGTGCCCGCACACGCGGAAACGGAGCCGATTTCTGCAAGCGGCGCGCTCACTCCGAGTTCCTCCTCCAGCTCACGCGGTGCCGTGCCTGCGTAATCATCGCCCGAGTTCACATGGCCCGCCGCGCTCGAGTCCCAATCGCGCGGGTGCATGTCTTTCCATTGCGAACGACGCTGGAGAAAAAGCTCACCGCGTTTGTTGAAGACGAAAATGTGGACTGCCCGATGCCGGAGTTTCTCGCGATGCACTTCGCCGCGAGGGCGCTGGCCGATCACGCTGTCGTTTTCATCCACCACATCGAAAATCTCGCCGGTCAAATCCTGCGCCTTGGTCGAATGATCCGCAGTTGCGCCAGCCGCAAAGTTCGTGAGCGTCACCCATTGCGCGAGGCTCAATTCCTCAGCGCGCGCAGTCTCCGGGATGCCGACGGCGGCGCAGAGTTCCGGCCAGCGGTCGAGCTGGAGAAGCTTTTTCATTTGCTTCCGGCGTTGGCTGAACGCGGCTTTCACGAGCTTGGTAAACAGCGCGCCATCGCACTCCGGCAGCGCACCGTCGTCGCGAGGCGTGAGGCTGATGACCGCAGACTCGACCTTCGGCACCGGCGTAAAAAGATGCGGCGGCAAAAGACGCAGAAGCTTCGCCTTCCATCGCCGTCCGATGAGGATCGTGATTGCGCCATATTCCTTCGTGCCCGGCTTCGCGCACATCCGCTCGGCGAGCTCGCGCTGGAGCGTGAAGACCATCCCGCTCGCCGGGCTCGGCTCCGAGGCGAAGAGAAACATGAGCTGGCTGGAAACGTAATACGGCAGATTGCCAAACACCTTCACCGGCCCGCGCTCAAATAGTCCCCGAGGGTCAAACTCCAGCGCATCGCCATGCACCACATCGAGCGCCGGAAACTGCTTCCGCAGCCATCCGATAATGCGGTCATCTTTTTCCAGCAAAATGCCGTTCTTCGATCGCTCCAGCGCATACTCGGTCAGCGCCCCAAGCCCCGGCCCGATCTCCAGCCACGGCTCGCCCTCGCCGATGCCGACTTGCTCGATGATCCAGCGTGCCATGTTTTGATCGTGCAGAAAATTCTGCCCGAGGCTCTGCGTCGGCTTCGCGCCGAGTTCGGCGAGTGTGGCTGCGATGGTGGATAATTTCACTGCGCTATTCAGTGCCACGAGATGCAGGGGCGTGACGATTGTTTTCCCCCGTCGTGCATTTAAGTCTCAACAATTGCCGCCGCCGCTTGCTGATTCCAGCCCAGCGCTGGAACGAGCGTCCGTCCGCCGAGCGTGGTGGCGAGGACGACTTGTTGCAGGGCTGATGCGCCGATCGCTTCGCCGATGTTCGCTTTCGGCGAAATGCGGAGATCGACCGGACTGAATTCGGCGAATGAGGCGTCGAGCCATGTGCCGTTTGCGCCATCGACGATGTGGTCCGGCGCAGGACCGCCGAGTGCCTCGATGCTTGCGCGCAGGGCGGCGGTCGCGTGTCGGCGGTTGGGGATGGTTTGGCCGGGAGTCGTCGTGAGTTTTGTGGAATATCCGTCCAGCGAAACGACGACTGCCGCTGCGCCTTCTGCGAGCAATGTTCCGCCTCCATCGTAAGGACGGCATGTGCCGATGCGGCTGGTGAGTCTCCAAAGCTGGTGGCCTTCCGCGAGAATCCAGTCGAGCTCCTCCGCAGCCACGACAATCACATTTTCCGCGTCGCGCATCGCCAGAAGTTGATTCGCGAAATGCAGCGCTTGCAGTCCGACGGTTGCGTCGCCGATCAGCGTGTAGGTCGCGCCGTCGAGCTTCAGCATTGATGCGAGATGGCTCGCCGGCGCATTGTGGACGGTCTCGGGGAAGAGCAGGGGGCTTGCGGTGTTCGCGCCGGTTTTGACGATCTGTTCGTAAAACCGCCGAGTGTATTGCGCGCAGCCGTTCGATACCCCGACTACGAGCGCCGTGCGGCTGTCCGGCGCGATGCCGCTCCGCCCGATGGCAGCCTGCGCAGCAGTGGCGGCAAGCATACTGATATTGCTCGCGCGCCGAAGTCGCGGCTCGCGCGAAAGGTGTGCGCTGAATGCCGCAGGCACTGTGGCGATGAGGTGTTTGCGTCCGGTTTCAGGATTGGTGACTTCCGCGACCGGCGGCGGCTCGGTGGAAAAGGCGACGCTCGTGCCGTGCGGTGTGACGATGCCGGTGCCGAGGATGCGACTCGTGAGCGTGGTCATCGTGCGGCCTCCAAAATGATCGACGCATTTGTGCCGCCAAAACCGAACGAGTTGGAAAGCACAGCGCGCACTTCAGCGCCGCGCGAAGCATTGGCGACGATGTTCAAATCGAACGCCGGATCGGCTTCGCGGTAATTGATATTCGGCGGGAGGAACTGCTCGTTTAGCGCCAGAATGCAGAAGACTGCCTCGATCGCGCCCGCCGCGCCGAGCGAGTGGCCCATCATTCCTTTCGTGGAACTTACCGGCACGCGCGGACCGAAAACCTTGCCGATGGCCACACCTTCGCTGCTGTCGTTGAAGATCGTCGCGGTGCCGTGGGCGTTGATGTAATCGATGTCGCCGGGCGATCGCCGGGCGTCTGCGAGCGCGCGAGTCATCGCCATCTCGGGGCCGATCCCGCTCGGGTGCGGCTGGGTGAGGTGATGATTGTCCGTCGAGATGCCGTAGCCCGTGATCTCCGCAAGGATGGGCGCACCGCGACGTTGCGCCGACTCCAGCTCCTCGAGAGCGAGCAGCGCCGCGCCTTCCCCGAGCACGAGGCCGGTGCGGTCCCGATCAAAGGGGCGGATCTTCTCCGGCGTCGAGGCCTGGAGCGAATCGAAGCCGACGAAGACCATCTCCGAGAGCGCATCGTAGCCTCCGCAGAGCACGCGCGTGTGCCTGCCCGCGCGGATGAGCTGGAAGGCGTGCCCGACCGCATTCGTGCCCGACGCGCAGGCATTCGCAATGATCTGGCTCGGGCAGCGAAAACCGCACGCGGCCTGCGCATCGAGCACCGCCTTTTGCGGCAGATAATTTGCCAGCCACCCGGCGCGCTCGCGCGGCCGCCGCTTCGCGATCTGCGCGCGGCAATACTGCTCGCCGTGGCTCATCCCGCCGCTCGTCGTC